>CASEOO010000001.1 GCA_949289565.1 uncultured Bacteroidales bacterium
AACTGGCTATTCTCCGAAAAACAGGAGTTGTAGTCTGATTCAGCCTTTAGATATAATCTAGACCCAAAGTTAGTTCACTACAACTCCTTATTTCTAAATTTAATCTTTAATTTAGAAATGCAAAACTAAACGACCCAAAAGTAATTTTGACATGAACCCCGAAAGTTAGACAAAAAACTTTCGGGGTTCATGTCTGGCTCATACAATTTTCTACAATTCAGCTATCTGTGCTTCAGACAATCCTGAAGCGGTAGCAATAATACTTACAGCTACACCTTGCTCTTTAAACGCTTTTGCCATCCGGATCTTTTCTTCCTCACGACCTTCAGCTCTACCTCTAGATTCGCCTTCGGCTAACCCTGCAGCCAAACCGTCAGCCTTTGCAGTGTTCAGCATATTGTAGTAGTCCCGTTCCGTGATCATCTCTTTCTCGTATTTAAGTTTCACTTCAGGCTCGAACCGCGCGATTTCACATGCCTGGAACAGTCGCTCGAAAGCCTCTGTCCTCAGCTCGTCGGGAAGCTTGTCCAGAGTGTTGATGTGCGTCAGCGAGAAACACCACTTGTCCAGCAGGGTCTCGCATTCCTCAAGTTCCTTCCCGAAGCGGTTCAGTTCCACGAAGATAGTAAAAATAGTCTCATCGGGAACCATCATCGTGGTTTTTTCACGGAAAGTATATTCTGAGATGATGCTGTCCTCAGGTGAAAACTTCTGCAAGTCCTGCAGGTCCTTGTCCAGGAGTCCTATGAAATACACCGGAGGGATGTCATATTCCTGTCCGTCACCTCTCTGGGATCCCAAGTCGTAGGCCTTTGAAGCATACAGGACACATCGTCTGAAGAAGTTCGCCTGATGGTAGCATTGGAGCTCGACGATGAACTGCCTCCCGTCCTCTCCGCGGCATCGCAGGTCGAACCTCACGCTTTTGTTGAACAGAGTGAACCCCGGAATCTCGGTGGTCTCGTAAGTGATGTCCGCCACCTTCCTGTGCGGAGGGAGGATGACATTGAGCATGTCGACGAGCACGTCCTTGTTCCTCTGGTTGCCGAAGACCGCCTTCAACCCTGCATCGGTCAGAATGTCCACATACCTCTGCACGACAGCCCGCCTGCTGCCGGCAGGTCTGTTTTCTACTGCACTGCTTGTCATAAATAAAGAATTTAAATGTTCCTTTGTTTGCGCTGACTGCAAATCGGCCGAATGCACGCAGTTCAGTTAGCAAGCCGGGCAAAGCCGTCCGCACAAACATTGATCAATACTGAGGCTAAATTATTCAAGGATTTTGAAATCTGTCGCAAGAAAAAGAAAAACATTGGCCAGAGGATGCAGATATTTCTTTTTTTACTTCCCCGAGGACCCCATAGTTTGCTGAAATAACGCCGATGAGAGGGGTGCAGGGGGGGGGTAAGAGAACCCGGTCTTTCGCAGAAAGACGTTTGAGGATGACCAAAAGCACCCTTTTGTGTCAGCCCTTCAACTTTTTTACTTAAATATTGATTAATAATGCATTAGGCTGAATCCAAATAAGATGTGTTTTTTATAAAAAACAAAAATGCATCAAAAATGTTCTTTGCAAAAAACACTTTATCTTTCAATACAGAAACCCGAAAGCCCAGAGAGGGATTTTCCTGAACACGGCAGAGTCTATATCATCAGCCGCGACAAAGCCGTTTTCTTCGTTTTTGACCTGGCTGAATCCTTTGTCCTGTCCTCCGACTTCGATAACATATTTCCCGTCTATCCTGAAATCGCCTGTTTTCAGCCCGCCATATTCTATGCAGTGTCCTGCGCCTGAAATCTGGTTGCAGAAGAATGTTTCCCTGACAGTCCCTTTCAGCGGAATGTCCTGTGCAAGAGCGAACAGCAGATTCGGATTGTCCATAAGAATTTTGTCCGGTTTCTGCAGGTCACTTGTAGTGTCGAGACCGGCGAACAGCCGTCTTATAAGCTTTGCCTCTTCCAGATACTTCAGATATTTCAAAGTCGTAAGTCTCTGGATTCCGATATTCCTGGAGATTTTGGCTATGTCGATTTCGAAAGGCAGCATGCCGGAAATGACTTGAAGCAGAGCCTTGACTTTTCTGACATTCCCGGTTTCAATATTTCTCTGGACAGTAAGTTCTGTATCAATGGTGTAGTTTACGATGTTTTCTATCCTGAAGCCATACGAAGCCTTGTCTTCGAAATAAAACGGATAGCATCCTGATTTAAGGTATTGTCCGAAGTGCTCCAGCGGCCTGCATTTGCTCCTGACTTCGGTGCAGAATCCCGACGCATTTCGAAGCAGCTCTTCCAGCTTGACAGCATTGAATTTTATTCCTGTTTCGAACATCAGGTATTCCCTGAATGACAGTACGGGCATCTCGTATTCTATCATTCGTCTCGACAGGTCCGCTTTCCCGTTGTTTATTTCCAGAAGCGAACTTCCGCTGACTACCACGTGCAGGCCTTTATACAGGTCGTAGATTTCTTTCAATTCCTGGCTCCACCCGTCATATTTGTGGATTTCATCTATGAAAAGGTGGGTGCCTCCGGTCTTTACGAATCTATCCGCAGTTTCAGTAAGCGAGTGGGTCGTGAAATAACCTGTATCGGCAGAACAGTAGAGAACGCGCCTGCTGCCTTGCGGAAATTCAGATTTTATTCTCTGCAGAAGCAGTGTCGACTTCCCTACGCCCTTTGGCCCCTTTATGCATATCAGCCTGCTGTCCCAGTTCACTGTATTCATGAAATTTCTTATGAAATCAGCCGGAACATTTCCTAAATACTCGTCATGCCTTTCGAAGAGCCTTTCCATATCTTTGTATGTTGATATCAGTCTAATGAATATTTCTGCCTGCAAATATAGACGTGTTTTTTATAAAAAACAAAAATGCATCAAAAATGTTCTTTGCAAAAAACACTTCCTTGTAAAATTTTCTTGAGAAGAAAAGTTTTATGACATTTGCAGAAAAATAAGTCATATGGAATTCGCAGATGGTAAAAGATACCGGACATTTGTCGGATATTATCGGGAAAAATATGGTGAACGGCTGCAGAAGATAGTCCTGGACGCAGGTTTCACATGCCCGAACAGGGACGGGACCGTCGGCAGGGGAGGCTGCACTTATTGCGACAATGCCGCTTTCCATCCAGGGTACAGCACTCCAGGAAAGTCATTGCGCCAGCAGATGGACGAGGGGATAGAATTCCACAGAGTCAGATATCGTAATTCCGGCCATTATCTGGCTTATTTTCAGGCCTATTCGAACACTTATGCTCCAGTTGAACGTTTGCGTGCCCTGTACACGGAGGCATTGGACCATCCGGAGGTGGTCGGAATAGTCATCGGGACCAGACCTGACTGCGTGGACGGTGAAAAACTGGACATGATAGCGGCATTGAAAGACGGAAGTCTTTTACCTGGATGGCGGCGGGTTCTCGGCGGAAATGTTCTGAATGCGCCGGTGGTGACTGTCGAGTACGGGATAGAATCTTGTTATGATGCGACTTTGGGAAGAATAAACAGAGGTCATGATTTTGCTTGTGCGAAGAGGGCTGTGGAGATGACTGCGGAAAGGGAAATCGGCACAGGTGCGCATTTCATCCTGGGGCTTCCCGGTGAATCCAGGCAGATGCTGCTGGACCAGACGGCGCTGATCAATGCCTTGCCGTTGAATTCAGTGAAGTTCCATCAGCTGCAGATTATCAAGGGAACTGCTATGGAGAAGGAGTATAGCCGGAGACCGGAGGATTTCCTGCGTTTCGGGCTGGAGGAGTATCTGGATTTCATCATCGACATCCTGGAGAGGCTGCGTCCGGACCTTTATATAGAACGGATAGCAGGAGAAGTTCCTCCGCGTTTCGTGAACGAGACCCCGTGGGGCCTGGTGCGTAATTTCGAGCTGCTCCGTATGCTGGACAGGCGCATGGAGGAACGGGATGCATGGCAGGGAAGGCTTGCGAGGTGAGCCCGGAGGCGAGATGTTCTGATGCCAGATCTGCGATATTCCGGCACAGACGGCGCTGTATTAGTGGGTGACGTGTGAGGATAATTTGATTTTTTTACTCAAAAAACACTATCTTTGCAGATTATAAAATTTTCGAGCATGCAGACATTTACCAATTACGAGATTCCCGAAGGCCTGACCTTCGATGATGTGTTGCTGATTCCGGCACGTTCAGAAGTGCTCCCGAGAGAGGTGGACGTCACCACCTGGTTTTCAAGAGACATCAAACTGCAGACCCCTATAGTGTCAGCGGCTATGGACACTGTGACAGAGGCTGATCTGGCTATAGCCATGGCCAGGGCAGGCGGAATAGGTGTCATTCACAAGAACATGACCATCGAGGCGCAGATGAATCAGGTGAAAAAGGTCAAGAGAGCTGAAAACGGCATGATCGACGACCCTATCACCATCAGTCCTGACGCTACGGTCGGCGATGCTCTGGGCATGATGGCCCAGCACCATATCGGAGGAATCCCTGTCGTGGATGGCAGCATGCATCTGATAGGCATCGTGACTAACCGCGACCTGCGTTTCCAGGACAATATGAAGCAGCCGATTTCCCAGATCATGACTTCGGAGAACCTGGTGACCGCGCCTGCAGGCATAAGCCTGTCCGAGGCTGCCGAGCTTCTGAGGAACTACAAGGTCGAGAAACTCCCGGTAGTGAACAAAGACGGCACGCTCGAAGGGCTTATCACTTACAAGGACTTGATGAAAATCAAGGACAATCCTATCGCTTCAAAAGACTCTAAAGGCCGTTTGCTGGTAGCTGCCGCTGTAGGTGTGAAGTCAGATACCATTGAACGTATCGAGATGCTTACGCATGCCGGAGCAGATGCAGTGGTGGTGGATACTGCCCATGGCCATTCTGTAGGCGTGCTCAATGTGATCAAGAAAGCCTGCGAAGCCCTTCCTGACATCCAGATCGTGGCAGGAAACGTGGCGACAGCCGAGGGCGCGAAGGCACTTGCAGATGCAGGTGTAAGCGCTGTGAAAGTAGGCATAGGGCCAGGCTCGATCTGCACGACCCGCGTCATAGCAGGTGTCGGCATGCCTCAGCTTTCAGCTGTGATGATGGCATCCAGCGCGCTCAAGGGAACAGGCATCCCTGTCATAGCTGACGGCGGCATCAGATATTCGGGAGATGTGGTCAAGGCTCTGGCGGCAGGAGCCAGCACTATCATGGCAGGATCTCTCTTCGCCGGAGTCGAGGAGTCTCCTGGAGAGACTATCATTCTGAACGGGCGTAAATTCAAGTCATACAGGGGAATGGGATCGCTCGAAGCCATGCAGCAGGGCTCAAAGGACAGGTATTTCCAGGACATGGAGGACGATATCAAGAAACTTGTTCCGGAAGGAATCGTGGCCCAGGTGCCGTACAAGGGTACCCTCTCTGAAGTGGTTTACCAGCTCGTCGGAGGTCTCCGTGCAGGTATGGGCTACTGCGGCGCGAAGGATATCGAAACTCTCCGCAGCGCGAAATTCGTCCGCATCACCCATGCCGGGTTCGTGGAAGGGCATCCTCATGATGTCACCATCACCCGTGAATCCCCTAACTATTCAAGATAATCCGCAGGATGAAAGGCTGGATTTTGTCTTTGACGGTTCTCATGGTCGCCTTGCCGGTGTTTTCATCGTGTAAGGCGATTTCGTCACTTTTTGACGACGACAGGAAAGTCATAGCCAAAGTCGGCCAGCACAAGCTCAGCCAGAGCGATATCGCTGCGCTGGTGCCTCAGGGAACATCCCGCGAGGACAGCATGAAGATAGTGATGCAGTATATAAATTCATGGGCCTCAGACCTGGTCTATGCAGATATAGCCGAGGCGCAGCTTTCAAAGCAGGAAAAAGATGTGTCCAAAGAGGTGGAGGAGTACCGCAAGGCGTTGCTGAAATACCGTTATGAGCAGAGGTATGTGAACGAGCGCCTCGATACAAGCGTCACTGTGGAAGAGCTTCAGGCATATTATGATTCTCACAAGCAGAAATTCGTGGCTGGAGTTCCTCTGGTCAAAGCGCATTTCATGAGGATATCGGCTGACTCTCCAAATATAGAGCTCATAAAGAAGAACATAGCATCAGACAATCTCGATGACATGGCATATGTAGACAGCCTGGCATATGCTTCTGCAGACAGATACACTGACTACGGCGGGAAATGGATAAGCGTTCAGGAGCTGGCCGGGGATTTCGGACAGGAAGACTATACGAAACTGCTGTCCAAGATGCGGAATTCTTTCATCCAGGTGCGGGACACTGACTATGACAAGCTGGACATCGCCTATATTTCCGATTATATAGAGGCTGGCGGCTATCTTCCTCTGGAATATTGCGAAGCAGAAATCAGGGGGATTCTCATAGGCATCAGAAGGCATGCTCTGGTGACGGCTTTGGAACAGGACTTGCTCGAGGATGCACGCGCAAAAGGAAAATTTGTGATATATTGACGGCCTGATGGCTGAAACAAATTAAAATTGAAGGACATGAAAAACAGATTTCTCAGAGTGCCTGCAGTTCTGGCTGCCGCATTCGCGGCAATATTGCCGCTGGCGGCGCAGCAATATCAGGACGGAGTCATAGACAAGACTGTCGCAGTGGTCGGAAACGAAATGATATCTATTTCGCAGCTCGAAGAGGAGGTGCAGGTCATGCGTGCGCAGGGAATGGCTTCTGACAGGAATATCCGCTGTGAACTGCTCGAGCAGATGATGACAGCCAAGCTTTTTCTCATACAGGCCAGGCTTGATTCGCTGACAGTGAACAATGACATGGTGGAGGCGGAGCTGAGGAATCGTGTGGACAATATCAGGACTCAGCTCGGCGGTGACGAGAATGTCGAGCAATATTTCGGCAAGCCTCTCTACAAGCTCCGCCAGGAGTGGAGGCAGACCCTCCAGGACCAGAGCCTCACGCAGCAGATGCAGCAGAATGTGGCTTCTTCAGCGCCTGAGATGACGCCTTTCGATGTGCAGGAGTATGTCGAAGCTACGGACTCTCTTGACCTCCCTATAGTGCCGGTCAAATATCAGCTCAGCCAGATATGCATATATCCTGACCGCGAGGCGGCCAATCTGGCAGTCAAGGACCGCCTGCTGGCTATACGTGAACGCATTATGAACGGAGAGAAGTTCTCAGTCCTCGCTAGGATTTATTCTCAGGATCCAGGCAGCGCGAGGCGCGGCGGAGAGCTGGGCATGGCTTCAAAGTCTGTTTTCTGGCCGGCTTTCTCAGATGCCGCGATGGCTCTCAAGCCAGGCATTGTGTCCCAGATAGTGGAGACGCCGGACGGTTTTCATATCATAGAGGTGCTCGAGAAAAAAGGGGACATGTTCAATGCCCGCCATATACTGATGAAGCCGGAGTATACGGTTGACGATATGGAGAAGGCCTTCAAGACGCTGGACAGCCTCAAGACAGAGCTTCAGAACGGGGCTGTGTCATTCGACCTGGCTGCCAGATTCTATTCGCAGGACCCGGCCACCAGGACGAACGGAGGCCAGATGGCAGATCCGAATACAGGTTCGGCATATTTTGAGATAGACCAGCTGAAGCCTGAGGATTACAATGCCATCAAAGATCTGAAAGAAGGTGAGATATCCGCACCTTTTGAGTCCAGGGACAACGAGGGGCGCTCAGGAAACACTGTTTACAAAATCATCAGGGTGGACAAGATCATCCCTTCTCACACTGCCTCCTTCTCGGAGGACTACACGCTTCTTCTGGACCAGGCTCAGAATGAAAGGGCGATGAAAGCCATAGAGGATTTCATCAAGGAAAAAATTGCCGATACATACATAGTCATAGATCCTATTTTCAAAGACTGTCCGTTCAGCCACGAGGAATGGTCGGCTAAATTCAGAACGGAAGAGTAGGTATGCGGAGGATTTTCAGCATAGTCATGTCGCTGGTCTGCCCGGCCATGCTGTTTCTGGGGACAGCAGCCCAGGAACGGCAGGAGGAGCCTGAAGACAGCCTCGTGCGCTTGCTGAGCGGGAAAAGCGCCCAGCTGCTGGAAATCAACGGCATGAGCTTCAGGAAAATCGTCGGTCCTGCCAGATTCTTTCACAACAACACTTATCTTCTCTGTGACACTGCGCTCTGGAATGTCGACACCAGGGTGATAGATGCCATCGGCAATGTGCAGATTATCCAGGACCAGACAGAGCTGCACAGCGAAAAGATGAAGTACTATATAGATACTGACCTCGCGGAGTTCAGGGGAGACATAGTGCAGCTGCAGGACAAGGACAGGAATACTCTGCGCACCAAGTTCCTGGACTACAACACCAAAGACAGTGTGGCTGTGTTCTTCAGAGGCGGCTCCATGCGCGACAAGGACGGGCAGATCATCGAAAGCCAGACAGGCACTTATGATTCGAAAATCAAGACTTTCGACTTCGCGACTGACGTCAATATGTTCACTGACTCCATTTTTATAAAGACAAATACCCTTAAGTACCAGTCAGAGAAGTCCCTGGCCACCTTCGGGTCCGGGACCAATGCCTGGAAGGAGAACAATATGCTGTCTTCCGAGCATGGGTGGTATGACAGGGCGCGTGAGCTTTTCTTTTTCAGCAAGAATGTGCATCTGATGTCGGATACGCAGGAAGCCTGGTGTGATTCGCTGTATTTCAACAGGACGACTTCGGATATACAGATGTTCGGCAATGTCCAGCTGACGGATACAACCAGAAATGTATATGGCCTGGCAGGCAGGCTTGACTATGTGGATTCCATTTCTACTGTGACCCTTACGAGGGACCCCGCCGTGGTAGCTGTCACAGAGGAGGATGGTCAGAAAGACACTGTGTATTTCGGGGCGGACACCCTGATACACTATACTCTGAAAATGTTTGAGATAGATTCACTGACAGTGGCTGAAGCCGCCACAAGAAAGGCCAATCTGGACATAGACCCGGTGACAGAGTTCAGAAGGAAGGCAGCTGAGGAGGCTGCCAAGAAGGCTGCTGAAGCGGCTGCAAATGATCCTAACAAGAAGGCACAGATGGAGGCTGAACAACGGGCGAAGGCAAAGGCCGCCGCGGATTCTTTGAAGGCGGTGCAGGCTGCAGAAGCATTGGCTCGGGCTGAAGCCGCCACAGATTCATTGTCGGTGACGGGCACATTGGCCTCAGGCCTGGATTCATTGTCGGTGGCGGATACATTGGCCTCAGGCCTGGATTCACTGTCGGTGACGGACACATTGGCCTCGGGCCTGGATTCATTGTCGGTGACGGATACATTAGCCTCGGGCCTGGATTCGCTCGCGCTGGCGGACTCGTTGGCGAATATCGAGCCTGACACAACGAAGATCGGTTTTGTGGTGGCGTTGCGGAATGTGAAGATTTTCAGGAAAAATATGCAGGTGGTCTGCGATTCGCTGCTGTATTGTGACCTGGATTCGCTCGCCCGGCTTTTCAAGGAGCCAGTAATATGGAATGAAATCACTCAGCAATACAATGCCGACAGTATATCTGTGGTGGTGAGGAACAATGCGATGGAAAAGGCCAGCTTGATGTCGAATGCTTTTATTCACATAGAAGAGGATACTACCCATTATGATCAGATAAAGGGGGCGGAAATGATGGCTTATTTTTCTCCGGAAGGCGAACTGTCGCGTTTTGATGCTCTCGGAGGGGCCGCCGCGCTTTTCTATATAGAGGAGAATGATGCCTTGGCCACCGTGAACAAGAAAGATTCGAAGATGCTTTCGGCTGTGTTCAAGGACGGGAATATAAACAGGATTTATTATTTCGACACTGCTGTCAGCGACGCTTATCCTGTGGTGCAGCTGTCGGAAGAGGACAGGAAACTGAAAGGCTTCAACTGGATGCCGGAGAAGAGGCCTCAGGACAGGCAAGCCGTGACTTCACTGGATCTCAGGCCTTCGGAGAGGACGAGATACAATGCCCGCCCGCGGGCGCGTTATGCGCAGACTGACCTATATTTCCCGGGATATATAGATGATATTTATCTTCAGATAGCCATAAGGGATTCTCTGAATCATGTCCGTTCGGTGGAGAGGCAGAATCAAGAGCGCCTGGAGGAAATCAGGCGGCAGGAAATCAAAGATTCGATAGCGGTGGCGCGGCTTGACTCGCTGGAGCAGGTTAGGATAGATTCTCTGGCTCTGGCGGACAGCTTGAAAGCAGTGTCTGATTCTCTGGCTCTGGCAGACAGCGTAGCGAAGGCTGACTCCATTGCCAGGCTCGACAGTATTCCTGTGTCTGAGCTGACAAAGGCGCAGATTCGTGAGAAGAAGCTGGCAGAGCGGGAAAAGAAGAAAAAGGAAAGGATAGCCGCCCGCGAGGCCAGATGGGCGGCAAAGGACAAGGCTGATGCTGACAGGGCTCAGGCTAAGCTGGACAGGAAGGCCGAGAAAGCCAGGGCGAAAAAACGCAGGGCATTGAGGCAGATTCAGGACAGGGCAAAGCAGGATGCCGATATGCTTCAGCGCTATATTGACCGCTATGAGCGGCAGATGTCCCGGGCCAGGAAAAAGTAATTATCAACATTTTTTGAAGTGAAAATGTTGATAATTAAATTTTTATCCGTATATTTGCAACCCCAAAAAATGGGGAAAGGTTACATAAAATAAAGATTAACAATCATTTATGCCTACAATTCAACAATTAGTTCGCAAAGGGCGCGAGGTTATCGAGATCAAGAGTAAATCTCGCGCGTTGGATGCTTGCCCTCAGAGAAGGGGCGTATGCGTGCGTGTCTACACTACGACACCTAAGAAACCTAACTCAGCAATGCGTAAGGTAGCCCGTGTACGTCTTACCAATTCGAAAGAGGTCAATGCCTACATCCCGGGCGAAGGCCACAACCTCCAGGAGCACTCAATCGTGCTTGTAAGGGGAGGCCGTGTAAAGGACCTTCCGGGTGTACGTTACCACATCCTTAGAGGAGCTTTGGATACTGCAGGTGTAGAGGGCAGGACTCAGTCCCGTTCACTCTATGGTGCAAAGAGGCCGAAGAAATCTAAGAAGTAATCATTTTTTATTTTTAATTTTTCAAGACAATGAGAAAAACGAAGCCTAAGAAGAGGATTCTACTTCCAGATCCTAAGTATCACGACGTGATGGTTACACGTTTCGTGAACAATCTTATGTTGCAGGGGAAGAAGAGTATCGCGTATTCTATTTTTTACGACGCCATTGACATGGTAGGCGAGAAGATGAAAGATTCTGACAAGGCTCCTCTAGATATTTGGAGGAAAGCTCTGGAAAATGTGACACCTCAGGTAGAGGTGAAGAGCCGCAGGATCGGCGGAGCTAACTTCCAGGTGCCTACAGAAGTGCGTCCGGAGAGGAA
The DNA here is from genome assembly GCA_949289565.1 of uncultured Bacteroidales bacterium. Lineage (GTDB taxonomy): Bacteria > Bacteroidota > Bacteroidia > Bacteroidales > UBA932 > Cryptobacteroides. Next base: position 11,310 of record CASEOO010000001.1, read on the forward strand.
GATTTCACTTTCCATGAAGAATATGATCGTATTCGCCCGCAAGCGTTCCGGCCACTCTATGGCAGAAAAACTTGCTGCAGAGATCATCGCGGCTTATAACTGCGAAGGCGCTGCATTCAAGAGAAAAGAAGATATGCACAGGATGGCAGAGGCCAACAAGGCATTTGCACATTTCCGTTTCTAATCCCCAATTAAGTTAAGAACAAATGGCAAGAGATCTTAAATTCACCAGGAATATCGGTATTATGGCCCACATCGATGCCGGTAAGACTACTACTTCAGAGCGTATTCTCTACTATACCGGGAAGACCCACAAGATAGGAGAGGTGCATGAGGGAGCTGCCACCATGGACTGGATGGTTCAGGAGCAGGAGCGTGGTATTACCATCACATCGGCTGCGACTACCGCTTTCTGGCATTACAAAGGGGATACTTATCAGATTAACTTGATCGATACTCCGGGCCACGTGGACTTCACTGTCGAGGTCGAGCGTTCTCTCCGTGTGCTGGACGGTACTGTGGCTACTTTCTGTGCCGTAGGCCGTGTACAGCCTCAGTCAGAGACCGTATGGCGTCAGGCAGACAAGTACGGGGTTCCGAAGATAGCATATGTAAACAAGATGGACCGTGTGGGTGCTGATTTTCTCGCTGTTGTCGAAGAAATCAAGGAAAAGCTCGGAGCAAGGGCAGTTCCTATCTGTCTCCCTATCGGTGCAGAAGACAAGTTCCAGGGTATTGTTGACCTGATTGCAAACAAGGCTCTGATCTATGACAATACCGAGGAGCTCGTAAACTACAAGGTCACTGATGTTCCTGAGGAGATGAAGGCTGACGTGGCTGCCTGGAGAGAGAAACTGATCGAGGCCGCCGCAGAGTATGACGAGTCCCTCATGGAGAAGTTCTTCGAAGATCCTGATTCCATTTCAGAGGATGAAATCATCGCCGCTCTGAGAAAGGCTACGATCGATATGTCTATCGTGCCTGCATGTTGCGGTTCTTCGTTCAAGAACAAAGGCGTTCAGTTCCTGCTCGATGCAGTGATGCGTTATCTTCCGTCTCCGCTCGACAAGGGCGCAGTCAAGGGTACAAACCCTAATACAGGTGACGAGGAAGAGCGTCGTCCTGATTCCAAGGAGCCGTTCTGCGCTCTCGTGTTCAAGATCGCAACTGACCCGTTCGTGGGACGTCTGGCATTCCTGAGAGCTTATTCAGGCCGTCTTGATGCAGGTTCTTACGTCCTGAACACCAGGTCTGGCAAGAAAGAGCGTGTGGCCCGTCTCTATCAGATGCACTCAAACAAGCAGAACCCTATTGAATTCGTGGAGGCAGGTGATATCTGCGCCGCAGTAGGATTCAAGGATCTGCGCACTGGCGATACTATTTGTGTGGAGAGCTCTCCTATCACTCTTGAGTCTATGGAGTTCCCGGATCCGGTGATCGGACTTGCCGTAGAGCCTAAGACTCAGAAAGATCTGGACAAGCTCGGTATCGCTCTCGCAAAGCTTGCTGAAGAGGACCCTACTTTCACTGTGAAGACTGACCATGAGACAGGCCAGACTGTCATCAGCGGTATGGGTGAGCTTCACCTGGATATCATCGTGGACCGTCTCCGCCGTGAATTCGGTGTCGAGATCAACCAGGGTGCTCCTCAGGTGAACTACAAGGAGGCCATCACAGGTACTGTCCAGCATCGTGAAGTCTTCAAGAAGCAGACCGGTGGCCGCGGTAAGTTCGCCGACATCATCGTCGAGATCGGACCTGCTGACGAAGGGACGACAGGACTTCAGTTCATCGATGAGGTGAAGGGCGGAAACGTTCCTAAGGAGTTCATCCCGTCTGTTGAGAAAGGTTTCAAGTCAGCCATGGCAAACGGCGTTCTTGCAGGATACGAGGTGCAGTCTCTGAAAGTGACGCTGAAGGATGGTTCATTCCACCCTGTCGATTCAGACCAGCTTTCATTTGAAATCTGCGCACGTCAGGCATTCCGCCACGCATGCCCTAAGGCAAAGCCGGTTCTCCTTGAGCCAATCATGTCTCTCGAAGTCGTGACTCCGGAGGATTACATGGGTGATATCGTAGGTGACCTGAACCGCCGTCGCGGCCAGATCAATGCGATGGATTCCACTACTGGCGGCGCCAGGATTGTGAAAGCCTTCGTTCCGCTCGCAGAGCAGTTCGGCTATGTGACTATTCTGAGGACCATTTCTTCAGGCCGTGCTACCAGCACCATGTCATTCGACCATTATGCTGAAGTTCCGGCAAATCTCGCCAAGGAGATCATCGAGAAGAGCGGTTACAAGAATGTCGATGAGGACGAATAGTACCGAAAGTTTAATTTGTAGAATATTATTGATATGAGCCAAAAGATAAGAATTAAACTCAAATCATTCGATCACATGCTGGTGGACAAGTCTGCCAAGAAGATCGTTGATACAGTGGCTTCTACAGGAGCTCGTGTGAATGGTCCCATTCCACTTCCTACCGATAAGAAGATCTTCACTGTAAACCGCTCGACTTTCGTGAACAAGAAGTCGCGCGAACAGTTCGAGCTCAACTCATTCTGCCGTCTGCTGGACATCTATGATTCAACTCAGAAGACAGTTGATGCCCTGATGAAGCTTGAGCTTCCAAGCGGTGTTGAGGTCGAGATCAAAGTCTGATATTGCAGTTTAAAAAATAATTGCTATATTTGCATTCCTGTCCGCGAGACGGGCAGGAATGTTTTCGGTCCCATAGCTCAGTTGGTTAGTAGCACCTGACTCATAATCAGGGGGTCATAGGTTCAAGCCCTATTGGGACCACGGAAACGGCTTTCAGAAGCCTTTATGATTGAAGCACCTGCATGAAAATGCAGGTGCTTTTTTATTGTCCCAATATCCGGTTAAGGATAAAAAGATTATATTTGCAGGAGATGACAAACAAAGGAGGTTGATATGGCAACATATACGATAACGATAAACGAAAGGACAAGGGAGGGGAAAAGCCTTGTCAATTATCTGAAATCTCTTGGAGTTATAGATGCCCCAAACGATGAGACCTTGCAGGCGATGAAAGATATTGAGGACGGGAATGTGACAGTCTACAAGACATTTGAGGATTATCTTGAAGCATACAAGTAATGAGACAGATTGCAACTACCAGCAAGTATAGAAAAGACTGGGAACTGGCAAAACGCAGGAATCTTCCTATTGAAGAACTCAATGATGTTATCTATAAACTGGCCAACGACATTCCATTACCTAAAGAGAAGAAAGACCATGCTTTACGGGGAAATTATGTCGGTTATCGGGAATGTCATATCAAACCGGATTGGCTGTTGATATACAAAAAGACAGATAACAACGAATTACAGATACTCGAACTTGCCAGAACAGGTACTCATTCCGACTTATTCAAGA
>CASEOO010000002.1 GCA_949289565.1 uncultured Bacteroidales bacterium
AATGTCTGGGGTATAATCCTGAAAGAATGGAAAGGCGTGTCCCCGAAGACATCCGCCGTGCTGGTATGCGGTCTGGCGATACTGATATTCTCTCTGGTTTTCCCGAATATCTTCTGAGTCGGGAGAGAGGTGCCGCAAAAGGACGCTTTCGGCAACTTGTAACTGGTTAATTTAAAATTTAAGATATATGGACAAATCAATACTTGAAGGACGTCCTGCCCTGGCCAGGCAGATAGAAGACGTGGCTGAGGTAGCCGGCTATCTCTGGCAGAAAGGCTGGGCGGAAAGAAACGGTGGAAACATCACCGTGAATATCACTGAATACGTGGATGATTCCATGCGGGCTATGCCTGCCATAGGTGCTCCTGTACAGATAGGTCTCACTCTGCCCCGCCTGAAAGGCTGCTGGTTTTTCTGCAAGGGAACGAACAAAAGGATGCGTGATCTTGCCAGGAGGCCGATGGAGAACGGGTCCGTCATCAGGATACTGGACGACTGCTCCAGCTATGAGATTGTGGCGGATCTCCCGGTGAAGCCTACATCGGAACTTCCTTCGCATCTGGCTGTGCACAATGATTTCGTGGAGAGGGGACTGGACTACAAGGCTTCGCTCCATACACATCCTATCGAGCTTGTAGCCATGTCGCACACGGACAAGTTCCTGAAAAAGGATGTCCTTTCGAATCTGCTGTGGAGCATGATTCCCGAGACCAAGGCTTTCTGTCCGAGAGGGCTGGGAATTGTGGACTACAAGCTGCCAGGCTCTCTTGATCTGGCTGCATCGACCATCAGCGAACTGGAGGACTATGATGTGGTCATGTGGGAAAAACATGGCGTCTTCGCCGTGGGCTGCGATATCATGGAAGCCTTCGACCAGGTGGATGTGCTGAACAAGTCCGCGCAGATTTACATTGCCTCCAGGTGCATGGGATATGAACCTGACGGCATGACGCTGGAACAGATGAAGGAAATGTCCGTCGCCTTCAATCTTCCGAAATAGGGTTATATCGGCCTTAAATAATATTGAGGGTGGGTCAAAAGTCACGAAGTGACCGCGACTGGAAGGAGCGAGATCCCCCTAATAGGGGTCGAGAGCGGTTCTATGAGAATGTCCGGGGGACATTCGAAAGCGAGCAGAGGGGGTTAGGATGGGTTCAGTCTTTCGAAGAAAGACGTTTGAGGGTGACCAAAATGGGTCACCCTCAATTTGTGCCTTTATGGCAAGTGGAACGAATATATTGTAGTTTTTGACCATCCGTAAAAATACGCTTTGCTTTTAAGCAGGTCGTAAATATTCGCTCCGGTAAATCCCTCTCACGCTTGCGGCGCGGGTCCCTCCCGTTCACGAGGCCACGGGCGGCCACGCCGTCCGAACTTTCACGACCTGCAATCTTTTCCTGGGTAATAATGCGGATATGCATATTTTTCCTATATTTAAGGAGGATAATAAAAAATGCTATGACAGCAAAAGAGCTTCAACAATACTTGATTCGTGAATTTCCGCAAGAGAATGCACGCTGTGAGTGGAAAGAAATGAAAAATCTTAAGAATTCCTTTGCCGGAGATGAAAAGAATGATGTCATTTCATATGTATCATCCATAGCGAATATGGAGGGAGGACATCTTGTTATCGGTGTGCAGGATAAAACATTGGCAATTGTCGGGACAGATTTATCCAAGTTTAATTTGAATGCCCAATCTGCTGTATGGAAACTGATAGAGCATTGTACCAATCTTTCTTCCGAAGGCTTAAGTATTGACGAATATACTACAGAGGATACACATAAAACGGTTTGGATAATCCATATTCCAAAACATTTACCTCGACGTCCGGTTTATGCTCATAAAAAAGCATGGCAGCGTGTCGAAGATTCGTTGGTGGAGATGACACAAGAACGGCTTGCCGTTATTCTAGAAGAACCTGTCTTTGAAGCCAAAGATTGGTCCGCTGAAATTGTTCCTAATGCGACAATAGCGGATTTGGATGAATTGGCTGTAGCGAAAGCCCGTATTATGTTCAAAAAGGTACATTCTTCTAATATTCCTTCTGAGGAAATTGATGCATGGACGGTGGAAGATTTTCTTTCCAATAGTGGAATAATGATCGATGGGAAACTGACTCGTACAGCTATTATTCTGTTGGGAAAACCTGTTTCTGTATTTAAACTTCGTCCTGCTGTAGTTGAAGTTACATGGACTTTACGGGACGAATTCCAAAATGTCGTAGATTATGAACATTTCACTGCTCCATTTATTCTCACCGTTGACAAAATCTTGAGCAAGATACACAATCTGACAATGAGAGAATTGCCAGGAGGAACACTGTTCCCGGAGACAATGAAGCAATATGACGACTACACTATTCGTGAGGCACTGCATAATGCTATTGCACATCAGGATTATACTTTACAGCAGCGTATCAATTTTGTAGAAAATCCCGGATGGCTTTACTATGCAAATGGAGGTAGTTTTATTCCTGGTACTCTGCAAAAGGCTTTGGAAACCAAAGGACCTCAACGTCATTTCCGAAATGAGTGTCTTTGCCGTGCAATGGTGAATTTCAACATGATAGACACCGTAAGTCGTGGCATTAAAAAGATGTTCAATGAACAAAGACGTCGTCATTTCCCGATGCCTGATTACGAAATAGATGTATTAAATAAAGAGGTTGGTGTGACAATATATGGGAATACAATCAATGAAAAATATACACAGCTGCTCAAGGAAAACAACACATTGACATTGGAGGATTGTATTCTTTTGGACTCAGTGCAAAAAGGACGTCGAATTTCTGATGAGAATGTGATAGATTTATTGAATAGAGGCCTTTTAGAGGGGACTGTTTCTGAATATAGCATATCCCTTGATATCGCTAAAAAGACAAAGCAGTTACCACATTATACTCGCACCAGAGGACTGGATAAAGCAAAACTCCAACAAATGATTCTGCAGTATCTTCAAAATGCTGGTTCGGCAGGAACAAAACGAGACGCAATATTTGATTATCTCAAAGATGTACTTCCTAAAACCAAGACTTCGGAACAGCAGGAACGAATGGTTGGGAACATTCTTGTGGAAATGAAAGAAGCAGGGGCAATCATTCTTAAAGGCAGGATGTGGTATGTTAAGTCATAATCGGTATTTTCGACTAAATACGCCGAATTACGACTATTTACGACTAAATAGAACCTATTACGACTAATTAATTGCCTAATTGTTTTTCTCAATGGGTAAACCAAAGGTTAGTGCATACTGAAAAAGAAACTGGGATCCAAGGTAGGGTAACACTTCAGTTTACAATAGATATTGATGGAAGTGTAACAGATGTAAAAGTCCTTAATAGTGTTTCTCCTGGTCTTGATGCGGAAGCGGTGCGGGTGGTGTCTTCATCACCTAAGTGGACACCGGGAAAACTGGGCGGGAGAGTAGTACGGGTAACATGTACATTCCCTGTCATTTTCCAATTACGTTAGAGCTGATAGGTTTCATTTAAATTGCGTCAGTGTGTCTTCACCCCCCCCTCCCATGTCGCAAAAACTGGAGTTTGTCGGTCAATAAGCAAAGGTATGATCAGCCTTAATAATATTGGCATGGCAGGAGTCTTGGATTCCTGCCATGCCAATTTGTGCCTTTAAGGCAAGTTGCCGGCAAATACTTTTGTTCAATGGTGAAAAATTTGTAACTTTCGACAATTTTTGAGGCTGACGAAATCCGTACTGGGCCTTGAATGGGACCGCAATTAATTAATAATTAAATAAAAAACTAATCAACAATGAAAAAAAACGGTAATCTTGTCGCAATCATCACCATGATCTTCCTTTTCGGAATGATTTCATTCGTGACGAATCTTGCGGCTCCTATTGGCGTGATCTGGAAACAGCAGCCCGGTATTGACGGTTCGAATGCTCTCGGAATGATGGGCAACATGATGAACTTCCTCGCATATCTTTTCATGGGTATCCCTGCAGGCAAGCTTATCATGAAAGTCGGCTATAAGAAAACGGCCCTTCTCGCTATTGCCTTGGGTTTCTTCGGCGTGCTTATCCAGTTCCTTTCAGGAATCGTCGGTGTCGGTTCTGCCATTGCCGGTCTTCCGGCCAACTGGTTCATATATCTTCTCGGTGCATTCGTGGCAGGTTTCTCGGTATGTATTCTCAATACGGTAGTGAATCCTATGCTGAACCTTCTCGGAGGCGGCGGTAAGAAAGGCAACCAGCTCGTCCAGATAGGCGGCACATTCAATTCTCTGCTCGGTACCATCACGCCTATGTTCGTGGGTGCGCTTATCGGTGCCGTGACCAAGGATACTGTCATCACTGATGTGAACCCTGTCATGTACATCGCGATGTGCGTATTCCTCCTGACTTTCCTCATCCTCGCATTCGTCCCTATCGAGAATCCTCAGTCCGCTGACCAGGGCGGCCGCGTGGAAAGTCCTTGGAAATACCGTCATTTCGTATTCGGTGTGATAGCAATATTCCTGTATGTGGGTGTGGAAGTAGGTATTCCTGGCACTCTGAATTTCTATCTTTCAGATGCCGAAAGCAGTGCAGGACTCGATCCTAAGACCGCTGCTACCATTGCAGGTTTCGTTGCTGGAACATACTGGTTCCTGATGCTTATAGGACGTTTCGTGTCAAGCTTCATCAGCGGCGCCGTTTCCAGCCGGACACAGCTCGGCTGCGTATCTGCAGTGGCAGCAGTACTTGTTCTTGCAGCCATGTTCGTCCCTTCATCAGTCAGCACATCCATGCCGGTATTCACCGGTTCCGGTTTCGGAATGGTACAGGTACCTCTCTCCGCACTTCTTCTCGTGCTTTGCGGTCTCTGCACTTCTGTCATGTGGGGAACGATTTTCAACCTTGCTGTCGAGGGCCTCGGTTCTGCTACGGCTCTTGCTTCCGGCGCATTCATGATGATGGTGGTCGGCGGAGGTATCCTTCCTCTCCTTCAGAATGCCATCGCTGATGCTGCCGGTTATATGGTCAGCTATTGGGTAGTGGTCATCGCCATCCTGTATATCCTCTGGTATGCGGTGCTCGGTTCGAGAGTGAAGAAAGCGTAGATTTAAATGAAATATCATGATCATGAATACTGATATTATAGAGAAACCTTATGTAGTCGGTATCGACATAGGCGGTCAGACTACCAAGATGGGTATTGTGGACATGAGAGGCCAGGTCCTCTCGCAGACGGTGATCCGTACCGATACGCATACCGATGTTCAAGATTATGTTGAAGATGTGGCTGATGCCTTGACTAAAATCATCGCTGAATCAGGCTCTGAAGGGAAGATCCGCGGCATAGGCATCGGTGCACCAAATGCGAACTATTATACAGGAACTATAGAAAATGCAGTGAATCTGACGTGGGGAGGCAGCAAATCCATTCCATTCGCTGAACTGCTTTCATCGAGGATGAACGGGCTCAAAGTCGCTCTGACAAATGACGCCAATGCCGCCGCAGTAGGAGAGATGACTTACGGAGCGGCGAGAGGTATGAAGAATTTCATTATGATCACTCTCGGCACAGGTGTCGGAAGCGGCATCGTGATAAATGGCGAAGTGGTCTATGGCCATGACGGTTTCGCAGGAGAGCTCGGGCATACATGTGCTGTGAGGAACAACGGCCGTCTGTGCAACTGCGGAAAAACCGGTTGCCTGGAGACTTATTGCTCGGCTACCGGTGTTGCCCGCACTGCCCGCGAATGGCTGACACTCAGCGATGAGCCGTCAGTTCTCAGAAGCCTGGACAGCATTTCTTCTAAGGATGTCTTTGAAGCCGCCAAGGAAGGAGACAAGCTTGCTTTGAAAATATTCGAGTTTACAGGCAAGATACTTGGGCAGGCTTTCGCTGACTTTGTGGCTTTCAGCGCACCTGAAGCAATTGTGCTTTTTGGCGGGCTGGCCCGTGCCAAAGAGTATCTTTATCAGCCTATAATGGATGCTATGAATGCAAACGTGCTTCCTTTGTGGCGTGGAAAGATAAAGATAGTCTTCTCACAGCTGAAAGAGTCTGACGCCGCTATTCTGGGCGCTTCCGCTCTGGCTTGGGAGCTGTAGCACTGCCAGGACGATTCAGGGTGGCCCATAAGAGATCTCGGGCCGCCCTCCTTTGTGGTAATTTAAAATCTGACTTTTATGAAAATACGGAAATATTTGCCTGTCATTATCCTGTCTTATGTGCTTTTCTTCATGATAGCATTCGTGACAGGGCTTCAGAATCCGCTCGGAGTTATCGTGAAATCCCAGTACGGGGTGTCGATGGGCGTTGCTCAGTTAGGAAATTTCGCCAACTTCATCGCATATGCCTGCATGGGTATTCCTGCCGGCTTGATGCTGAAGAAATATGGTTATAAATTTTCGTTGCTGGTGGCGGTCACTGTAGGTATTATCGGGCTTGGGCTTATGTTTTTCTCGGGTCAGATTTCCAGAGGCCTGTGGCTGTACTTCTGCGGAGCTTTTGTGGCAGGTTTCTCCATGTGCATGCTGAATACGGTGGTGAATCCGTTGCTGAATTCACTTGGCGGCGGCGGAAACAAAGGAAACCAGCTCATTCAGTGGGGAGGTGCCATGAACTCGATAGCCGCTACTATCGTGCCCTTTGTAGTCGGCCTTATCATGGGCCATTCCATCAAGGTCAGGGGGCTGGTGGACGGCATTCCTCATTTTGAAATTGCCGATGTGAATCCGATGTTCATCATCATGGTTTCCATCTTTGCGCTTGCCATACTGGCTATTTTGTTCATTGATATTCCTGAGACAGAGAGGATTTCCGATACAAAGGCGGCGATGGACCAGCTGATAGCCCGTGACGGACAATACAGCTGTTTCTCTTTCCGGCATTTTGTACTCGGCGCTGTGGCTGTCTTCCTTTATACAGGCGTTGAGGTCAGCATCGCCAACATGACGAATATCTATCTGATTCATGAAGTGGGTGTAAGGCCTGGCGCCGCTGGCGCCATAGTGGCAATATACTGGTTCTGCATGTTTCTGGGCCGGCTGGTTGGAGGTTCGCTCGGTTCGAAATTCTCCAGCCGCGACATGCTCCAGTTCTCATCAGTGATGGCCATGATATTCATACTGATCACCATTTTCACTCCTGCTAAAATTACTATCGAGATAGGACGTTACAGTCTGGGCAACATTCCTGTAAACGTAGTGTTCCTGGTGTTGACTGGTCTTTTCACCTCTGTTATGTGGGGAAATATTTACAACCTTTCAGTCGAAGGGCTTGGAAAATATACCTCCACTGCGACGGGCTTCTTCATGATGATGGTCTGCGGCGGTGGTATAGTGCCTATCATACAGGGCCTTTTGGCAGACCTGGTAGGAGGCCGCGCTTCATACTGGATCATTATTGCCTGCCTCTGCTACCTTCTTTACTATGGCTCTACAGGTTACAAGAATGTGAACAGGAAAATCCCTGTTGACTAAGAGATTGTTATTAAAAAAAGAGTATAAAAGGAGGCTCATTCCAGATTGCGTATTGCAAATAACGGAATGAGCCTCCTTTTTCTGCTGTTCTTAATTTAGTCCTGGACTATGACAAGAGGGAAACCTCCGTCATTGTTCTCTTCATAGCTCCATCCTGTCCCTGCCAGGGCAGAGTTCATGTCAGTCATGGCAGATGCCCAGCCGGTCTCATCCGTCACTTTTACGGCGTTTTTGTCAGTGCCGTTCACGCCGCCGATGCCATATTGAGGAGGATTTGCAGCTCCTGTGGAGATGCTCCAGCAGCAGGCAGATGCCGTACCGCCAGTCTGTTCTCCGATGACTCCTCCGACCCTGTCATATCCGGCCACATCGCCGTCGGCTAAATAGGACGCCGTAATAGTCCCTGAATTCAAACCGGCCACACCTCCGACATAAGTCGGGGTCGTGTCCGACAAGCCATGGATAATTCCGGAGGCGTAGCATGCCGTTATGGTACAGCCTGCGTTATTGTAGCCTGTGATGCCACCGGTATCGCCTTGAATAAAACACGCCGGCATTGACCTGTTGCCTGATATAGCCGAGGTCTTCGACAGTGGATATTATGTAAGGGTCCGTTTCAGTACCGTTTCCTGTCCAAAAGTCCCTGATTACGGTGAGTCTGTACGTGCCGGTTACTTTTCCGTTTTCCAAAAGTGCCGCTTCCACCAATGCTTCGGAGCCCAAAGTCTCTGCCGTGAACACGAGTGTACCATCTTCGTCTTCTACGGACCATCCTTCGCCTTCGAGGATGCGCACGGAGACCTTGCTTTCACCCGTTGCCGCGTATGATATATTGCCATTGGCAAGATTTACCGTTTCTGACAGGTCCGAAAGGAGAGCCCCGTTCAGGTAAAACGCTATGCCGTTTTCAATATATTTCGGGACATTGAATGCCGTCCCGTCAGACAAGGTGAAAATGACGTAATCCTCGTTAGAGGAATCTACCGAAAGGAAAAATGAGTCCCCGTTCTCTCCTGAAACGCGTATCCATGTCTTGCCTTCATCCACGCTCAAATAAACGCCTTCATCCACGATGTCCTTATTGTCTGCGTCAGCGGCAATGCCTTGAGAAATCAGATCCTCTCCGGTGGAAAGCTGGGGAACAGCAATGTTGACCCGGAGAGGCTCGTCCTGGTCGCCAGTCAGGAGTTCTCCGTCCAATGTCCAGTACCAGTTTCCGTCATCTTCCTGTGTTATGTTTTTTTATGTTGTTTATTCCAATTTATGAATGGCAAGTCCGCTGCGGAGCTTCGGCTCGAACCACGTGGTCTTAGGAGGCATGATATTGCCGGAATCGGCTATATCCACTATCTGTTTCATCGAGACAGGATAGAGGGCGAAGGCCACGGCCATCTCTCCGCTGTCCACTCTTTTCGACAGCTCTCCGAGGCCGCGGATTCCGCCTACGAAGTCTATTCTCTTGTCAGTTCTCAGATCCTTGATGCCGAGTATCTTGTCCAGAACCAGGCTGGACAAGATGGTCACGTCAAGCACTCCGATAGGATCAGAATCATCATATCTTCCTTCCTTGGCCTCAAGTGAATACCATTCTCCTCCGAGGTACATGGAGAAATTGTGCAGATGGCCTGGCTTGTATATGCCGGCGCCTTTCTTTTCCACGATGAAATCTTTTTCCAGGGCTTTCAGGAAATCTTCAGGAGACAGACCGTTGAGGTCTTTGACTACGCGGTTGTAGTCTATGATGGTGAGCTGGCTTTCAGGGAAGGCCACGGCCATGAAGAAATTGTACTCTTCATCTCCAGTGTGCCCGGAATTCCCGGTGCGCTTTTCTGCTCCCACACGCGCGGCGGCCGCAGTTCTGTGATGTCCGTCAGCGACATAAAAGGCCGGGATATCCTTGAATATCTCGGTGATGCGCTTTATCGTATCGTCATCGTCGATCACCCAGAAATGATGTCCGAAACCGTCTTCAGCCGTGAAGTCATATTCCGGCTTCCCCGCAGTGTATTTCCTTACTATGGCATCGATTTCGGCATTGTCCGGATAGGAAAAGAATACCGGCTCGATATTCGCGTTCTGTATCCTGACATGAATCATCCTGTCGTCTTCCTTGTCTTTTCTGGTCAGCTCGTGCTTTTTGATTTTCCCTTCAGAGTAGTCGTCAGTGTGGGCACAGAGCACCAGCCCGTACTGGGTCTTGCCGTTCATGGTCTGCGCGTATATGTAGTAGCATGGCTTGCTGTCCTGCACCAGCCATCCTTTTTCCTGCCATTCCTTGAAATTCTTTACAGCCTGGTCATATACTTCCTGGCTGTGTTCGTCCGGCATGGGTTCAAAGTCTATTTCCGGTTTTGTAATATGCAGCAGAGACTTTTCAGAAGCTTCAGCCTTGGCTTCGGCTGAATTCAGCACATCATACGGACGTGCCGCTACCTCTTCTGCAATCTCCTTAGGCGGCCTTACTGCCGCAAATGGTTTGATTCGTACCATAATCTTGATTATAAGTTTTGTGTTATTGGTCAAATCAGTCTTTCGGAGAAAGACGTTTGAGGGTGACCCAAAACATTTTCGGGTCACCCTCAAAACTACTTGTTCACCTGGAATCTTGTGTTTCCGGTCGCGAAGAAATCCACAATTTGAGACGCCGCCGCAAGTCCGGCATTGACATTGGCTTCAGCCGTCTCAGCGCCCATTTTTTTCGGCGTGGCAAACACCCTCTTCCCGAATTTTTCGTTCAGCTCAGCCTGGCAGTCAGCCGCGATGTCGGTGATATATTTCAAGTCAGGCCGGTCTGTCAGAGCTTTCACCAGTTCAGCCTCGTTGATGATTTCCTTGCGGGCTGTGTTCAGCAGGCATCCTCCGGCAGGCATCAGCGTGATGAGTCCGTAGCCGATGGACCTTTTGGTTTCAGGAGTGGCTGGTATGTGCAGAGATATGAAGTTGCACTCTTTGTACATCTGCTCAATTGATTCAGCCGGTATCACTCCGTCTGCCGCCATCTTGTCTGCCGGCACATAAGGGTCGAATGCCATCACGTCCATGCCGAGGCATTTGGCTTTCTGCGCCACCAGCTTTCCAACATTCCCATAAGCCTGTATACCCAGCTTCTTCCCTTTGATTTCACTTCCTGTCCCTGGAGTGAACTGGTTCCGGGACATGTATATCATCATGGAGACGGCCAGCTCTGCGACAGCGTTTGAGTTCTGCCCAGGAGTGTTCATGGCAACGATATTCTTTGCAGTGCAGGCCTCAAGATTGATATTGTCATATCCTGCACCGGCCCTTACCACGATTTTCAGATTTTTCGCGGCATCTATGACTTCGGCTGTGACTTTGTCAGACCTGACGATGAGCGCGTCCACGTCGGCCACGGCCTTGACGAGCTTTTCAGGAGAGTCATATTTTTCCAGCAGCAAGACTTCATGCCCGGCTTTCTGCGCTATTTCTTTCATTCCGTTGACAGCCGCGGCCGCGAACGGTTTTTCTGTGGCTATAAGTATTTTCATGGTTGTTTACTTTTTCATTGATTCGAATTCCTGCATGCATTTTACCAGAGCTTCCACGCTCTCTACAGGGCAGGCATTGTAGATGGACGCCCTGAATCCGCCGACGGACCTGTGGCCTTTGATGCCCAGCATGCCCTGTCCTTTCGCGAACTCGAGGAATTCGTCCTGCAGGCTCTCGTATCCCGGAGCCATCACGAAGCATACGTTCATGTCAGAACGGTCTTCCTTGGCCGCAGTTCCGATGAACAGAGGATTCCTGTCGATTTCAGCATACAGCATGTCGGCTTTTTTCCTGTTGATTTCATAGATTGCCTCCACTCCGCCGATTTCTTTCAGCCATTTCAGTGTCTCGTACATCACATAGATAGGGAATACCGGAGGAGTGTTGAACATGGAGCCTCCGTCGATATGCGTCTGGTAATTCAGCATTGTAGGAATATAGCGGCTCACCTTCCCGAGAGCATCTTTCTTCACGATGGCGAAAGCGACTCCGGCAGGGCCGACATTCTTCTGGGCGCCTCCGTATACCAGCGCATATTTGCTGATGTCGCGAGGCCTGCTCATGATGTCTGACGACATGTCTGCGATGAGCGGCACCGGGCTGTCTATGTCTTCCTTGATCTGCGTCCCGTAGATGGTGTTGTTCGTGGTGATATGGAAGTAGTCCAGGTCAGAAGGAATCTCATATCCCTTAGGAATATAATTATATGTAGTGTCGGCTGACGATGCTACAGCGTAAGCTTCGCCTATGCCCTTGGCTTCTTTCATGGCTTTCTTTGCCCACACCCCTGTCTCCAGGTAGCCGGCCTTCTTCTCCAGGAAGTTCATAGCCACGCAGAGGAACTGCAGGCTGGCTCCGCCTCCCATGAACAGCACCTCGTGGGTGTCAGGAATGTGCAAAAGTTCTTTCCAAAGGGCGCGACAGTCATCCATTACCTGTACCCACTCCTTCGACCTGTGGGAAATGCTGATGACAGGCACTCCTGTGCCCTTGAAATCTTTCAATGCCTCGATAGCCTTGTCGACGGCCTGCTGCGGAAGCACGCAAGGACCGGCGAAGAAATTGTGAACTTTTTTCATAACCGATTTGATATTAAAATATCGATAAATTTAATAAAATTATTTCAATCTTGACTCCCGGCAATGCGGGTGATTGATCCGAGCCTCCGGCCCTGTCCCTTCCTGACCTTTGCTTTGCCTGCATATCTTGATCAGAACAGGCTTTTTATGTCTGACCGTTTCTCGCAATAATGGCACAGGAGCGTGGTCTCTCCATTTTCCTCGATGACAGTGAACCTCGTGCGGACAGGCTGGTGGTTCGTAATGCATTTCGGATTCATGCACTTTGCAATGCCTGTGATCTCATGAGGCATAGTCAGCTGTTTCTTTTCCACTACCCTGAAATCCTTGATGATGTTCACTGTGGCATGCGGCGCTATCAACGCCAGCTTGTTCAATTCTTCATCCTGGAAAAACCGGTCAGCTATCTTTATGATGCCTTTCCTTCCGAACAGCTTGCTGTTCAAATTGATGCCTATGGTGATCTGGTTTTCTATCCCTTTCAGGCCCAGGATGTCCAGAGCCTTGTATACATTTTCAGCCGGTATGTGGTCCAGCACTGTCCCGTTTTCCAGGGCGCTGACTTTCAATTCCTTGTTTATGCTTTCCATTGTGATCTGTATTCTGCGTGTGACAATAGCCATTTCTGCCAGGCATTCCGCTACCTGTATCCGAGCAGGCACGAGATGATGGCCATCCTGACATACAGACCGTTTTCGGCCTGTTTGAAATACCAGGCATACGGTGTCTCGTCTACGTCCTGGTCTATTTCATTCACTCTCGGAAGCGGATGCAGGATTTTCATGTTAGGCCTCACACCTTCCAGCATGGAGGCTTTCAGCCTGTAAACATCCTTCACTTTCTCGTACTCCATCGGGTCTGTGAATCTTTCCTGCTGCACCCTGGTCATATACAGGATGTCGCAGTCGTCCAGATGCTCCTCCAGAGACCTGGTCTCGGTATATTTGATACCTCTTTTGTCCAGAAAGTCCTTGTATTCCACGGGCATCCTGAGTTCATCAGGGGCGGTGAACACGAATTCAGGGCTGAAATGCGACATCGCCTGCAGCAGGGAATGCGTCGTCCTTCCGTATTTCAGGTCTCCGACCATGTTGATTTTCAGATGTTCCAGCCTGCCTTGCGTCTGCATGATGGTGTACAGGTCCAGCAGAGTTTGGGAAGGATGCTGGTTCGCTCCGTCGCCGGCGTTGACCACAGGGACGGAAGAAACCTCCGACGCGTATCTCGAGCTGCCTTCGAGAGGATGCCTCATGATGATCATATCCACATAGTTCGACACCATTTTTATGGTATCTTTCAGTGTCTCTCCCTTGCTTACGCTGGTGTTGGCAGCGTCAGAGAACCCTATGACCTTCGCCCCGAGCCTGTTCACTGCCGTCTCGAAACTCAGCCTGGTCCTGGTGGACGGCTCGAAGAAGATACATGCTATCACCTTGCCTTCCAGAATATTCTGAACCCGGTTTTTCTCGAACTCCTTAGCCGTTTCGAGCACGTGCAGAATATCCTCCTTGCTGAAATCCTGGATTGAAATAAGACTTTTATTCATTGTGTTATCGCCGGTCCGGCGTGTTGTTTAATATGGTTTTATATTCCTGCTGCCCTTCGGGCAATGATAAATCTATCATAGGCTCAGCCTGACACTTTTTCAGCCAGGCAGCCGCCCGTTTTCTGTATCATGTCCAGAAAAGTGTCCACCAGCGACAGCCTCACATCAGTCTCCAGCCTGCATTCCATGCCGAAATCCTGGTTTCTGGCTGAAAGCCCGAGGTCTTTCAATATTTTCATCACCCCGTTCATCTCCATATATCCGAAAGTCAGCCGGAAATGCTCTGCCGCCGTCTTTTCAATTATAGAGGCGTTTGCCAGGGCATCCGCCGCAGATGTCTTGTAAGCCCGTATAAGTCCCGGTATCCCCAGCTTGATGCCGCCGAAATACCTCACCACCACTATCAGGATGTCGCTCAGTTCCAGCGAGTCTATCTGCCCCAGTATCGGCCTCCCCGCAGAAGATGACGGCTCTCCGTCGTCGTTCGCCCTGAATAGATCGCGCCTGTATCCCAGCCGCCATGCATAGCAATGATGCCTGGCATCGTGGTATTCCTTCTTCAAGGATGCGACTATGTCTTTGATTTCCTGTTCGCTGGAAACCGGATACGCATGGGCAATGAATCTGCTTCCATTGTCCTTGAAGAGCCCTTTGGAGGGCCCTTCAATGCTTCTGTATGTATCCTTGTGCGGTGTCGTCGCGTCCATAAGCATTCAAAAATAGTGTTTTTTATATTATTTTGCAACGGCAATGAAATATTTTGTACCTTTGGTCTCCGATGCAAAATTATACGTTATTTATGGTACTCAGATATAGGGTTTCTCTTCCGGGCATAAAGGGTTTTGCCAGGATTTATGAAGTCAAGGACAGCATGACGCTGTATACTTTCCACAAGCAGATGAGAGCTGACATGGATTTTCCCCAGGACCAGATGGTGCTTTTCAAGGCTCTGGACCAGGATGGTGCAGTAGTGGCGCGTTATGGCATTTTCGACCTTGGGGCAGGTACGATAGATTCAGTGACGCTTGCACAGACATTGAAGAAAGGTGTGTCGTCTTTCGTCTATTTCTACGATACTACGAATGCGAAAAGTGTCATAGTGACGTATGAGGGGGAAGCTGAGTCCCGTCCTGATGCAGTGTATCCTCTTCTTGTGGAATCGAAGGGCCCGAATCCTGTCGAATTTGAAAATGGGTATGTGGCTTATGAGGACCTGCCTGATGACAAGAAAAGAAAGCCTCTGGCAGATGACGGAGATGATGACGATTTCGATGACGACGATACGGACCTCGATGCTGAGGTTGACGATGATGAAGACGGGAAGGAGGTATATGACGAGGATGAGGAGATATAGAAAGTCCCCGGCATGGGCAGAAAACTGATTATAATACTGGGTCCGACAGCTGTCGGCAAGACTGAATACAGTATCAAGGAGGCTCTGAAATATGGGTCTCCTGTCATTTCATGCGATTCCAGGCAGATATACAGGGAGATGACTATCGGCACTGCAGTGCCTGATCCAGAGCAGCTTTCAGCCGTCAGGCACTATTTCATACATTCACATTCTGCTCAGAACCTGTATTCCGCAGGAAAATATGAGGTGGAAGCCATGGCCCTGGTGGAGCGGCTTTTTGAAGAGGGCCACGACACCCTGGTGATGGCCGGAGGGTCCGGCTTCTATATCGATGCATTCTGCCGTGGTCTGGACGACTTTCCCCCTGTGGATATGGAGCTCAGGGATTCGCTCAATTCCCGGCTCATGGAAGAGGGCGTGGAGTCTTTGCGCCTCGACCTGAAGCGCCTTGATCCGGATTCATACGCTTCTATAGATATCGCAAACGGGCAGAGAGTTGTCAGAGCCCTGGAGGTATGTCTGTCTTCAGGACGGCCGTTTTCATCGTTCAAGACATCTCCGTCCAGAAAACGAAGCTTCGAGATAGAGAAAACAGGTCTGTCCAGACCCCGCGACGTACTGTATGACAGAATCAACAGGCGGGTGCTCCAGATGCTGGACTCCGGCCTTGTAGATGAGGTCAGAAGCCTGTCCGGCCTGCGCAGCCTGCCGGCGTTGAACACAGTAGGGTACAAGGAAATATTCCAGTACCTGGACGGGGATATCTCTTTGCCACGGGCTGTGGAGCTGATACAGAGAAACACCAGACATTATGCCAGGAAACAGCTCATATATTGGTCCCGTGACCCTGACATTGCCTGGAAAGAACTGGCGTGATGCTGTGTTGTCGAGGGAACGGTCCAGAAGTAGTTCCGGGCCGCCCTCGCAGATGTCAGCTCCGTTATTTGATGACAAACTCGTATGGAAGTCTGGCGTAAACTTTCCCGCTTTGGCTGGAATTCCAGGACATGAAAGCTTCTTCTGCATCTTCCAGCGGAGTGCCGGAAAATACGGAAGCCGAGGCTGAGCTGCCGTTAAGTGTCTTGACCAGTATTTCCATGGCAGTCAGCGGCGTCGGATATTCTGCTATATTCCAGTCAGACAGATCCGATGAGTCCGAACCGCTGGCTGATACAGCGTATCGCACAGCATCCATCAGCGTGCCTTTCTTGTCTGCGAGCTTAAGCCTGACGGCATCATCTCCCGCCCATACACGGCCCTGGCCGATTTCATCCACATAACTTCTGTCCAGAGATCTCCCTTCGGCTACCACATCTGTGAAAGTTTCATAAATATTCTCCACTGAAGCCTGCATATATGCCAGCTCCTTTTCCGTCATAGGTCTGAGGCATGAGTACAAGTCGCTGTGCCTGTTGGAATTGGCTGATGAGACATTTATGTGCGCTATGTCGTCCAGAGTCTGGCTGAAGTCCGGAATCATGCTGAAAACCCCTATGGAGCCTGTGAGTGTGCCGCTGTTCGTGAAAATATAGTCGCACCCTGCTGAAATCCAGTAGCCTCCGGATGCGGCATAGTCTCCAAAAGATGCAATGACGGGTTTTTCTTCGCAAAGAAGCGCGATTTCATCCTTGATTTTTTCCGCAGCCAGCACGCTTCCTCCAGGAGAATTCACCCTGAGCACTACGGCTTTCACGTTCTCGTCTTTCCTGACGGATGAAATGATTCTGGCGAACCTGTCGCCTGTCACCTGCTGCTCGGCATCTCCGTCCAGGATATTCCCGTTTGCGAAGATGACAGCCACAGTGCTTCCGGCTCTGAAATTCGGCACGGCTGTCAGCGCCGCATAGTCAGAAAGAGATATCATGGATGCTTTTTCGAAACTTGTGGCCTGGAAATACTCAGTCAGCTTTTCTTTCAGCTGGTCGAGGGTGAGAAGCTCGTCCACCAGGCCTGCATCTACATAGTCCTGCGGAAAATTCAGCTCCAGATTGTCTATGGCTGCATTGAATTTTTCCTGGCTTATGCCACGGCTTTCCGCTATAGAGGACACCCATGAATTCCAGATGGCGTCAACCATCTCCTGATATTGGGCGGTGTTTTCAGGGCTGGGCTCATTCCTGACGAACATTTCGCCGGCCGACTTGTATTTCCCGTGGCGGATAAGCTGTACATTTATCCCCAGCTTGTCCAGCAAGTCCTTCAGGAAGAACATCTGTGTCGAGATGCCTGTCATCATGTTCATCCCTCCAGCGTGTGGAGTCATGTATATCTTGTCAGATACAGACGCGAGGTAATATCCTGCGTTTGAAGGATTCTCCATATATGATATGACAGCCTTCCCGCTCATCCTGAAATTTACCAGCGCCTGCCTCAGTTCTTCAATTTCGGCCATGCCTCCGTACACCATGTCCGGCTTGAGGTAGATGTACTTGACAGCCGGATCAGCTGCCGCGTTTTCGATCGCCCTGACGGCATCGAGTATTCCGATCACCTTCATCTGCGACCCTGAAATTCCGGCCATCAGGCTCATGTCCTGAGTCTGTTCGGCAAGCTGCACCTCGGAAAGGTCTATCCTCAGTATCGCCGAACCGGGCATTACCGGCTCGGATTTCCCGAGCAATGACAGGGATTCTATCACCCCGAAAAAGACAAAAAGTTTTACAATGCCTAAAATAAGGCAGCCGACAATGACTGCCAATGTGATTTTGAGAAAATCTTTCATAACCGCTGTAAACCAAATTCCCCCAAAGATAATCAAAATCGTCTACATTTCTTCATGATTTCAGTTTCTGTTTGCTATGACTTCCGCATGTTTCCTGATTTCATTCCTGAGATGTTCAGGTGACAATACTTCCACTTCGCATCCGTGTGAAAGAATCTCCTGAAGAAAATCGTATGTCGGGGAAAGATAATACCTGAACACCGCGTAATCATCACCGTTTTCAATCTCTGTCTGTGAATGATGCAGCGGCAGCGTCCTGAAATACTCTTTTTGCGTTCCATACACCTTCAGGTCTATTGTTTCAGGCGGACAGTCGTCTTGTGATATTATGCCGAATGAATTGTAAAAATACTCTTCAGGACTGAAGTCCTTGGGCATCGCAAACTTATTCTCTGTCTGAAGCAGTCCGTGTATACGGTCAAGGGCATATATCCTTATGGCATCCTTGGTCTTGTTTCTGGCTATCAGATACCATCTTTGTCTGAATACTTTTACAAAATATGGTTCCACCTCCGTCGTATATTCCGTCTGTTTCCAGAAACTTTTGTACGTTATTTCTATCGACAGCCCGTCGCGCATGGCTTCGATAATAGGAGTCAGGAATTTCTGCCCGGACGGAATCTGCTCGAACACTATCCTTCGTTTCAAATGATGGCTTTCGTTAATGAGATTATTCACGGCAAAGGTATTGAGAAGCCATGTCCGCACTCCACCCTTTTCCATATCATCGGCATTTTCTATGTAATAGCGGTAGCCTCCCTTTTTGTCACAGACAATATTTATGTCAAACATATCCTCGATGGCATGCCTGTGGTTGTGAAAAGTCTTCAAAGGAAGATCATTTCCCTCGCTCATGCTGTTCCTGAGCCACTTTTCGTTGATTTCCTCGAAAGTGATGCGCCCGGCGCGGTATATGGTATCCACGAGCCATATATACCTGTTGAATAAATCCTTAGCCATATCAATTCCTCTATTTTAACACAAATATAGCATGAGCTTGTGCTAAAACATGACATATCTTTGAAAAATTCTACATAAATCCTGCTCTTTACAGCCAGATACAGAATAGTTGTGTTAGAAATAACAGTAAATATTTTCACCTGTGACATGTTTTGGCGCAGCCACAATCTAATTTTGCAACAGAATCAATACTGATAACAGATATCATGGCTATTATTCAAGAATGTCGTGTAGGTGCCTGTAATTCAACAGTTTTATTTCTCCAGAAGTGTTCTCTAAAGAACCTGCATAGATGACAGCCTTTCCGAGTACAGGCTCGCTCACCCATCCGGACATCTGTTTCAAAGCTTTTTCAAAGTCTGCGTGATAGGTCATGGCGGATTTGATCTCTATACCGTACAGTCCGGAACTCTTTTTCAATATAAGATCTATTTCATTTTGGTGGGAATCACGGTAAAAATAAAGGTTGCTCTCCTTGCCTGTGTTGTTTTTCCGAACTGTCGTGGCCCGGTAATCGTTACGACCGGGAAATAACGTGCCGCTTCTTCAATGATTCCGGACAATTCCCGTTGAATATAAGACTGTTTCATATTGTTTGTGTAAATTTGAAGTGCAACTGCAAAATTGCACAAATATTTTACCTGACCAAACATTTTTGTGCTGATGCCGGAACCATCTTGAAGACGGGTCGTTAGAAAAAATGTCATCTTGCTGAAATGCGGTTTACATGTCTCACTTTGATTACGGTAAAAAAACAGGCTGATGGCATGCCAAAACATGGCATAACGTGAGTTCTGTAAAATTGATTAATTTTGCAATTTGTTTTTGTCTCCGATTGCCGTGAGTGAGAGACCAGTAAATGAGGATTAAATGACCGGGGGCTTTGTTCATGAAAACTGATTGCGATGAAGATTATAAGCAGGATAATGGCATTGGTGCTGGCGGGCATGGCAGCGGTTTTGCCGTCAGCAGCGCAGGCCATTGGCCCGTCAGGGCAAGTGATAGATACATCTGGAATATACAAAGACAGAAGCGACAGCCTGGAGGCTGCGGTTTTCATGGCGAGACAGGACGGGAATTATCTGTCAAAGGGGAAGCAGGTCAGGACGGAGGTGATTTCTTCCGCCGGACTAAACAAGATGGCTTGCTGCAGCCTGGCTGAGAGTTTCGAGAATTCTGCGAGCGTGACTTCGGGGTATTCGGATGCCGTCACAGGAGCTCGGCAGATCCGGCTTCTGGGGCTGTCAGGAGTGTATACCCAGATGCTGGACGAGGCGAGGCCGGTGATGCGCGGTCTTGCAGCCCCTTTCGGGCTTTCATACGTTCCGGGACAGTGGCTGGAGAGCATACAGATAGCAAAGGGCGCTTCATCGGTGGTCAGCGGGGTAGAAGCCGTCACCGGGCAGATAAATCTGGAGCACAGGAAACCTACGGATGAGAAGCCGCTTTTCCTGAATGCTTCCGTGATGAGCGACACCAGGATGGATTTGAACATTTCCTCCTCTCTGCAGATGGGGCCGTCATGGAGCACAGTCATCCTTGGCCATGTCTCGGGAAATGTAAAGAGCTTTGACCACAATCATGATGGATTTCTGGATGCTCCGGAGCAGCTTCAGTTCAATCTTTCGAACCGCTGGCTGTATTTCGGACAGAACGGCGTGCAGGTGCGTTTCGGTTTCAGGGCGTTGCAGGACACCCGTCATGGAGGGCAGGAGGGCTATGATCATGAAACATTTTCCATTTATGCCCCGGAAGAGCCTGGGGCTGATCCATGGGGCTCGGACATAGTGAACCGGTCGCTGAACGGATATCTGAAAGTGGGCATACCGCTGTCTGAGGACAATTCTCAGAATATCGCCATAGTAGCAGACTATACTTTCCAGGATATGGATTCATGGTTCGGAGCCACATCATATATGGGGCGGCAGCATTCTGCATACTTGAATATCCTGTATCAGAACGAGCTGAACCAGAGTCATAAATTCGTGGCAGGGCTGAACGGCGTGTTTGACAGGTATGACGAGTCGCTGGACAGGACTTTATGGATTCTGGGCCCGGTAAGCACGGTGTCAGACAGTGTGGAAAATTTCGGGAATGCAGGCATATTCGGTGAATATACCTTTCATGCTGGAGACAAGTTCACAGCCATAGCAGGTCTGAGGGGCGACTGGTACAGCGGCTCAGGTTTCAAATTCATCCCGCGCGTGTCGCTGAAATATTCACCTGCAGAGCCGATAGTGGTCAGGGCAGGAGCTGGCCGGGGACTCAGGCATGCCATGCCGCTGGTGGACAATATCGGCGTCTTTTCGACGGGAAAATCTTTCCGTGGAGATTTTTCAAGCCTCACTCTGGAAGATGCATGGACTTTCGGAGGGAATGTCACATATTATTTCCCTTTCGGAGCGTCTTCGGATGCATATTTGAGTTTCGATTATTTCCGTACTCAGTTCGTCCAGCAGATGGTGGCGGATTATGAGCTGGGGATGAATTCGATATGGTTCTACAATCTGGACGGAGGCAGGTCCTGGACGGACAATTTCCAGCTGGATTTTTCCATGTCCCCTCTGGAGCGGTTCACGGTATCTCTCACCTGCAGATATACGGATGCCAAGATAGAGCTGCGGGGACGAGGTCTGGCTGAGAAACCTATGACGAGCCGGTTCAAAGGTGTGCTGAATCTTCAGTATGCCACGAGGCTAAACAAGTGGATTTTCGATTTTACGGCGTCTCTGAACGGTTCCTGCAGGGTGTATGATTTCATGCTGGATGCCAAGGATGCCGGAGGGAGTCTCCTCTATGAGAACGGACGCACGCCAGTGTATCCGCTTCTGTATGCCCAGGTCACCAGGCGCTTCAAGGGCGTGGATATATACATAGGAGGGGAGAATTTGACGAATTTCAGGCAGAAGGATGTCATTCTGGGCACCAGAGGTGCGGACGGCTTCGTGAATCCGAGGCTGCAGTCTTTCGATGCGAGTGCAGTATGGGGGCCTATCATGGGGGTCAGGGTTTATGCAGGGGTTCGTTTCACACTGTGGAAGAATTCGTGATTTAAGGATTTTCCAGAGTTTTTCAAGCCTTTTTGAACGGATATTGAAACTATTTCTTAAATTTGTCAAATGTGTGCCGGCCGGAAACGCGGCCTCGTACAGGAAGAGATTCTGAAAAGAATCATTATATAAAACGGACTTAAGACTTCTGAAAATGAAAAGTATGATCATGTCGGCATTGGCGGCCGCCACCCTTTTCCTGATGATTCCCGGAGCGGCGGCATATGCAGAGCCTTGCTTCGTCAAGATGGCAGGGGCTTTAAATGCCAAACCGAAGAAAGAACTTAAAGAGGTGACTTTTTCCGTGTCCATGCATTGCGAGAAATGCGTGGCGAAGATTACGGAGAATATATCTTTCGAGAAGGGAGTCAAGGATCTGAAGGTATCCCTGGACCAGCATACGGTATGGATCAAGTATGATGCTTCCAAGACTTCATGGCAGGCTCTTAAGTCTGCTGTAGAAAAACTGGGGTATGAAGCGTCTGTCTTGCAGGAGGCAGGGCAGGAATCCTGAAACTGAAAAACCGGTATCATGTATAAAATATTGACTAAAGAGATGCTTTCGCCTGCGATATGCAGGATGAAAGTGCTGGCTCCGCGGGTGGCTTCTTCTGCACACCCGGGGCAGTTCCTGATAGTGAGGGTGAATGAACATGGTGAACGTATACCGCTTACTATAAGTGATTTCGACGCGGAAGAAGGTACAGTGACCATAGTCACTCAGAAAATTGGCGCTTCCACGAAGGAAATCTGCGCCCTGGAGGCAGGCGAGTCTTTCGAGGATGTAGTCGGGCCGCTGGGCCTGCCGTCGGATTTCGTGGAGAAGTCTGACGAGGAGTTGAAAAAGAGCCGCTACATATTCATTGCCGGTGGCGTGGGCACTGCCCCTGTATATCCTCAGGTGAAGTATCTGAAGTCTCATGGCGCTTACGTGGACGTGATTATAGGCGCCAAGACAGCAGACCTTGTCATATACAAGGAGGAAATGGCGGCAGTGTGCGATCATTTGTATATCTGCACCGATGACGGCAGCGAAGGTTTTAAGGGCATGGTCACAGGGCTGCTGGAAAAGGTAGTTCTCGAAGACGGGAACAAATATGACCAGGCTGTGGCTATCGGTCCGATGATCATGATGAAATTCGCGACTCTCACTGCGAAAAAGCTTGGCCTGCCGATTATTGTCAGCCTGAATACACTGATGGTGGACGGCACGGGGATGTGCGGCGCGTGCCGTGTGACAGTGGCCGGAAAGACCAGGTTCGCATGTGTCGAAGGCCCTGAGTTCAATGGATATGACGTGGATTTCGATGAAGCCATGAGGCGTCAGGGAATGTACCGTCGGGAAGAAATCGAGGAAGATCACAAGTGTAAGATCAGATAGTCCGGAACAGTTCCGGTTTTAAAAAGGATTTGTTATGGCGAACAAGATACCAAGAGTCCCTGTGAGGGAACAGGACCCGAAAGTCAGGGCGGCGAATTTTGAGGAAGTGTGCTATGGCTACAATGAGGAGGAAGCGGTGCTGGAGGCTTCGAGATGCCTGCATTGCAAGAATCCGCGCTGTGTGTCGGCATGCCCGGTTTCAGTGAAGATTCCTGAGTTCATTGCCGCTGTAGCGGCACATGATTTTGAGACGGCGGCTTCGGTGATTGCCGAGGATTCGTCTTTGCCGGCGGTGTGCGGCCGCGTGTGTCCCCAGGAAACACAGTGCGAGGGCAGCTGCATTCTCGGAGTGAAGGGCGAGCCGGTGGCTGTCGGGAAACTGGAGCGTTTCGTGGCGGACTGGTCACGGGAACACGGAGCGAAAAAAGTGGAGAAGGCTCAGCCGAACGGGCACAAGGTGGCTGTCGTCGGAAGCGGTCCGGCCGGTCTGGCATGTGCGTATGACTTGGCGAAGTGGGGGTATGAGGTGACGGTGTTCGAGGCGCTTCACAAACCTGGCGGGGTGCTGGAGTATGGCATTCCTGAGTTCAGGCTTCCGAAAGAAAGGGTGGTGGCCGCTGAAATAGCTGATGTGAAGGCCATGGGAGTCAAGATCGAGACGAATGTCGTGGTCGGCCGCACTGTGACGATAGATTCGCTTTTCGACAAGGAAGGCTTTTCTGCAGTGTTCATCGGTTCGGGTGCGGGGCTTCCGCGTTTCATGAATATTCCAGGAGAGAATCTGAACGGTGTCTTTTCCGCGAATGAATTCCTGACGAGGAACAATCTGATGGATGCCTACAGGGATGATTATCTGACCCCTGTCATGCATGCGAAGAAAGTAGTGGTGGTTGGAGGTGGAAATGTGGCGATGGATGCCGCGCGTACTGCTCTGCGGTTGGGCGCCGAGGTGACGATAGTGTACCGCAGGACAGAGGTTGAGCTGCCTGCCCGCCGCGAGGAGGTGCATCACGCTAAGGAGGAAGGTGTCGAATTCCGGATGTTGTCGAATCCTGTCGAAATCATAGGTGACGAGAAAGGCTGGGTGAACGGTATCAGGTGCATAAGAATGGAACTGGGCGAGCCTGACGAGAGCGGCAGGAGGTCTCCTGTTCCTGTGCCCGGCTCGGAGTTCGAGATCGAGGCGGATTCCGTCATCATGGCTTTGGGCACTTCCCCTAATCCGTTGATAGCCAGAACTACTGCCGGACTGGATACTACGCGGCGCGGCTGTCTGGTCGCAGACGAGGACGGGGTGACTACCAGGCCTGGCGTGTTCGCTGGCGGTGATGCCGTGACAGGAGCGGCGACTGTCATTCTCGCCATGGGGGCAGGCCGCAAGGCCGCGGCCGCCATAGACCGTTATATCAAGAGTTTGTAAAATCCGCTGGATTCTGTCAGCAGAAAATAAAAATTGGGCGGCCAGACCGCCCAATTTTTATCTAACCGACATTAATTTTTCTGGACTGTGAGATCCATTGTGTCTGTATTGATGGTGACAGTGTAGTTGCCGTCTTCTGCTACTTGGTATTTTGTGTCGTTAATCATATCAGTCCGGACTACGATTTTCCATCCGTCTGCTTCGTTTCCGGTCACAAGGAATCCGTTGTCGAAAGAGAGTGCAGGAGTGCCTTCTGCACTAAGGTACATTCCTCCGAATGCGAACTTGAATTCTCCGGGGACGAGGTCTCCTGTCCACGAATATGTGATCCCGTCGGAAGATGCGAGTTTCTGAGTTTCATCTGCTGCAGTTTTTACCAAATCCCATTCATATCCTGTCGCGTCTCCATAGATGTAGATTTCGGCTGGGTTTTCACCAGTCATTTTCTTGACTTCATAGTCCCAGTATTTTGTATCCACCTTTATTGAATACATACCGTTCTCCTTGATTCTGTTGTATTTCCTGTCTGAGCCTCCATACCATATACTGCTGAGTCCCCATGCAAACTGGTATCCTGAATTGAAGTCCAAGCCTGAATGAGTGTTCAGGAATTTGAATCCGGCCTCTCCTTCTACGGATCCGAGACGGGTAACCATGTAGAAGACCCCTTCTCCGTCTGCATTATTTTCAAACTTCAGATCCGGACGTTTTACCATCTTTTCCCCGCGCTCAATATACCATTGTGCGCCTGTGCCGTTGCCGAACAGATAGAGGTTTTCGGGAACCGGATATTCTTCGACAGTCCTGATGTCGAATGTGAGCTTGTTTACATTGATGGTGATTTCATATTTGCCAGGAGTCCCGATGGTAAGTTTCGGATCGTATCCGCTTATTTGTTCCGGATAGTATATCAGTTTGTCTCCTTCAACACCGAAGAAATTCTGGATGATGTCGGCATTCCACGGGAATTTGAAAGTGCCGGGAGCGAGGACTCCTGTCCATGTGTATATTCCGTTTTCACCTTTTGTGAATTCAGATGTCCATTCGGAACCTGCAGGATTCTCAACCATTATTTTCGTGTTCCATGGCTCGTAGAATGTCCCGTCTCCGATGATGTAAATGTGTTCGAAGTCAGAAGCATAGACTCCCATGGTACCGCCGAAATTTTTCACGGTTCCGGCTGTCAGTACAGACTCGGCTTCGGCAGTGGTGATGACAGTCGTCTTACCTGCGTCATCGGTCACGGTGATTTTGAAACCTTTTGAATATGTGCCCGGGGCTACGATGAAACGGAATTCGGTGGCTGAGGCTGTAAGCTGCACAGGCTCTGTACAGGTAAGTGTGACTGAAGCGGATTCCGTCGCTGTCATCACCGGAGTTTCCCCGTTGAAATCCACTGTGGCTGCACCTGCCAGTTTTTCCCCTCCTGCAGCCTCGATAGAGATGGTTTTCACTGCTGCGTCACCGACTAGGCTGAGATCAAGCACTGTAGCCAGGTTTACGAAGGAATACTTTTCTCCGTCAGATGATACTGCAGCCATCGGATATGAGACAGGAAAATCGCTTCCGTTGTATGTCTGTGCCTCGGGAATCGATGTGGAGATGACCCCTTCTGAAACTGTGGCCTCGGGGACTGCCGGATATATGGCGTATCTGTACCCTTCTTCAGGCATGGTTTCAGTCTGGAAATCTCCGCTGGTCTGGCCTCCGTCTCCTGTCAGTGTGTATGTGCAGGTCTGTCCGTCAGCATTGAACAGCGAAAGCTGGTCACCTTTGCTCCAGAGGATCTGAAGACCGTCGAGGCTGGTTTTTGTAGCTGTGGAAGATGCCTTGATCACCTGATGCGGTGTGAGGACAGCCCCGTCATTGCCTGGCTTCTGGATTTCAGAGCCTGTCATTTCTTGAGAAGTCTCCGGCTCGATGTTTTCTTTTGAACAGCCGGCCATAATGCCTGCCACGGCTGCGCAGGCGGCGATGAATATGTATTTTTTCATTTTTTTCTGTTTTTCAGGTTCTACTTACCAGCGTATATCATAGCTGTCTTCATTCAGATTCTGGGTGCTGAAAGCAAACCCGTGTTCGACTTTGACATTGTCAGTCCGGATTTCAGGACTGACATACATGGTTTTCTTTTCTTCTTTTTTCATAGTTGAATTTTTTGGTAACATGATTATTTCAACATTTTAAGTTTCTTGTCAGCAGGTCCGGCTTCGCGGAAAGAGATGGCATAGCCGCCGCCCTCGACAGCTTTCTGAGTGAAAGAACTCTTCGAAGTGCACCTGTATTCCTTTATGGTGTATGCCTGAGGATTGGTCAGGTAATTTGCGTCAGGAGCGTCTGCGTATACTGTGGCTACATAGACTTTCCCGGGGTCGAGGAAGTCGAAGCTTACAGTCGATACATGGTCACTGTCCCCTGTGACATTGCCCACGAACCACTGTCCCGAGCCTTTTGCCTTACGCGCCACAGTCACGTATTTGCCAGGTTCAGCCTCCAGATAGCGGCTTTCAGACCAGTCCAGCGCTACATCCTTGATGAACTGGAAGGCGTCAGGGAAACGCTCGTAGTTCTCCGGAAGATCGGCCGCCATCTGCAGAGGAGATGACATCACTACATAGATTCCGAGCTGATTCGCTATGGTGAAATTCGCATGGGTATGGTTCGACGGATTGATTTTCGATATGTCCATCTCGAAGATTCCCGGAGTGTAGTCCATAGGCCCTCCGATCAGGCGAGTGAACGGCAGCACAGTCACGTGGAAGGTCTTCGATCCGTTCGTGCCCTGATATTCAGTCCCTCTGGCGGATTCATTTGAAATCAGGTTCGGCCATGTCCTGCAAAGTCCCGTAGGACGCACGGCTTCATGAGCGTTCACCATGATATGATAGTCTGCCGCCTTCTCCAGGGCATACAGGTAGTGGTTCACCATCCATTGGTTGTAGTGGTTGTTGCCTTTCGGAATGATGTTCCCGACATATCCCGACTTCACGGCATCATAGCCGTTTTCCCTCATGAACTTGTATGCGGTATCCAGCTGCCTCTCGTAATTCCGGATGGATGAAGACGTCTCATGATGCATGATGAGTTTCACCCCTTTCGAAGCCGCGTAGTCCCGAAGTCCGGGCAGGTCGAAATCAGGATATGGAGTCACGAAGTCGAAGACCCGCTCTTTCATGTTGCCGAACCAGTCTTCCCATCCGATGTTCCATCCTTCCACCAGCACGCCGTCGAAACCGTTCTCGGCCGCGAAATCTATGTATTTCCTTACATTTTCAGTGGTGGCCCCATGCCTGCCGTTCGGCTTCACCTTCGTCAGGTCGTCAGTGTCGATATGCACGCTGCGGAGGTCGTCGGTGTAGGACCAGGAGCTTTTGCCCGTAATCATTTCCCACCAGACTCCGACATACTTGTACGGACGGATCCACGAAGTGTCGTCTATCTTGCACGGCTCGTTGAGGTTCAGAGTGATTCTGGAAGCCAGGATATCCCTCGCATCGTCGGACACGATGACAGTCCTCCAAGGCGTAGTGCAAGGCGTCTGCATATAGGCCATGTCCCCGTTCGGGTCAGGCGTCAGATGGGATTTGAACACCAGCTTCTCGTCGTCAAGTTCGAGATGCATGGCAGGGTAGTTCACCAGAGCGGCCTCATGCAGGTTTATATAGATGCCGTCATCTGTCTTCATCTGCAGGGCAGTCTGGACTCCGGTAGAAGAGAAGATGGTCTGAGACAGGTTGCCGGACACGGCGCCTTCGAGCAGGCCTCGTATTTCAGACAGCCTGGACTCCGTGTAGTCATATTCCTGAGTGTCATAGTCTCCCGGAATCCACCATGCAGTATGGTCTCCAGTCATGGCGAACTCTGTCAGCTCGTCGGCAATCACGAAATAAACGAGATTTCCCTGCTCAGGAAATTCATATCTGAAACCAAGCCCGTCATCGAAAAGCCGGAATCTGATGATCATCCTCCTGTCGCTCGAAGTCTGTCTCAGCGTCACGGCCATTTCGTTGTGCCTGTCTCTGATTTCCGATTCCTCTCCCCAGACCGGCTTCCAAGTTTCGTCAAATTCGCTCCTGCTCACGTCCGCTATTTCGAACCAGTCGAAAAGTCCGCTGTTGTTCAGCCGGATGCCGAGATGGCTCTCGGCAATGACAGGTTCTCCCTTATATTCGAGGGAATAGACCGGTGCTCCGCCTTCCGCCAGTCTGAAATCCAGCTTGATATCCCCTGACGGGGACAATAATTCTTCTGCCTGCATCGCCTGGCATGTCAGCAGCGATGCAATGGCAATCATCAAATATCTTGTTTTTTTCATTTCTTGTTCTTTGTCAGATTCAAATTAAATACATCAAACCAATGCGGATCATTTCTCATTCATATTCCAGCACGAGCATATCCCAATATTTAAGGGAAGGCACAACGAGAGTGACAGTTTGTCCTTCCTGGGTGAAAGCCAGAGTTCTGGACGCACCGCATTCTATGTCTGGAGATGCTGTCCAGGCTGACTCCACTGTCTTGTTTTCAGGGAGCTGTATTGTGACGGAGAGATTGTTGACTTCAGAAGGTTCAGGCATAGTGCCGTTCAGGTCTCTCCAGCTGGTGGAATCCGCATTCAGGAAATTGAGGAAATGGATTGTCTGCCGGTTTCCGACTTCTTTGGCGAGGGTGATGATATTGCCGGCGGCCGGCTCCCAGGATTTGAATGCATAAGTGCCGTCTGAAGAAGAGACTGCCACATCATTGAATGTTCCTCCGTCGCGGAGCAGGTTCTGGTAGGCTGTCATGAAGTCATAATAAGCTATGATGGCGTTCTCCAGCTCTGCCGACATTCCGAGGTTGCTGTTAGGGAAATATTCCTTGCACAGCATGTGCTCTCCCATTTCCAGGTGAGAGCCGCCGAGGGCAAACATGACCGCATCGGTGAGCAGGATTCCAGGAGTGTTGAACGAGCCGGGGTTGTTTGCCTTGTCGTAGTTCATATAGGCTGCGAAGACAGTCTTCATATTTTCTCCGCCATAGCTGATGTTGGCGTCTATGACTTTTTTCAGGTCGGAAAACTGGGCCTCGCTTTCCCAGAGTTCGTTGTAAGCGAATGCAGTTTTACCGGTGCCGAGTATCTGCTGGGCGCCGAAAGACGATACGGCGTTCATGATCAGGTCTTTCTCCGGCTGCAGCTTCTTCATCTCGTTTATGAATGCCGCATAGCCGGCCGCCAGGTCGATTTCTTCTCCGTTGTAGTCGTACAACGTGCCTCTTCCGCCGAGCTGGTCTATCTGGTATCCGTCGAATTCAAGAGTCTTGTATACATCATCTGTCTTTTCTCCGATATAGCTGAGCCATTCCGCGTTGGCAGGGTTCACGAGATAGATGGAGCTCTTGAAAGGCGCGCCGAGTTCATGCATGTCTATGGTCTGATGGTCCTGGTCTTTGTACATGTACCAGTCGTCTTTCACCCCGTCTTCTCCTGCATCATCGAGGGCTCCGAAGCAGAGGTTGTAGAATATGGCTTTCATTCCGTACTTGTGGCATGAAGCTATGTAGTTCCGCAGAGTCTGCAATGATGTGTTCCTGCTGGCTATGTCGATATATGTTTCGAGCGGTGCTCCCGTGACCTTGTCCTGGGCTAAAGGCCAGTGATGCTTCCAGTGCCAGTCCTGAAACTGGACTCCGTTTATGTGCAGGCGGTTCAGGTCGCGGACGATTCCGTCGCAGGTCTCAGCATCCATTTCTCCGAATGTGGCGAGGAAGCCGTAGCGCGGAAACCTGCTCCAGTCGCTTGACACATCGACGGCGATGGTGGCGAGGATGCGGTCTCCTTCTGTGCTTTTCTGGTAGACTTCAGCCATATAGCCTTTGAAATCTTCTGCCGGGGCAGTCCATGTCCAGGTGTTCCCTGTGAGGGCCTGTTCTGTTCCGAGCTGCTCGCCGAGATGCTTGTATCTCACGTAGATGGCGCCCTCAGGCATGGAGCTGGCTGAAAAGTTCACCGTTTCTCCGGCCTTGTACACCGCCTTGTCTGTGCTGAGGCTGATCTCGGCAGACGCGGCGGCATCCTGGTCTACAAAACCTGTGTAGCCGAGCTCTTTCTGGCATGCGGCTGATACCGTCAGGACCAGTCCCAATGCTATTGTATTGAATATCATTCTTTTCATATTTTGCTTTTCTTTTTGTCCGGAGCAGGTTATCTGCCTGCTCCGGACAATTGGTTTATCAGTTCTTTGTCACAGTCATAGTGGAAGTCATCTGGTTGATGGCTATGGTATAGTTTCCTGTTTCCGTGAGATTCCAGTTCCTGTCTATGGATTGGGTTTCCTCCGATCCCCTGTCAACAAGGGAAATTGCCTTGTTTTCGCCTGCAGAGAATCCTTCTCCTGCATTTTGCGGCATATACCATGTGCCGAAGAAAGATTTGTCAAGATCACAGCTGATTTTGAACTCTCCGGCGACAATCTCTCCCGTCCATCTGAAAATATGATGATTGTGCTCGTCCGGGAACATCACATATTTGTTTGTCGCATCCTCTTCTACCGTATCAAATGACCATTCGTTCAGTTTTCCCATTATCCATAGCTTCTCGAATGGTGTGAAGCCAGTCTTTGTCAGGGTTACAAACAGATTCTTGGTATCGGCAGTGACAGTGTATTCACCTGCTTCGGTGATGGTGAATGATATGTCCTGTTCAGTAGGAAGAGACTTGTCTGAGTAGACTATTGACATGTCGCAATTATCGTTGGAAGCCTTCCAGTATCCAGGTGCATAGGTCTGGTTGCCGTTGTTGACAACGAATCTGAACGGACCGGCCTTGAGTTCTCCTGTCCACGTGTATACTCCATCCGCTGTCATCTGCATCTCAACAGCATTCTCCGTAGTCCATCCTGCAGATGTGGCGTCTCCAATCAGATACAATTTGCTGAACTCAGCTTCACCTGTCTTTGAGTATGATATGGTCAGGTCAAAAAGATTCACACTGACAGTGTATTCACCGATTTCGCTGATCTTGAATTTGAGGTCCTCGCCGCTTTCGCTTCCCGGATCAGATGCGAAATATTCGATGGACATGTCTGCAGGGTCTTCATTCGCCTTGACATATCCAGGCCAGAAATCATGGCCAGTCACGAATTTGAAGCCTTCTCCGTTTGTCGTGAGATTTCCGGTCCAGGTAAACAGCCCTTTCCCTGTGTTCTCCATCTTTGTGAGATTGTCAAGCGACCATCCTCCAGGAGTGGCGTCTCCGATTAAATACAGTTCGTTTATCATGATGTCTTCAATCGTCACCGTCATTTCCAGCAGGTTCACCGTGATACGGTAGTTTGACTTTTCCGTGACGCTGAAGTTGATGTCATCGGCAGAAGCCGGAGCGGACTCTGCATATGTGATTCCGTTCTGGCTGCCGGCAGTCTTGATGTATGCCGGCCATTCATTCCCGGCAGCAGATATGAACCTGAATTCATCTCCGGCTTCCATGATGCCTTCGAATGTGAAGATTCCGCCTGCTGTCCTGGTCATCTGCGTGGCCTTTGCCGCATCCCATCCTCCTTCAGTGGCATCGCCTGTGATGTACAGAACGGATGGTGCAGGATTGTATGACGTCGCCGTGAAACTGAACTCGGAATACTGCTCCATTTCAGGGTAGTCAGTCACTGATGCCCTGATTCTGCCCTTGTATTCTCCGGATGTGCCATGCTTGGCGCCCAGTCCGGCCACTATGTTGTTCAGTTCTTCCACGGTTATATCCCGGCTGTAGATTCTTTTGCCGAGAGATTCAGTATAGCATTCCGTCCAGTCTCCTTCAGCATGGTCTATATCAAGAGTGTAGGAGATGGAATTGCCTGTGCCGAAATTGCTGCCGGAAGTCCATGTCAGGCCTATGGCCGTCTCCAGGCTGTTCTTTTCCTGCAGGACTATCGGGTCCTCAGCCTGGGCCGTGACCTTCAGCTCTTCGCCTCCTTCAGGATCGCCTGCCTTGTATTCATCTATGTCGATGCCGCATCCGGTGATGCAGAAAGCAATGGCGGACAATGTCAGTATTGTATTTAATTTTTTCATTGTATTTTCGTTTATATTGACGTAAGTCAGATGAAAATTCCTCTCCTGTTAATATCCCGGGTTCTGGGTCATGAGGTTGTTGGAGTCTATCTCTGTCAGAGGAATAGGCAAGAGCAGCCGGTTTCTGTCGACATTCTTCCCGATGCCTTTCAGAAATTCGAGGGCGTAGTCGCCGTTGTCTATCCTGACCATGTCGAACCATCTGTGGCCTTCGAATGCCAGTTCCATGCGGCGCTCGTGTATTATTTTTTCCTTCATCCATGCCTGTCCTTCCTCAGAGTCAAGTGTGATATCAGACGGAAGAAGAGTCTGGATTTCCGGCAGCCCCGCACGTTTGCGGACTATGTTGAGCGGAGCGCAGGCTTCTTCAGTGAGCCCCTGCCCGTTCAGGGCTTCCGCTTTTTTCAGCAGGACATCAGCATATCTGTAGACCACGAAATCAGCTGAGCTGGTGTTGTATTCAGGTGAATCGGTCTTGGTGACCAGGAATTTCCTGACATTGTATCCCGTGTTGGACCAGCTGTCATCATACGACATATTGTCGAAAGCAGGGCATCCGTCATAGAATACGGTCACATCTTTCCTGAGGTCTCCGTCTTCCCACTCATCCATGAATTCCTGTGTAGGGAGATTCCATCCGTAGGCCCCGGCCACCATGCCTGAGTTCCTCGGCCCCATGAAAGCGGAAAGCCATGATGACTGGTTGTCGCCGCTCCAGAAGTCATACTGAGTGTCGCCAGAGTAGCCGACAGTGAAAAGAGCTTCCTGGCTGTTCTGCGCTTCCATACCGAAATTGTCAGCATAGTCGTACTGCGACAGGTCGTAGCCCATGTCTTCTATCTGTTCGCAGATATTCACCACCTCGGCGTAGTTCTGTTCAGGATGGTAGGTGAGCAATATGTCAGCCAGCATGCAGAGGGCCGCGTCACGGCTGGCTCTGTTGTAGTCATCGCCAGTGTAGGATCTCTTTTCAGGAAGGAGAGTTACCGCCTGCCTGCAGTCCTTGATGATTTGTTCGTAGCATGCATCCAGCGTCGCACGTTCGGAGTCGGTGTTGTCATCGGCTTCATGAGGCTCAAGGATGAGAGGCACGCCTCCGAACAGCCTCACCAGTATGTAGTAGTAATGCGCTCTCAGGAAATAAGCCTCTCCCAGGCATCTGTTCCCGATTCCCTCGGAAGTCTGGTTGCCTTCTCCCGTGAGAGACTGGATCACAGTGTTGCACTGTCCTATTCCCACCCATGGCGAACGCCATACGTAGAGTGCGAAAGCATTTGAAGCATCAGCCGCGAAATTGGCGCACTGGACAGTCTCTATGCCGTCTTCTCCTCCGCCTGCACCCACTTCTGAATTACCTGCTATGATATCCAGAGACCATATCCTCTGGTTGTACAGATTCGATGACTGCAGAGGCACATAGCATCCGTTGGTCAACGCTATGGCTACAGAGTCCGATACTGAAACATTTATGTCTACCGCATATGGCGGGAAACTGTCGAGAAAGTCCGAACATGATACGGACAGGGCCGCCGCCGCGGCAATGATCAAGGTTTTTATCGTTTTCATGATTCCAGCCATTTTAGAAATTGAAATTCAGTCCCAGGCTCAATGTCCGTGAAATAGGGTAGCGGTTTCCGTCGATTCCGTTTATACCTACTTCAGGGTCGAATCCCGAGTATTTGGTCAGTGTAGCCACATTTTCGCATGAAAGGAAGATCCTGGCATTCTCCACTGAAATCTTTTCCATCCAGCGTGACGGGAAAGTGTAGCTCAGAGTGATGTTCTTCAGCCTCAGGTATGATCCGTCTTCGACAAACCTGTCGGAAAGCCTGGCATTGTGGTTAGGGTCTCCGTACACTGCACGCGGCATTACGGTGCTGGTGCCGTAGCCTACCCAGCGGTATTTGACTGAGGCAGTCTGGTTGTGTGCTGATGACATGCCTTCGTTGGATATGCTGGCGGCATTGAATATGTCGTTCCCGGCCACGCCCTGAAGATAGATGGACAGGTCGAATCCCTTGTAAGAGAAAGTGTTCGACATGGAGAATATCCAGTCTGGATTCGGGTCTCCTATGACTGTGCGGTCGTCTTCATTGATGACTCCGTCGTTGTTCAGGTCCTTGAACCTGATGTCTCCCGGAGCAGTGCCTGTTTCCTGGAATGCATGTGCATCCACTTCCGCCTGAGTCTGGAAAAGCCCGTCGGTCACATATCCATAGAATACGTTGATAGGCAGCCCGTTCTTCTGCATGGTGATATATGCTCCTGCATTCTCGTTCTGATAGAGCGGAGTGTCACTGTTCAGGCTGACAATCCTGTTGCTGTTGTACGTGGCTGTGAGGGAAGTTTCCCATCTGAAGCCGCCTGTAGTGCTTTCGAAATTTACGGAAGTCAAGGTCAGCTCGGCGCCCTTGTTGGAAACCTTTCCAGCATTTGTGTATGTAGTGGAGGTGTCCTCATATCCTGAAGTGATAGGAATCGCCGCTTTCACCAGCATGTCCGTGGTATTCTTGATATAGCCGTCGAGAGACAGTGTCAGGCGGGAGTTCCACAGGCTGAGGTCGACACCGATATTTCCCTGGCGTACTTCCTCCCAGTGTATGCTCGGATTGGCCATAGTCTTGGCCATCAGTGTGGTCGCCACATCATCTCCGAAAATATACGCCCCTGTATTATAGGTCTGGATATAGGCGTATGAGCCTATCTTGTCATTACCTGTCACACCATATCCGCCTCTCAGCTTGAGGTCGTTTATGACGAAGCCGTTCTGAGGAAACCATGGCTCTTTGGATATCCTCCAGGCGGCGGATGCTGACGGGAAGTTTCCCCATCTGTGGTCAGGACCGAATCGCGATGAACCGTCCCGGCGGAATGTCACTGTGAGCAGATACCTGTCATCATAAGAGTAATTGGCCCTGGCCATGAACGAGAACATGGCCCAGTCGCTGGATGAACCTCCGAGGTCCTTGATGTCTGTGCCGTTGTCGAACTCATGCACGCTGTCGAAGAGAAAGCCGCCTTTCGTGCCGTTGAATGCCGAAGCCCTGTTCCACTGGGCTGAAGTACCGGCCATTACGTTCAGATAGTGTTTTTCCTTGAAAGTATGGTCGAAAGTCAGATAGTTGTCGGACAGATACGTGAAAGCCTTGTTTGCATCCTGGTATCTGGTCGTTTCCTCTACAGGAGACGGCTTGTACGGATAGGCGTAAGTCATGTTGTCGTTGAACCAAAGCTTGGCGTCATATCCGAACGTGCTCTTGAATTTCAGCCATTTCGTGAAAGTGATTTCCGCAGAGATGTTGGCGAGGAAATTGTACCCGTTTGTCTTGTTCTCGTTCGTGTACAATGTACCTATAGGGTTTCTGACATCTCCATACCAGTAAGAGTTCCCGCTAGGACCGCTCCAGCCTCCGTCGGCATCCTTTACCGGCTGGGTAGGAAGGGCGTTCATGGCATCGGAAACCGAATACGAACCTCCTGTCTTCACATCTGTGGAGAAAGTGATGTTGTTCGTGAATTTCAGCCATTTGAGTACCTGGGCGTCATTGTTGTTCTGGAAAGTGAATCTCTGGTAGCCGATGGTCTTGACAGTACCTTTCTGGTCCGAGAATCCTCCGGACACATAGTAATGCGCTTTTTCGTTTCCTCCGGAATAGCTGACCGTGTAGTTCTGCATGAATCCTGTCTGGAACATTTCGTCCAGCCAGTCAGTGCCTTTCCCGAGCGATTCCGGCCTGCTCCATTCCGGATTCAGGGAAAGCCCGGCCGCTGACAGCATGTCGTTCGAGTAGGCGGCATATTCAGAGGCGTTCAGCATTTCAGGCACATAAGCCACGTTCTGCATCGCCCAGTTGGCAGACACATTCAGCTTCCCTTCTCCGGACTGGCCTCTTTTGGTTGTGACCATCACCACTCCGTTCGCACCTCTGGAACCATATATGGCGGTGGCGGAAGCGTCTTTCAGCACGTCTATCCTGTCTATGTCGGCAGTGTTCAGCGATGACAGGCCGAGATCTGTAGGCACACCGTCTATGACCACCAGAGGGTCGCTGTCGTTGATAGTGCCCAGACCGCGGATCTTGATGGAGACATTGTCACCAGGCTTGGCCGCATCCACGATGTACACACCTGAGACCTTTCCCTGGAGAGCCTGGCCTACATTGGATACAGGGGCATCCTTGATATCCCTGTCCGATACTGAAGACACGGCTCCTGTCAGATCCCTTTTCCTTACTGTACCATAACCGATCACCACGACTTCATCGAGGTATTCGCTGTCCTGCTCCATGACGACGTTCATCTGAGAGAAGGATGTGACCGGCACCGTGATGGTCTGAAATCCCAGATAAGAGATTTCGAGAGAGGTTCCTATATTGACGGAAATGGAAAAATTTCCGTCAATGTCGGTAAGAGCTCCGGAACTTCTGTCCTGAGTGTCGATAACGGCGGCCCCTATGATAGGCACTCCCGTATTGTCGAGGACGGTTCCGCTTACAATTCCTGTCTGTGCAAAGGCCGCCGAGCTGACGAGCATAAAGACGGCCGCACAAATGAATGCTTGCATCCGTTTCATTTGATTAGTTTTAATGCTATGGTTAAACCTTTCCCAAAGTAAGACGGATTGGGAAAGGTTTCAAAGCTGTGGTATTCATTTAGTAGTGCCAGGGGAGAGCCTGTCGAGATTAAGGCATTGCATGACAATGAAATAGCTGATAACTGCGAGACCTTAAATAGTAGTGTTTTGTGCGAGCCTTCCTATGTGCATTATCTGTTTTTCGAACTCTTCCCGGTCAGAAAGAGCGGAATTTCTCATCTTTACGCGGTAGTTGTATATGGTCGATACCGACCGCCTGAGGAAATAGGCTATCTTCACAGAATCGGTGACTCCCAGTCTGATCAATGCCGCTACCCGGAGCTCTGTATTCAGTATGCCGTCTTTTGACTTGCACTCTATCCTCTTGTCCGGCTGCAGCAGTTCATTGAGCTGTTCCACGAAGTCAGGGAAGAGATTCAGGAAGGATGCATCGAACTGGGCATAGAATTCATTCAGCTCCTTGTCTATGAAATCGCTGGACTTGAGCATTTCGTTCACTTCCTGGAATCCTCCGTTTTTCGCGCTTTTGCGCAGGGCGCTCCTGTATCTTTCCAGTCCTCCTATATAATATGAGCACATGTCCAGATAGCGTCCTATATAAGATTCCTTGATGTTGTTTGATTCCTGGAGCAGGCTGACATATTCCTTCAGCTGTGCGTTGGCCTGCGAAATCTTCTTGTTGCCCCTGATGGTGAAGAATATGGCTATGGCCAGAGCTATGGACAGCAGGCTGATTCCTGCCAGCGAATTCCGCATCAGCCTGTGGTTTTTCATGATTTCCCGGTTGTATGATCCGGATATGATGGGCAGGATGGAGGTTATAGACTGGATGTTTATCACCGCGTTCGCGGCAATGGCGTCGTCCACCGACCGGGTTATGTATCTGTACGCCCTTCGTATATCGCCGGATTTGTACATCATTCCGGCCAGTTCGTACAGCGACTTGTATTCTTTTACAGGTGTTTCGAGGTCCAGTCGCGCGCTTGTGGCCATATAATACACTGCCTGCATCTCGTCTCCGCATATCTGATAGGCTTTCGCCAGGATGTACGACAATATCCCTTTCTCATGCGTAGTCAGAGTCCCCGATTCCATAAGCGGTTCCAGCTTTTCCACTATTTCACACCCGCGGCCTTCTTCGCGCATGATTTCCGTCTTGACATACACTCTGGATATATCGTTCTCACCGAGGGAGCTGCACAGCTCTTTCCTGTATTTTTCCTTTTCAGCTTTATATTCCTGTGCCAGGGAGATGTCATCGGAAGTCGTTTCCAGTCCTTCATAGACATTGCTGTAAATATGGAAATATGCCGGCCTCTGGTCTGTATCCAAGTCAGATGGATTTATTTCATCCATGATTTCAAGGACTTCCATGTACATGCCTGACAGGGAATACCTGTCTGCCAGATCGAACATGGCGTCGGTCATGATTCTTTCCGATTCCAGCTGCCTGGCAAGCCCGAGCTTGGCTCTGGCGTAAAATATCGCCGAGTCTATGTCATACTGATAAAATTCCGAGTACAGCTGGTCCAGGATTTCATATTTCTCCTCTGGAGAATCTGCCGTGGAGAGCAGGGAATGCTTCTGCCTGATGCTTTCGTCTTTCGCCGTTTCGATCACTCCTTTTCTGCTGATGACCTCATCCAGCCTTTCAAGTGCGTCATTTACATTGGGGGGGGGTAGGATACTGTTGCTTTCAGTGCAGGAAACTGCAAATGACAGCGTCAGCGCCATCAGTGTCCATGCTATCTTTCCCATCATTCTCTGCATCGCTTGGTTGTTCTTTTCTTCAAATTTAACAAAAATTCTTATTCTGCAGGCTTTTGATGCCGCAGTGATTCCAAATTGATGAAAAACCTTTATATTTGAGAAAAATTTCAGGATTTGAAAAAGAGGAAAATGAGCTTGAACGTTTCTCCTGATTTTCTGAGCCGGGAAA
The DNA here is from genome assembly GCA_949289565.1 of uncultured Bacteroidales bacterium. Taxonomy (GTDB): domain Bacteria; phylum Bacteroidota; class Bacteroidia; order Bacteroidales; family UBA932; genus Cryptobacteroides. The sequence goes on from CASEOO010000002.1 coordinate 39,035, forward strand.
AGGCGTCCATGGTCAGGAAGAACAGACAAGTAATATATTTGAATGATAAAGAAATGGCTGCAATAAATGAATATTGCAGCCGTTTCAAGGTCAATACCAAATCCGTTTTTTTCCGTCAGGCTGTCATGGAGAAAGTCCTGAAAGAACTGGACTCCAATCCTCCGACTCTGTTTTAGTCTCTGCGGGCAAGCCCTATATAGTAAAGCAGTGTGGCAAGCGAGCCTATGGCGGCTATCACATAAGTATAGGCCGCCCATTTCAGTGCATCCACGGCCATAGACTGGGTGTGCATGTCTGTGATTCCTGCTTTATTCAGCCATGACACAGCCCTCGCGCTTGCATTTATTTCCACAGGAAGAGTGGCGAAGCTGAACAGTGTGGTCACTGCGAAAAGAGCGATGCCGAACCACAGCAGCCCAGGGAATACATTCATCAGAATTACGCCCAGAAGCAGCACCCACTGCACGATGTTAGATGCGAAATTCACCATAGGGACCAGCGCTGTCCTGAATTTCAGCGGAGCATAGCCTTTTGCATGCTGGACTGCATGCCCGCATTCATGTGCGGCTACAGCGGCGGCCGCGATGGAAGCGCTCGAGTAGACGCCTTCGCTCAGCGCCACTGTCTTGTTTGCAGGATTGTAGAAATCGGTGAGCATGCCCCGCGTAGGCACTACCTGAACATCGTAAATGCCGTTGTCGTGAAGCATTTTCGTGGCGATTTCCGCCCCTGTCATTCCTGCAGGCACTTTGGAATATTTGTTGAACCTGCTGGTCAGCATGCCTTGGACTATCATGCTGAGAATGAATGTTGCTATGAGTATAAGCCAAATCATAATAAGTATTCTTTTGTTAGCAAAATTTATCCGAAGCCAGATTTCCATACAAAAATTGAGCCTGTCAGCCATGTCATGAAACGATGTCAGCCATTGCCTTAAAAAAATTGGAACGGAGTGCAAAAATTGATAATTTTGCACTCCGTTTTTCAAGAGGTGAAGGAGATTGTCTTCCATTGGCCGGCAGAGCCGGACACCTCGTTTAATTTTGGTCGGATGAGGGAAAATGATTTTTCAAGGCTGGAGATAAATTTGCCGAACTGTCTCCGGAATTATCAGTATTTCAGGTCGAGACTGAAGCCTGAAACGAAACTCCTGGTGCTGGTGAAAGCCAATGCATATGGCCATGGGGCTGTCGAGTTCGCGTCTATGATGGAAAAGGCGGGAGCTGACTATCTGGCAGTGGCCTATCCTGTCGAGGGCGTGGAATTGAGAAAGGCCGGCATCTGGTCGCCTATTCTGGTGCTGACAGCCGGAACAGATTTTTTCGATGAGATTATAGACAATGCTCTGGAGCCGGGCATACCGAATCTGGTGACATTGAAAGAGTTCTGCAAAGTGCTGGAAGCCAGGGGACTGGAGAACTTTCCGGTGCATATCAAGCTGGATACCGGGATGCACAGGCTGGGGTTCATGACCAGCGAGCTGCCAGAGCTGTCAGAGTTTTTAAGGACATGCAAAAATGTCAGGGTCAAGTCTGTATATTCCCATCTGGCGGCCGCGGAAGATCCGTCCAGCGACGAGTTCACTCTCGGGCAGATAGATATGTTCCGCAGAAATGCGGATTCCCTGACGGAAGTACTGGGTTACAGACCTATGTACCATATATTGAATTCTGCAGGCATAGAGCGTTTCCCTCAGTATCAGTTCGACATGGTGCGCCTGGGGATAGGAATCTACGGGGTGAGCGCTCTTCCTGACGTGCGTCTGGCCCCGGTGGCTTCTTTCAAGTGCAAGATACTTCAGATCAAGCATCTGACTGCCCAGGACGGGACTATCGGCTATGGCCGTCACGGGCATATTTCTCCGGCCGGCACAGTGATAGCCACTATCCCTGTAGGGTATGCCGACGGTGTGGACAGGCGGCTGGGGAACGGGGCAGTGTCTTTCATGCTGAACGGCCATAGGGTCCCTACGATCGGCAATATATGCATGGATATGTGCATGCTTGATATCACCGGTGTGCCTGCAGAGGTGGGCGATACCGTGACTGTCTTCGGAGAAGAGCCTGCGGCTTCGGAGTTAGCGGACATTCTCGGTACTATACCTTACGAGATCTTCACTTCCGTTCCGCGCCGTATTGAACGAGTGATAGTAAAATAGAGAGGGTGCCCGCGGGCACCCTCTCTATCGTCTTTCTGCGAAAGACTGGACCTTCTTAACCCCCGTAGACTAACGTCTACGACCCCTATTAGGGGTATCTTGAGCCTCCGGCTCAGTCCCTTTGGGACTTTCGGGGCACCCTCTCTATCGTCTTTCTGCGAAAGACTGGGTTTACAGCATCATTCCAGCCTTCACTTCTGCGGCTGTCCCGCTGTCTTTCAGATAAGCCAGAATCGCCAGGCCGAAATCTATCGACAGTCCTGGACCGCGGCCTGTGATGATGCGCCCGTCTGTCTCCACATCGTTCCCGGCATATTTCACACCCTGGTCTGTGAGAGGTTTTTCAAACCCGTCGTAGCAGGTCATTTTTTTGCCGGAAAGATCAGGAAGCTGTCCCAGCACCACGCTTGGAGCCGCGCAGATAGCGGCGACAGAGCCCCCTTCTGCATAATGCTTCTGCATGATTTCCATCAGTTCCGCATTCTCAGCCAGATTCGTGGAGCCTGGCATGCCTCCAGGGAAAATCATCATGTCGTTTTTCCCTGAGACTCCTGTGCAGGCCTCCTTCTTGAATTCGCCGAATGTCATATCGGCGATGACTGTTACATTGTGCGAGCTGGTCACATGGCTGTCTCCATAGATGGACACCATTTTGACTGGCACTCCGCCTCTTTTCAGCACATCAGCTGTCGCAAGAGCCTCGGTCTCCTCGAAACCATTGGCCAGAAAAAGATATACTCCTTTCATATTTGAAATCCTCCTGATTTCCGGATTACAATGTCCTCTTGATTTCGACTATGGTGTAAGCCTCCACTGTGTCACCTGTCTTGATGTCGTTGTAGCCGGCGATGTTCAGACCGCAGTCTAGACCGCTGGCCACTTCCTTCACATCGTCCTTGAATCTCTTGAGAGAGCCGAGCTCGCCAGTGTAGACTACGATGCCGTCCCTGATCACACGGACTTTGGCATTCCTTGTCAGCTTGCCTTCGCGGACGATACATCCGGCGATGGTGCCGACTTTGGAAATCTTGAATGTCTCCATGACTTCAGCAGTCGCAGTGACTTCTTCCTTCTCTTCAGGCGCCAGCATACCCTCAATACCGCTCTTCACCTCGTTTATGGCATCGTAGATGACAGAGTAGAGCCTGATTTCGATTTCCTCTTTTTCAGCAAGTCTTCTCGCATTGGCCGAAGGCCTTACCTGGAAACCTATGATGATGGCGTCTGATGCCGCCGCCAGCAGTACATCTGACTCTGATATCGCGCCCACAGCCTTGTGGATGACGTTCACCCTGACTTCCTCAGTGGAGAGCTTGATGAGTGAATCAGACAATGCTTCGATAGATCCGTCCACGTCGCCCTTGACTATGATGTTGAGCTCCTTGAAGTTGCCTATTGCGATGCGTCGTCCTATCTCTTCGAGGGTCATGTGCTTCTGGGTCTTGATGCCCTGGATTCTCAGCAGCTGCTCCCTCTTGTTCGCTATGTCCTTCGCCTCTTTTTCATCAGCCATCACGTTGAACGAGTCACCTGCAGTCGGAGCTCCGTTGAGTCCCAGCACTGATACCGGGGTGGATGGCCCTGCTTCCTCGACTTTCTGTCCACGCTCGTTGAACATCGCCTTGACCCTTCCGGTGAAGCATCCGCTCAGCATGATGTCTCCGACATGAAGTGAGCCGTTCTGTACCAGCACAGTGGCCAGGTAGCCGCGCCCCTTGTCCAGAGATGATTCTATCACAGCTCCGGAAGCGCGTCTGTGAGGATTTGCCTTCAAGTCGAGAAGTTCGGCTTCGAGCAGCACCTTGTCGAGCAGCTTGTCTACATTGATGCCTTTCTTCGCGGATATTTCCTGGCACTGGTATTTGCCTCCCCAGTCTTCCACGAGGATGTTCATGTTCGCCAGCTGCTCCCTGATTTTGTCAGGGTTTGCGCCAGGCTTGTCTATCTTGTTGATGGCAAATATCATAGGCACACCTGCCGCCTGAGCATGGTTGATGGCTTCCACTGTCTGAGGCATGATCGCATCGTCAGCGGCGATGATGATGATGGCCAGGTCTGTCATCTTCGCACCGCGGGCACGCATGGCAGTGAATGCCTCATGTCCAGGGGTGTCGAGGAAAGTGATTCTCTGACCGTCAGGGAGCACGACATTGTAGGCTCCTATATGCTGGGTGATGCCTCCAGCCTCTCCGGCTATGACATTGGACTTCCTTATGTAGTCAAGCAGGGAAGTCTTTCCATGGTCGACGTGTCCCATGACAGTGATTACAGGCGGTCTTGGCTCGAGATCTCTGTCATCGTCCGTCTCCTGTTCGATGGCTTCAGTCAGGTCAGCAGTCACGAATTCTATCTCATATCCGAATTCTTCCGCCACCAGCACGAGGGCTTCGGCGTCCAGCCTCTGATTGATCGACACCATCAGGCCGAGGTTCATGCACGCCGCGATGACTTTAGTGACAGGAGTGTTGTTCATCAGGGTGGCGAGGTCGTTGACAGTCACGAACTCGGTCACCTTGAGGACTTTCTTGTCCATTTCCTTCATCTCGTTCTCTTCCTGGATCTTCTGCGATGCCAGCTCTCTCTTCTCCCTCCTGTGCTTTGCCCCGAGATTTGTCTTGTTCTTCATCTCGTTCATGCGGGCGTATGTCTCCTTGATCTGCTTCTGGATTTCCTTCTGCATCTCCTCCGCCTCGGCTTCTGTCATCTGTTTGAAGCGGTCTCTCTTCTTCCCTCCTTTTCCGGAAGCGCCGCGGTCGGAATTGTTCTTCCCGGCATTGTCGCCGCCGCGATTTTTCTTCTTGTCTTTCTTTACAGAATTGTCCTGTTCGTCGCCCAGCTTGTTGACATCCACTTTCTGGCTGCCTCCCTTGGCTATTCTCTCCCTTTTCTTGTTTTTCTTTTTCGTGTCGAACTGGGACAGATCTATCTTGTCCACAATTTTCGGCCCTTGCAGCTTCTCCACTTCTATCTTTATCTCCCGCACTTCATGATGCTTCTCCTCAGATGCCGCAGAAACATTCTGAGCCTCATTTTTGCCGGATATGTTTTCAGATTCATTTGCCGGAGTCTTTTCCTCAGGCTGAGCCGCCGCGGCGATGTCTGCCTTCTGCTCTGGAGCTTCCGTTTTCGGAGCTTCCGGCATGGCAGGCTCTTCTTTCCTGGCAGTTTCTGCACTTTCTTTCACAGGTGTATTCTCTTTGGTTTTAGGTTTCTTTTCAAACTGCGACAAGTCTATCTTGTCCACAATCTTAGGGCCCTGGAACTTCTCGGCAGGAGCGGCCGGCGCTGGCTCTGCGGCTTCCTGAACCGCCTCCGCCTCCGCCTCAGCTGTGTCCACGCTCTCCCTTGCCTCTTCTGCCGGCGCAGAGAAGCCTCCCTGTCCGGCCGGTGTTTCAGAAGACAGGTTTGACTTGATGATCACCTCTTTCACGCCGCTGTCCTGGTCCTCTTCCGCAGTCTTCTTCTTGGCGCCGAGCTCGATGATTTCTTTCAGCTTGATGGCCACCTTCTCTGAATCCTGCTTGAGCTTCTGTTCTTCACCGAACTTGGCTTCTATGGCTGGCAGATATGAATCGGAAATCTTGGCATTCGGATTCATTTCCACTTCGGCCCCTTTCTCCTTCAGAAAATCCACGAGGGTCTGAAGGCCGATGTTGAATTGTCTTGTAAGTTTGCTTAATCTTATTTCTGCCATATATAAAGTTTAATATTCAACCATACTGCGGGGTGGCTCAAAAGGGCTTTTGACCCGCCCGCATGTCTTTATTCTTCAAATTCCGAGCGGAGAATCTTGAAAACCTCAGCCACGGTTTCATCCTCCAGGTCAGCTCTTTTCGCAATGTCGGCAGGAGACAGCGCCAGCACGCTTTTCGCAGTGTCGCATCCGATAGACTGGAGCTTTTCGATAATCCAAGGCTCTATTTCATTTTCAAATTCGCTCAGAAGCACATCTTCCTCTTCCTCATCCTGCTTAGGCAGCTCTCTCCACACTTCTATCTCCTGGCCCACAAGCATGCCTGCCAGCTTGATATTGCATCCGCCTTTTCCGATACCTTTCTTCACTTCGTCAGGCAGCATATACACTCTGATCTTGCCATCCTCTCCGGTCACTATAGAGGAAATCTTGGCAGGGCTGAGAGCTCTCTGGATCAGAAGCTGAGTATTGCTCGTCCACTGGAGCACATCGATATTTTCGTTTCTCAGCTCTCTCACGATACCGATGATACGCGCTCCTTTCACTCCGATGCAGGCTCCTATAGGGTCGATTCTCTCGTCATAAGACTCTACAGCGACCTTCGCTCTCTCTCCAGGTATCCTGACCACCTTCTTGATAGTGATAAGCCCGTCATAAATCTCAGGAACTTCCTGCTCGAACAGCTTTTCGAGGAATTCATTGGATGTTCTTGAAAGCACTATGTACGGAGTCGTGTTGTTTTTCATCTCCACGCTCTTGATGATGGCCTTCACTGTATCGTTCTTCTTGAAATGCTCGCCAGGAATCTGCTCTGATTTCGGCAGGCGGAGCTCATTCCCTTCCTCATCCAGGATAAGCACCTCTTTTGACCATGTCTGATAGACCTCCCCTGTGAAGATTTCTCCGATTTTGGCTATGTACTTGTTGTACAGGTTCGCCTTCTCTATATCCATTATACGCCCCTGAAGGTTCTGCCTGATATTCAGGATGCCCCTGCGGCCGAAGCTCTTCATCTCCACCTTCTCGGCATAAGTCTCCCCGATTTCATATTCATCGGAGTCCTTGTTCACTTCCGAAAGCGCTATCTGCGTGTCTGGATCCTCGACATTCTCGACCACTTCACGGTTTCTGTAAATCTCGCAGTCACCCTTGTCGATATTTATGATGATGTCGAAATTGTCCGATGTGCCGTATGTCTTGGCCAGCTGAGTCTTGAAAACATCTTCCAGCACACCCATCATAGTCGGCCTGTCGATGTTCTTCAGATTCTTGAATTCTGCAAAAGCGTCTTTGAGTTCTGTCTTTTCCATTTTATAATTGATACTTATTTTAATATGTCTTTCCATGTGGCCTTCCGGCCAATGCTCAATCGATGTCAATCACAGGAATGACGCCGTTGACGGCATCCATTCCGAAAAAGTCCTCGTGCTCGACCAGCTCTTTCCTTTTCCTACCCTCCACGGCCTCCTTCACAGAATATTTCAGCCTGATGCCTTCATCAGACGCGCCGGTCAGCACCCCTTTCAGCTTCCGCCCGTCCTTCAGCAGCGCCTGCACCTCAGTCCCTATGGCCTTCTGATACTGTTTCAGCACCTTGAACGGCTGGTCAAGCCCGGCAGAGCCCACGGTGATGGAATAGTCTTCCTTTTCCCTGTCGAATTTCTCCTCGAATTTATGGCTGAGCTCTACGCAGTCATCCAGCGTGACGATCCCGTCTTCGGATTCTATGACCAGTTCCACGTCGTTGTCTCTGCTGACTGTTACGTCTACAAGAAAACAGTTCCGTGCAACGATTTCATCCTGCATTGCATCTATAATCTCTGAAATTTTCATACAAATGACCTGTATAAACAAAATTAGGGGACTCCCCGTCCCCTAAATCAAACTCACGGGGCAAATGTAAGAATAATTTCAGAATAATGAAAATATTGACGATTAATTTCGTATTTATACATAAAAATGTTTTATTTGCAAGATTATATTGACATCAACTAATTCGAGAGATACAGCTTATGGAATTTAAAGCAAAAGAGATAGCTGAAATACTGAAGGGTACGGTAGAGGGGGATCCGGAGGCCGCGGTTTCCACATTCGCCAGGATCGAAAGCGGCAAGCCAGGCGCGATCTGCTTTTTCGCAAATCCAAAATATGAACATTATGTATATGACTGCGCCGCCAGCATCATCATTGTGAACAATGACTTTGTCCCTCAGCGCCAGGTCAAAGCCACCATGGTGAGAGTCCCGAATGCTTATGCGGCAGTGGCATCTCTTCTGGACTATGTGACTGCGGCCAAGCGTTCGTACAAAAGGCACAGAGGCTGCCACATCACCAGGTTCTTTTCAACGAAGATCGGCCGCAAAGTCTATATAGGCAGCGGCTGTTATCTGGGCAGGAAGGCTTCCATAGGCGACTATTCGAAGATATACGAGCAGGTATACATAGGCGACGGCGTTAAGATAGGGAAGAAATGCATCATCTATCCCGGGGTGAAGATATATCCGGGCATGGAGATAGGCGACAATGTCATCATCCACGCGAATGCAGTCATAGGTGCTGACGGATTCGGGTTTGCACCGCTTCCTGACGGTTCATACAAAAAGATAGAGCACACGGGCAACGTCATCATCGAAGACGATGTGGAAATCGGCGCAAACACCACTGTCGACAAATCCCAGATGGGCTCCACTGTCATACGAAAGGGCGCCAAGATCGACAATCTCTGCCAGATAGCCCACAATGTGGAGATAGGAGAAAACACGGTGATGGCGGCGCAGACAGGCATAGCCGGTTCCACCAAGATAGGCAAGCAATGCATCATAGGCGGCCAGGTGGGCATAGCGGGGCACTTGACTATAGCGGACCGCACCACTCTGGCGGCGCAGACAGGAGTCATAAGCAGCATCAGGAAAGAAGGCGAGGTCCTCCTCGGCAGCCCTGCATTGCCTCATAAACAGTTCCTCCGCGCATATGCGGTGTTCAGAAGAAACGGAAAAGAATAGTCTATAAATATGGACATAAAGATTTTTTATATATCTTTGCCGTCCGAATTTTAATTGGAGATGAAACAGTTGCAGCAGACATTAAGGAAAAGCTATTCTTTTGAAGGGAAGGGACTGCATACAGGAAAAATAGCCAGGATGACTTTGAATCCTGCACCGGAGAACACCGGGATACTCTTCCGCAGGACAGATATCAGCAAGGATCTTTATATTGAAGCTCTGGCAGAATACGTATCCAGCACAGACAGAAGCACGACACTTACGAAAGACGGCGTGTCTGTGGCGACTGTGGAGCATTTGCTGTCAGCATTGACAGGCATGGGCATTGACAATGCCGTCATCGATATCGACAATATAGAGATTCCTATTCTGGACGGCAGTGCGAAGCCTTATATAGACGCGGTCTGGAAATCAGGCATTGTCTTGCAGAACGCTCCCAGGAAATATATCGAGCTTGACCGCGAAATCACTGTCTCCAGCGAGAAGACAGGTTCATCCATAGTCATCACCCCGGCGCAGTCTCCGTCTTTCGATGTGAAGATTGATTTCAATTCAAAAGTTCTCGGGCTTCAGAATGCACATTGGGACAAGTCTGTAATATATGCTGAAGAGATAGGCGTCTGCAGGACTTTTGTATTTTTCCACGAAATAGAATACCTCTTCAAGAACAATCTAATAAAAGGCGGGGATGTGGACAACGCCATTGTCATCGTAGAGCATCCCGTATCGAAGGAGCAGCTGGAGCACATGTCGCAGCTTTTCAACGTGCCTATGCTTGAACGGTGTGAAAACGGCTATCTGAACAATCTCCAGCTCCGTTTCCCGAATGAATGCGCCAGGCACAAGCTCCTGGATCTCATAGGTGATTTCCGTCTTGCGGGAGGATTCCTCAAAGCAGACGTGAAGGCAGTCAGGTCAGGGCACACCATCAATACAAATGCCGCTAAAGAGATAAGAAAGCACATGCTTTCAATATAGTTAAAGACAAATATCGTCAGACAGACGTAAAACTGTAGAAATTATGAGCAGCAATATTCATCCGTTGGCATCAGTGCATCCGAATGCAAAGGTAGGGGAGAATGTGGAGATAGGTCCATATGCATTCATTGACGAGTTCGTGGAGATAGGAGACGGATGCCAGATCATGCCGCATGCCACAGTGTTCAATTATGTGAAGATGGGCAAAAATTGCCGTATATTCCCTGGAGCTGTGGTCGGCGCTATTCCTCAGGATTTGAAATTCGAGGGTGAAGTCACATATGTAGAGCTGGGTGACAATGTCACTGTAAGGGAATGCGCCACTATCAACAGGGGCACCAAAGCCAGCGGCAAAGGTGTGACGAAGGTCGGCGACAACACTCTCCTCATGTCATATACCCACGTGGCGCATGACTGCCATATCGGTTCCCACTGCATCCTGGTCAGCTATACCGGCGTAGCCGGCGAGACTGAAGTGGAAGACTGGGCCATACTTGGAGGCGGCACCCTGTCCCACCAGTTCTCCAAGATAGGCCAGCATGCGATGGTCGGCGGAGGCTCGAAGATAAACAAGGATGTCCCTCCGTTCATACTCTGCGGAAGAGATCCGCTTTCATATGCCGGAATCAACATAGTGGGGCTTAGAAGAAGGGGATTCACATCCGACCAGATACGTTCCATCAAGGACATGTACGACATGATATACAACGCCGGCATGAACGTAAGCGATGCCTGCGCGAAGATAGAGGCCGGTTTCCCTCAGTCTCCTGAAAGGGATGCCATTCTGAATTTCATCAAGAATTCGAAGCGCGGAATAGTGCGCGGAATGACTTCGAATTCTAAAGGCGAAGTGGAATAGTGCCGGTGCTTCTGAATACGGCGTATTTTCCGCCGATAGGATATTTCGCCCTGATGGCGAAGGAATTTACCCTGTCTCCGGACAGGGTAATTCCGTCTATAGTCTATATCGAGGGTTGCGAAAACTATCAGAAGCAGTCTTACAGGAACCGCTGCCGGTACTATGCCGCCGATGGCGCGCAGACATTGTCTTTTCCGATAGTCCATGTGGACGGTTCGCACAACAATATCCCGATATGTGAAGTGAAAGTGGACTATACCGCGGACTGGGTGTCCAGGCATGAGCGGGCCATAGAGTCGGCATACAGGACATCTGCGTATTTCGACTATTACGCAGATGAGCTTTTTGCTGTGCTTGACAGCCGTCCTGAAACTCTTTTCAGCCTGAACATGCAGATCACGGAATTTTTTATCAGGAAAATCGGCATGGCTGTGGATCTGCGCCTGACGGAAGATTTTGTGCCTGGCGGTTCTTCTGTGTACGGCGAGGATTTCAGGGAAAAGATACATCCGAAACGGCCTGACACTATACTGCATGACCTGAATCTGGAAAAGCCGTACTTCCAGGTCTTTTCCGGGAAGTACGGCTTCATTTCAAATCTGTCTGTCATGGACCTCCTCTTCAATGAAGGGCCGGACAGCATATTGTATCTCAAGAATCTTTGACGCCCGCAGTGTCAGAACCTGAACCCGATGGTGAGCATTATGTTCCAGAGGCTTCTCTTGTGCAGGATTTCAGGGGTGAGACTATAGCCGTTGTCGTCGAAAGCATAGTCATCATACGGGTATATGTATTCATCTGCATATTTCGTATAGCTGCATGCTGCATCGGCGAAGAACGATCCGTTCGAACTGTAGCCGAGGCCGAAAGAGCCCTTGTGGGTCATGGTATTCTCGGCGATATTGCTGACATAGACCAGATTCCCGTATTCATTCAGGGCTTTTTCCGGCGAGGTAGTGAGTCCGTAACCCGCCCTGATGGCGAACTGCGGTACAGGCTTGAGCTCAATGCCTGCCCTGAGCATGTGGGAAGTCCCCATGAAATCTTTGATGTCTGCATTCTGATATTCGAACTCCCCAGTCTGCATGGCATTCATTTCCTTGAATTTCATGGCGCTGTAGTCGCAGATTTCGTAGTCCAAGCTGATCAGCCCGAATGTGCCGAATGTCCACGCTGCTCCGAAATTGGCCCTGAAAGGGGATATCAGCTTGTATTGGTACTCTCCCACAGGAGATTCCGAACTTGCATTGAATTCAGGATTGTCGAAAGTGGTGGAGCCGCTTTCGCTCCAGCTTTCGGATATGGTGGTGCTGGTCGGTGTCTGGACAGCCGCTCCCAGCCTCAGCCCTTTGATCGGAGTGACGATGATTCCGAATTTCCCGTACACTCCGGCTCCTGTGGCGGAATATCTGTAGTCGTACATCATGTCGTTGAAATACGTGGTCACATCCTGTTCGTCCACGGTGAAGATATTCTCGAAATCAGCGGGATTCACGGCCTTTTCCATATACCGTATGTCGGAATTGTAGTTGAATGACGTGATTCCGAGATTCGCTCCCACATAAACAAAGTCGGAGATATTGAAGCCGAGATTGATCACATAGTCGTATTTGAATCCTGAGGTCAGCCTCTGGTAGCTCTGGTCCAGCGGCCCTCCGGTATAAGTATGTATGGTCACATTGTCAGGGTCGGAATCATTTATGTCGTATTTCTCCGTAGCCCCGACATAAACGCTTGGGTAGTCGGTCAGGGGAGTGATCATCCCGGACTGAGCCGCCATGATTGTTTTCCATGGCGCAGAATAGTAGTTGTATGCGTCAGATGCCAGAAGTGAATTATAGTCATAGCCAGCATTTGATGCATAAGCCGCTTCCGCTCCCATGAATGATGTCCAGTTGTGCTCTCCTGATGTCATCAGGCTTTCCTGGAATCTGTTTGTGGTGTTGACTACAAACCCGAGGCTCACATTCTTGATTCCGCTTGTCCTGTGGGTGTCGAAGTTCATGGAAACGCCGAAGTTAGGCACATTGAATCTGCTCCAGCTGTTTTTGATGCTGTTCCCGAAACCGAGCGGAGTCGTTTCGCCAGGAAGTGCAGTGCCTCCGGCCGTGTTCACAGAGACATTCACGCCAGGGGATACAGTGATCTGTGAATACTTCGCCACTGCAGACCCTGCAGGATTTATGGTTATGCCGCCCAAGTCGCCTCCCAGAGCTGTAAAGGCATTTCCCATCGCCAGTGATCTGGCGGTGCCTTCGTAGTGGTTCTCGCTGAACCGCAGAGCGTCATATATGGTCTGAGCCTCCATGCTGAACGCGGCCGCGGACAGTAAAAGTATCAATGCTGTTTTTTTCATAAAATTCAAATTTTCTCATTACGGTTTCTCCGGAATACCGTCTGCCTCATGTGTCACACCCTTCCGGAATTCATCATGTCACCGGCTTCCAGGGCCTTATCTTCTGCTGCGCGATACTGAGCCTCCGCCGCGTGAACCTCCGGAGAAGCCTGATGAAGACCTGTTGTAGCTCGGTGCAGAAGAACTTCTGCTGACAGAGCTGCTCCTGCCGCTGTTATAGGACGGCGTTCTGTTATATGAGCCGCCGCGGCTGGTGCCATATGAACTGCTTCGCGAAGTGCTGGATGAGCCTCTGCTGTAGCTGGATGATCTGGATGTGCCGCTTGACGGCCTGCTATAGCTGGAGCTGGCTGCCGGCTTCCTGTATGAGGATACTGAGGCGGCCCTGTTTCCTGTGCTTCTGGAAACCGTTCCTGAAGAGCGTCCGGCCGATGTGCCTGAACTCCTGTATGCTGTTCCTGACGACCTGGAGACTGTTCCTGAAGAGCGGCTCACAGATGTCCCTGAACTGCGTGATACAGTCCCGGATGACCTGGAAACAGTTCCTGAAGAGCGGCTCACTGACGTTCCTGAACTGCGTGATACAGTCCCGGATGAACGTGTCACCTGTCTCAGCCCTGATGTAGAGCTCCTGGACACTGCTGAACTGCGGGATGCTCCTGAAGCCAGATTCCTGGACACCGTAGATCCGGTCGAACTTCTGCTCCTGCCCACTGCAGAGCTTCTGGAGCCGAAAGAGCCTGTCGAATTCCTCGAGCCGTAGTAAACATCTCGTCCATGCCAGCGGTGATCCCATATTCCCGGGTGATGGTGGTGATGATGGTGATGCCAATACGGGTCATAGCTCCAGTATGGCCTGTGATAATACCAAGGGTCCCAGTACCACGGATTCCAGTACCAAGGGTCCCGCCATCGTCCGCTGTACCATGGGTTTCTGTACCATGAGGCTCCGTAATACCAAGGGTTCCAGTACCACGGATCCCACCATGTGCTCCAGGTGACAGCCCAAGCCGTGACAGGCAGCAGTGCATAGCCGGAATACCATGCCTGCTCGAACGGGTCGTCAGTGATGGTTATGGAGCTGATGGCCGAATTGTTGAAATTTATGACCGCCGATTTGTTCTCCGGTATCACGACAGTGTCGGCTTTTTCATTTCCGAACAAATATATTTCAGATTCTTTGGTGCGTGCCACGAGATCATTGACCTCCTGGTCGTCTGTCTGGACGCTGACAGGCTTTTTGTCCTGGCCGGCATAGTAGATGCCGTCATTGAATCTCTGTCCGGAGGACAGGGCGGCTGTACTGCCGCATCCTGCGGCGGCGATGATAGCCGGAATCATCAGATAAAGACTCTTTTTCATAGCTGCGCCTCCTTTTATTTGTGATGAAATTCGTATGCCTCATTTCATCGAATTCACGTAAAATTTAGTACCTTCGCGGTTTTAATGGCTGAGCCATCATGCAGTCAATCTGCAATAGTAGGACCAAACTCCTGATAAAAGATGCAGAATGCTGTTTATTTGTGACTGAAGCCAATATTTGAGAGTAAATATAATACAAAATAAATAAAACAGAAAATGGCAAAAGAGGTTACTAAGAGATCGGAGAATTATTCTCAGTGGTATGACAACCTGGTCGTGAAAGCTGATCTGGCAGAACGTTCTGCCGTGAGGGGCTGCATGGTCATCAAACCATACGGATATGCCATATGGGAAAAAATGCAGCATATCCTGGATACGAAATTCAAGGAGACAGGGCATCAGAATGCCTATTTCCCGCTTTTCATACCGAAATCTTTCCTGAGCCGCGAGGCTGAGCATGTGGAAGGCTTCGCCAAAGAGTGTGCAGTGGTGACACACCACAGGCTTATGGCGAACCCTGACGGCCCTGGCGTGGTGGTAGACCCTTCAGCGAAACTTGAGGAAGAACTTGTGGTCAGGCCAACTTCTGAAACCATTATATGGAATACTTACAAGAACTGGGTGACTTCATGGCGTGACCTCCCTATCCTGTGCAACCAATGGGCAAATGTCGTCAGGTGGGAGATGAGGACGCGTCTCTTCCTCCGTACAGCTGAGTTTCTCTGGCAGGAGGGGCATACAGCGCACGCCACCAGCGAGGAGGCGATAGCCGAGGCCACGAAGATGGTCAATGTCTATGCGGACTTTGCCAGAAGCTATATGGCGATGCCTGTGGTCGTAGGCCACAAAAGCCCGAACGAGAGATTCGCCGGAGCTCTTGACACATTGACGATAGAGGCCATGATGCAGGACGGAAAAGCCTTGCAGGCAGGCACTTCGCATTTCCTCGGACAGAATTTCGCCAAGGCATTCGACGTCCAGTTCACTAACAGGGAAGGAAAGCAGGAGTATGTCTGGGCTACGTCATGGGGAGTTTCCACACGCCTCATGGGGGCGCTTATCATGGCTCATGGAGATGACAACGGGCTGGTTTTGCCTCCGAAGCTGGCTCCTATACAGGTGGTGATGGTCCCTATCTACAAGAGTCCGGAGGAGAGGGCCGCCATCCTGGAGAAAATGGATGAGCTGAAGAAAGAGCTTGAAACTCACGGGCACACAGTCAAAATCGATGACAGGGATACTCTCAGACCAGGATTCAAGTTTGCCGAGTGGGAGCTTAAAGGCGTTCCTGTGAGAGTGGCCATAGGCGGCCGCGACATGGCCAACGGCACTGTGGAGCTCGCCAGAAGGGATACTTTGGAAAAGTCATCTGTGCCTCAGGAGGGCCTTGGAAAAAGAATCGAGGACTTGCTCGAGGAAATCCAGTCGAATATATATGCGAAGGCTCTTCAGTTCAGGGACGAGCATATCATCAAGGTCGATACATGGGATGATTTCAAAGAGAAGATAGAGCAGGGCGGATTCCTCCTCTGCCACTGGGACGGCACTGCAGAGACAGAAGAAAAAATCAAAGAGGAGACAAAGGCTACCATCAGGTGCATCCCTATAGATTCCGCTGTATGTGAAGAAGAAGGCAAGTGCATTTACAGCGGGAAGCCGTCGCATAGAAGAGTCCTTTTCGCCAGGTCATATTGACCTGCATTTGAAGAAGCATTTCCATATTTAATCCGAAATAATGAGAATGAAAAAACTGTTTTTGCTGCTCCTTATACTGGTGCCGGCTCTGGCCTCAGCCCAGGAAACGGAGCAGCCGAACCCTCTGAAAGTTTTGAATGAAGCCGCGGAAGCTGTAGAGTCAGCTCCGAAAGTGGAAGTGTCCGCGACTCCGAAGCCGAGATATTGGAAGAATTCCCTGCAGACCAAGCTTGATTTTGGCCAGACTTCGCTGACCAACTGGGCCGCGGGCGGTTACAATACGATTTCTCTCAAGACCTTCATAGATGCGAACGCGAATTACGAGAAGGACAAAATGTTCTGGAGCAACCGCCTGCAGCTTGACTATGGCTTCCTTTACTCTGCAGACAAGCCTGTGCTTCAGAAAAGCGATGACAGAATCTATCTGGAGAGCAAGTGGGGATATCAGGCGAAGAATGAACTTTACTACTCGGTGAACTTCAGTTTCAGGTCGCAGTTTTCAAACACTTTCGAGTTCCCGACGCCTTCGAAGAAAGCTGACGGGTCTGCACTCCCTGACGGAGAAGAATACAATACCCAGGACTGGAAGGCCGCGAGCGTCCTGAAATCAGGACTTATGTCGCCGGCATACACGAACCTGGCTCTCGGTCTTGATTACAAGCCGCTGAGCTGGCTGTCAGTGAACCTGGCCCCATTGACCGGAGGTCTGGTCATAGTGGACAATCCTCTTTTGAGGTCATCCTACAGCCAGCCTCTGAAAAAAGAGTATGAAGATGTGGCTGACCTGCCGAAACTGGAGGACGGAACTACTGACGGGACGGTCTACAAGGCTGTGAAGTTCGAGTTCGGTGCCCAGCTGAAAGTGGATTTCAAGGTGAATGTGAATGACAATTTCGCTTTTTCATCACAGGTGGTCCTCTTTTCAGACTATCTGGACAAGCCTCAGAATCTGCGTGTGAACTGGGATACCAGATTCGACTGGAAATTGACGAAATTCTTTTCGTTTACATTTATCACGAACCTTATTTATGATGACAATGTCATGATAGTGACTCCGGAAGAGAAGGCCGCAGGGCTTCCGGGCAAGCAGCGTGTCCAGTTCAAGGAGTCTCTTTCCTTCGGCTTTGTCTATACATTCGCGAGATAGGCCTTCTCCGATGGCTGACGTTATTTATGTATCACGAATTTTCAGATATATTGGCCCGGATGGGCCTCTGGAATGATGCCGGCACTGTGCTTCTGGCTGTGAGCGGAGGAATGGATTCGATGTGCATGGCTGACCTTTTCCGCAGGACCGGCCTGCAGTTCGCTGTGGCTCATTGCAATTTTCATCTCCGCGGAGATGAGAGCGACGGAGATGAGGCTATGGTCAGGGAATGGGCGGACAAATGCGGAGCCAGATTCCATAAGGCAGATTTTGATACGGAATCTTTTGCATCTGAAAATGGCGCGAGCATAGAGATGGCGGCACGTGAGCTCCGCTATAAATGGTTTGCCAGGCTATGCCTGGAAAATGGCTATTCTGCGTTGTGCGTGGCTCACAATGCCAATGACAATGCGGAGACTCTTTTCCTGAATCTGGTGCGCGGCACCGGTCTGCGCGGTCTTTCCGGAATGGGGGAAGAGTCTGTGTCCCCGTATCCTGCGGGCGAAGTGCAGGTGAGGCTTCTCCGTCCTCTTCTATCTTTTACCAGAAAGCAGATAGAGGGATATGTGAGGCGGTATTCCATACCATACCGGGATGACAGCACGAATGCCGGCACTGAGTATAAGCGGAACAAGATCCGCCATCTGGTATTTCCTGTCCTGGAACAGATGAATCCGTCCTTCATATCGACAGTTTCTGAAGAAATGAGACATTTCGCCCAGGCGGAGGCCATAGCTGACACATACTGCAAGTCTGTCGAGGATTCCATCGCCAGGCAAGAAGGAGGGGATATAGTGCTGGACCAGTCTTCCCTGCTGAATGCCGCCCACTGGGAGTATGTCCTGTACAATTTCCTGGACAGATTCGGATTCCATGGCTCTGTGTCCGGAGCAGTGGCATCTCTGCTTAAAAGCGACAGAACTGTGCCAGGGAAAAAATTCACCTCAGCCGGTTTCATGCTTTTGACAGCTTCCGGGAAGCTGATACTCCGTCCGCTCGCCGAAGTCCATGCCAGGAGTTCCATCCAGTCATTTTCTCTCAGCCATGATATATTCACAGTCGTCAGAGGCGATGGAGGCTATCGCTGCAATGGAGTTGAATTTACTGTTTCCACCATGCCCAGGTCCGAAATCAAGTCGCTCAAGCAGCCTCCGGGCGTTTTGATTTTCGATGCCTCAGCTCTTAAATTCCCCTTCGTATGCCGTCCATGGCGAGACGGGGACTGGTTTGTCCCTTTCGGAATGAAAGGCCGGAAAAAAATCAGCGATTTCTTTACAGACATGAAATACGACCTGTTCCGCAAGTCCGGTGCAGTGATGGTGGTGGATGCATCGGACCTGAACCGTGATGAAAGCAGGGTGGCCGCAGTGCTGGGCGAGCGTATTGATGACCGTTATAAAGTGACGCCGGCGACGTCTTCGGTGCTGATGATAAAAATAGGCTTTCGTTGTGGAATTTGACATCTGCAAACAAGCCTGATCGTTTTGTGACGATAAAAAATCGAGGGTTATAACTTATAATAAAAAGAGAGGAAGGCGCCGCCTTCCTCTCTTCAATTTTCTGCGAGGTCATTCTCTGGCCTCTGTCAGAATGGCAAATCGTCTTCTGCCGCTTCGCCGGTGTTCCCTTCCCCGATAAAGCCGTGCTTGGTGCTGGCCGCATCCACAGGGTCAGGAGTGTTGGCCGCCCCGGAGCCTACCATGCCTGTCGGAGCATAGTCGGTGGTGTAGTTTTCCTGAACAGGGGCTTCTCCTTCGATTTTCCATGCACGCAGGTCAGTGTACCATCTGTTGTTGTATTCACGGCTGCTGATGTTGAAAGACACTTTGACTGTGTCGCCTATCTGGAATTTTTCCAGATCCTTGACCTTGTCAGGTCCCCAGACGCTCAGGCAGGCTTGAGACGGATAGTTTCCTTCCTGGTATTCGATGACGAATTCCTGTTTTGACCACTCGCCCCTGGCGGATGTGCCGCTCTGGACACTCAGCTTTCTGATGATTTTGCCTTCGAGTTCTAAAGCCATAGTTTAGTTTGTTTTATGTCAGAGTGAATTATTTCTTCTCTTCGTCAGCTTTCTCTTCCACTTTGTTCACCTTCACCAGGTTCACGTCAAAAATAAGTGCTGAATTCGGTTTGATAGTGCCTGCGCCGCGCTGGCCATATCCGAGGTCGGAAGGAATGTAAAGCTTGATTCTTCCGCCTTCACCGATCAGCTGAAGGCCTTCTGTCCAGCCTTTGATGACACGGTTCATGATCATGCGCACAGGGTCTTTCTCAGGATCTGAGGCGTCGAACTCTGTGCCGTCGATCAATGTGCCTGTATAGTGGACATATACGGTGTCCTTTTCTCCAGGTTTCACATCATTTCCTGCTTCCACGATTTGATACTGCAGGCCGCTTTCAGTAGTGATGATGCCGTCTTTCTGAGCATTTTCCTTCAGGAAAGCCTCGCTGGCCGCCTTGTTGCTTTCAGACTCGAAGTTCCTTCTGGCGGAAATATACTTGTTGAAAAGCTGGTTCATTTCATCAGGGCTGATCTCGAACTGCTCGTTGAATTCAGGCGAGTTCATGTTTCCTTCTGACTTGATGAAATCCATCATGCCTTTCTTTATCTTTGCATAGTTCAGGTCTTCACCGAAGTTGTTAGCTTTGATGAAATATCCGAAGTTGATACCTACCAGATAGCTTACAGAGTCTGTGAGAGCCGCATCCGGCATTGAAATAGTGGTGGTTTCCCCGTCTTTTTCTACAGTGATGCTCTTAGGAGCTGTCGTGCAGCTTGCCGCCATTGCTGCAACAGCGGCTGCCGCCATAAGGATTTTGATAGTTTTCATAATATTTTGAATATTTATAACTTTCCTGTGTCAGACGTTCAACGTCATATTTTGCAAATATCGTAAATTTATTTCAGATATTGTACCGAAGATGCTGACTCTTATAATTATTTTCTCATTTTTTATCTTTTTAATGATTCTTCGGAAAATAGTTTGCGAAGGTGAAAATAAATTCTAACTTAGTAGAATTAAAATCTCTGCTATGGCTATTGATTCTCGACAACTGCATTCAAAACTGAAGGAATTTTTCGGTTTTGACTCGTTCAAAGGCGACCAGGAAAAGATTATTTCATATCTGGTGTCAGGCCATGATGCTTTTGTGCTGATGCCAACTGGAGGGGGCAAGTCCCTCTGCTATCAGCTGCCTGCCCTGGTGATGGAGGGTACGGCCATAGTGATATCTCCGCTCATAGCTCTGATGAAAAACCAGGTGGATGCCATCCGAGGCTTTGTAGCCGGCAATGACGGGATTGCGCATTTCCTGAATTCTTCTCTTTCCAAGGCGCAGATTGCCGAGGTGAAGGATGATCTCCTGTCGGGGGTGACGAAGCTGCTGTATGTGGCTCCTGAGTCCCTGACCAAGCCGGAGAATGTGGAAATGCTGAAGGAAATCAAGATTTCATTCTATGCTGTGGACGAGGCTCACTGCATATCCGAGTGGGGGCACGATTTCAGGCCTGAATACAGGAGAATCAAGGATATCATGGATTCAATAGGGGCTGCACCTGTCATCGCCCTGACAGCCACGGCTACTCCTAAGGTGCAGAGCGACATCCTGAAAAATCTCGGCATACCGGATGCAAAGGTTTTCAAATCTTCGTTCAACAGGCCGAACCTTTATTACGAGGTGCGTGACAAATCCGATCCGAAAAGAGACATCATCAAGTTTATCAAGCAGAATCCGGGGAAGTCAGGCATCATATACTGCCTGAGCAGAAAGAAAGTGGAGGAGCTCGCCACTCTCCTTAATATAAACGGCATCAAGGCTCTTCCTTATCATGCAGGCTTAGATGCGAAAACCAGGGCGGAGAACCAGGACAAGTTCCTGATGGAGGAGATAGACGTGATAGTGGCCACCATCGCTTTCGGCATGGGCATAGACAAGCCGGATGTGCGGTTCGTCATACATTATGACATACCGAAGAGCCTCGAAGGCTATTACCAGGAGACCGGCAGGGCAGGAAGAGACGGCGGGGAAGGCAAGTGCATAGCCTTCTACAGCTACAAGGACATCGTGAAACTGGAAAAATTCATGCAGGGGAAGCCGGTGTCTGAACAGGAAATCGGCAAGCAGCTCCTGCTGGAGACTGTGGCATACGCTGAGTCTAACCAGTGCAGAAGAAAGCTTCTTCTGAATTACTTCGGAGAAGACTACACCCAGGAAAACTGCGGCTCCTGCGACAACTGCCTGAATCCTAAAAAGCAGTTTGACGGGCAGGAAGAGATGGCCCTTATCATAGAACTGGTGGAATCCATGCCAGAGCATTTCAAGCTGGAGCACCTGGCCAATATCCTTTCCGGGGAGTCAAATGCCATGATCAAGTCATATGAGCATGACAAGCTGGACTTTTTCGGGGCGGGGAAGGACCATTCGTTCAGGTTCTGGTGCGATGTCATCCATCAGGGAATAGTCTTGCATTTCCTGGAAAAGGATATAGAGTCGTACGGGCTGATTTATGTCACAGAGAAAGGACGGGAGTTCAACGAGAAGCCATATCCTGTGATGCTGACTGAAGAAAGGCATTTCGCGGAAGGTGTGGATGATGATGACGAGGCAGGCCCGGGCCCGAAAGCCGGAGGCGGCGGAGACCAGGTTCTTCTGTCCATGCTTAAAGATCTGAGGTCTGACATGTCGAAGAAACTGAAGCTCCAGCCGTGGATTATTTTCGGCGACCCTGCCCTGGAAGATATGTCCATCACTTATCCTGTCTCGCTTGACGAGCTCAAGAGCTGCCAGGGAGTGGGAGAAGGAAAGGCAAAAAAATTCGGAAAGCCGTTTATCGACCTTATAGCAAAATATGTTGAAGAGAATGAAATCCAGCGGCCTGATGATTTCGTGCTGAAATCAGTAGGGAATTCATCCACTGCGAACAAGGTGTTCATCATTCAGGGCGTGGACAGGAAGCTGCCTCTGGATGACATCGCGAGTGCCAAGAGCATGGAGATGGACGAGCTTCTGAGCGAGATAGAGACCATCGTGGCATCAGGGACAAAGCTCGACCTTAATTATTATATAGAGCAGGTGGTCGACGATGATGTAGTGGACGAAATATATGATTATTTCAAAGAGGAAGCACAGTCAGACTCTCTCGAGGACGCTCTGTCCGAACTCGGTCCGGACTATGAGGAATTTGAAGTCCGCCTTGTACGCCTGAAATTCCTCTGCGAGGTGGCTAACTGAAACAGTAAATTTCTGATATATAATAAAATTGGCCGGATTCCGGCCAATTTTATATTTTTTCCAGAATAAGTTTCCTTTTGGAAAAGTGGGCGGTGTTTTTGTATCCGCATGATTTGACGAACTCTGCGTAGAGCGCGATTTTGTCCCCGGTGCGTTCCGGAAAATGCGAATCTGAGCCCAGGCTTACCGCCTCGCCTCCGAACTCTCTGAATCTCAGCAGAATATTCCTGTCGAGCACGGGCGTGCGCCCGTTGTAGTCCTGGTATGTCTTCGTGTTTATTTCGAGAGCTTTCCCGTTCTCAGCCAGATATTTGAGTATGCTGTCCAGCTGGTCAGGGAAGTCTTTGTAGAATATGCTGCATTCAGGATACGGGGCATATCTCGCCACGTAGTCGAAGTGCCCGGCGATATCGAAATCTCCGAGCCAGGTCATTTCATTGTAAATGGTCTCCAGATAGTGACCGTATGCGGTTTTCCAGTCTTTCCCCTGGTAGTATCCTCCCCAGAACGGATCTGTGTCGTCGAGATAGTGCACTGATGCCAACACTTCGTCGAATTCATTCTCTTCAAGCAGTTTCCTGATCTGTCCGCGGCATCTTTCCTCCATGCCGATTTCTATCCCTTTGAAGATTTCTATCCCCGGGACTGCATCCCTGACTCTGTCTATTTCGGCCTGCTGAGCCTGTATGTCAAACTGCTCCGGCACCAGGTGCTCATGTTCGGCTTTCATCGGAGGCACATAAAAGTCGCAGTGGTCGGTGAAGCACAGTCCTGCCAGCCCTGCAGAAGCGGCGGCTCTGGCAGAGGCCTCAATTGATGCCTTTTTCCCGTCGAAAGAGAATTGGCTGTGATTGTGATTGTCGTAAAGTTTCATTCTGATGACTCTTTTTGCCGGCCGCCTGAATCAGCTGAGACCGTCTATCTGCCCGTCCACTATGTCTATGTTCAATGCCTGCGGTGCTTTCGGCAGCCCTGGCATCCTGATGATGTCTCCTGCAATGCCTACTATCATTTCTGCCCCGGTGTTGATGACCAGGTCTCTGATTTCAAATTCGAAGCCTGACGGAGCCCCGTATTTTTTAGCATCCTGTGAAAAGGAATACTGTGTCTTGGCTATGCAGACGGGATATCCGGAAAGCCCCAGTTTTTCTATCAGCGCCAGTTTCTTGCGGCAGGCCGCGCTGAAAACCACTGAGCCTGCGCCATATATTTTTTTCGCCACAGCTTCTATCTTTCCCTCAATGCTTTCATCATTTTCATAGGTGAACTTGAGCGGTCCGGACGGGTCTTTTTCGATGATATCCACTACTTGGGCCGCGAGGCTGGCCGCGCCCTCGCCTCCATGCGCATAGGCGTCATTGATTCCGAAATACACTCCGAGTTCGCGGCAGTGCTCTGCCACTATGTTTATTTCTTCTTCAGTGTCGGATGCGAATTTGTTGAAGCAGACCATGACTGTCTGCCCGAAGCCTTGGAGATTTCTGATATGCCTGTCCAGGTTCGCAAAGCCTCTGCGTACACCTTCGATGTCCGGCTCCTTGATCTTTTCAAGAGGCACGTCTCCGTGCATTTTCAGACCCTGCAGTGTGGCCACGAGCAGTGTCAGCTTGGGGCACAGCCCGCTTTTGCGGCATTTTATATTGAAAAATTTCTCTGCCCCGAGGTCTGCTCCGAAGCCGGCTTCCGTGATGACATAGTCTGCAAATGTCATGGCTTCCTTCGTGGCTATGATGGAGTTGCATCCATGCGCTATGTTGGCGAACGGCCCGCCGTGGACGATGGCCGCCGACCCCTCTGTGGTCTGGACGAGGTTCGGCTTGATGGCATCCGCCATCAGGGCGGCCATGGCTCCTGCCACGCCCATGTCGTTAACAGTGAACGGCTTGTCATCGAATGTATATCCCAGCGTGATATTCCCTATCCGTCTTTTCATATCCTCCAGGTCTTTCGCCAGGCAGAGTATCGCCATGATTTCAGAAGCAGGCGTGATGTCGAAGCCGGATTCCTGCACCAGCCCGTTGGTCCGCGGGCCGAGCCCTGTGACAATGCTGCGCAGAGACCTGTCGTTCACGTCCAGGACTCTTTTCCACACGACCTCTTTCAGAGCGAAACCTTCGGCCTGATGCTGGTACAGATAGTTGTCCAGCAGAGCTGCTATCATGTTGTGCGTGGAAGTCACGGCGTGGAAATCGCCTGTGAAATGGAGGTTGATTTTCTCCATCGGGAGCACCTGTGCATACCCGCCTCCGGCGGCGCCGCCTTTCATTCCGAAGCATGGCCCGAGCGACGGTTCGCGGAGCGCGACCGCCGCGTTCTTTCCTATCTTGTTGAGTCCGAGAGCCAGTCCTATGGAAGCAGTCGTCTTGCCTATGCCTGCCTTGGTGGCTGTGATGGCTGTCACCAGTATCAGCTTGCTTTTCTTCACCTTTTCCTCATCTGTCAGCTCCACTGGGATTTTGGCCATATAATGTCCGTATGGTTCGATTTTTTCTTCCGGAATCCCTATCCCGGCGGCGATTTCGGTGATTTTTTTCATCCGAATGCTTCTTGCTATTTCGATGTCTGCCTTCATTGTGTTACGATGTCTTCCTGGTTTATGAGGTCGCTTCTGCCCGCCCGCGGAAGCCCCGGATTCTGCCAAGGCGCGTTCCGGACCGACAGATTGAATTTATGTGGCGAAATTACTAAAATTATTTGTAAATTTGTAATTTGTATGGATGTGAACCTCCGGGCGTCTTGCCATGCACCGGACGCCGCGCAGGGACACAGGAGACTCAAAACGGCTGGGGATCAGGATGGATTCGCTTTATGGAGAAATCCTTATATGGTTCGGCGGAATCCCTGGCCGCAAGTATAACAATTCGCCGGACCTGCACTGCTGATATGATAACATTCGGATTCAGAAATAAGTTCAGCGGCTGGATCAGGGCCGCCATTGCAGTCCTTATAGGCTGCGTCATGGTTTTCAAGCCGGAGACATCCCTGATTTTCCTGGTGAAGGTCATAGCCACCATCATGATAGCGTCGGGCATCGTCACTCTGGCTTACGGGGTGGCAAACAGGCGCTCGGGAGGGCTCGGGCTTCTGGCGTTCAACACTGTGGTGGATATCATCATAGGCGTCCTCCTGTTCATTTTCCCGGAATTCGTCGCCAGCTTCGTAATCATCCTGATAGGCGTGGCATTGCTGATTTTCGGCATATTCCAGATAGCCGCCATGATCAGCGCGGCTTCCTTCGTGTCTGTGAATGCGTGGTCATTCCTCCTTCCTGTCATCTGTGCCGGAGGCGGAATGCTCCTGCTGTTCAAGCCTTTTGACGCGGCGTCCACTATGACGCTGGTGGCAGGCGCCGCGATACTGATATATGGAGTGTCGGAGCTGTTTTCATCATGGAAGATGCATCGTGCGATGAAAGAATATGAAATCAGATTCCCTTCTTCAGGAGGGAAATCTGCAGAGGCCGGGAAAGATCCGGACATGGATTTCAGCAAGGCCAAAGATGCCGAATTCCACAAAGCCGACACCGGCCGCGACGGTGAATGATGCAGGGATGGCACGAGCCACGAGGAAGAAAACATGAGATTTCGGAGAGCCGCATATAGATGATTCCGCGGGAAACTGTCGATAAAATACTTGATTCAGCCCAGATAGAAGATGTCGTGGGCGACTTCGTCTCTCTCAAGAGGCGGGGGGCTAATTTTATAGCCTGCTGCCCTTTCCACAACGAAAAGACCCCGTCTTTTTACGTTTCTCCGGCGAAGGGCATATTCAAGTGCTTCGGCTGCGGGAAGTCGGGCACTGCCGTGGGCTTTGTCATGGAACATGAGGGCCTGACTTATTCCGAGGCATTGCGGTATCTTGCCAAGAAATACCATATAGAAGTAGTAGAAAAAGAGGAAACGGCCGAGGAAATAGCGAGCAGGCAGCGCAGTGAAAGCCTGTATCTGGTTTCAGAGTTTGCCGGAAAATTTTTCCAGGACAGCCTCAAGACAGAGGAGGGCCGGATCGGCTATGCTTATTTCAAGTCCAGGGGGCTGGAAGACAGCACTATTGAAAAATTCGGGCTTGGCTGGTCTCTCAATTCCAGGACATCGCTTCTGGATGCCGCCCGCAAAGCGGGGTACAAGGAGGAATTCCTCATAGACACCGGCCTGTGCTATAGACGTGACGACGGGAAGGTGGTCGACCGTTTCTACGAGAGAGCCATGTTCCCGATACATTCCCCGTCGGGGAGGATCATCGCGTTCGGAGGCAGGACTCTGAGGTCGGACAAGACGGTGGCTAAATATGTCAATTCTCCGGAGACGGAAATCTACGTGAAGAGCCGTTCTCTGTACGGGGTATGGCATGCCAGGAATGAAATCGTCCGGCAGGACAAGTGCATCCTCGTGGAAGGCTATCTGGATGTCATTTCGATGCATCAGCTGGGCATCCGGAACGTGGTGGCTTCCAGCGGCACATCTCTGACAGTGGACCAGATCCGCCTGATACGCAAGTATTCACAGAATGTTACCATTATTTATGACGGGGATTCAGCAGGCATACATGCCGCGCTCAGAGGGATAAATCTGGTGCTGAAAGAGGGGCTGAATGTGAAAGTGGTCCTTCTTCCTGACGGAGATGACCCTGACTCCTTCTCCAGAAAGCATACTCTGGATGAGGTCCAGTCTTTTATAGAGAAACATGAGCAGGATTTCATAGGCTTCAAGTCAGACATGCTTCTGGGAGAGGCAGGAAATGACCCGTTGAAGAAGGCCAATCTTATAAATGACATAGCCGATACCGTGGCCATGATTCCTGATCCTGTGAAACGGTCTGTATACGTGGACTCGTGCGGCGAAAAGTTCAATATCTCGCCGGATATACTTTTCTCCCGTATCAGGAGGACGCGAGAGGACATGCTTCTGGAAGAGCGCAGGCAGGCAGAGACCCAGCGGCGCCGGGAAGAACTTGCTTCCGAGCTGGCAAAAGGGGGCAATGAAAAGCATCTGGAGGCGGCCAAGCAAGCCTCAGTCTCGGATGTGGTGGAACTTGAAGACCCGTTCCTGGCCCCGTGCGAGAAGGAACTTCTGGAATTTCTCATAGAGAATGGCCAGTCTCCGCTGGAATTTGACAGGGATTCGGAGTATTATATTCCCGACGGCAGGCCTGACACTGTGGCTGAGTTCATAGACAATTCTTTGGTGGCGGATGATGTCTCTTTCTCGAACAGCATTTACAGGAAAGTTTACGACCTGTATTTCGAGATGTATGACCGGGGCCTGACCCAGCCGCAGATACAGACCAGGCTTATGAACAGCCAGGACCATGATGTCGCCGCGGTGGTTACGGATATCCTTGTAGACAAATATTTGCTTACTGTCGAGAATTATCGCAGGTCGTTGACATCTGTTGCCACGCAATTGATTATCTTTGTGCCGAAATCCCTGCTGGCATATCAGGGCAGGCGGCTGGCCAAGATGGCCGCAGAACTGTCGAAGAGCCTTGCCGAGTCGGCTGACCAGAGCGAGCAGGTCCGCATATTGGAGAAGATGAATGCCCTGAACAAGGCCCGCACAGTGATCAACAACAAGCTGGGCCGGGTATAGCTAGAGGCTGGCAGTCCGGTCATCCGGCGAAAGCGTGACGGCATTGCCGCAGACAGGCTGAATATTGCCATAGGCAGACAGAGAGATATTGCCGGACGGCAGGCAGACAAGAATATCGCCATAGGCAGACGGAGATATTGCCGGACGGCAGACAGAAAATTTGATGATTTAAAAGGGAAAAACTATATGGAACAGAATTACAAGAGAACATTGGTGACATGTGCACTTCCTTATGCGAACGGCCCGGTGCACATCGGTCATTTGGCGGGAGTCTATGTCCCTGCCGACATATATGTCAGATATTTGAGGCTCAGGGGCGAAGATGTGCTTTTCATCTGCGGGTCAGACGAGCATGGAGTGCCTATCACTATCAAGGCCAGGAAGCAGGGATGCACCCCTCAGGATGTAGTGGACAAATACCATGGCATAATCAAAAAGTCATTTGCCGGATTCGGAATCAATTTCGACATATACTCCAGGACGACATCCCGGATTCACGACAGGAACGCCTCGGAATTTTTCCGCAAGCTGTACGACGATGGCAAGTTCATCGAGAAGGAGAGCGAGCAATACTACGATGAAGAGGCGAAGACATTCCTGGCTGACCGCTATATCGTGGGCACATGTCCGAAATGCGGAAACGAAAAGGCCTATGGCGATCAGTGCGAGAAATGCGGAAGCACGCTCAGTCCTGACGAGCTGATAAACCCTAGGTCAGCCCTGAGCGGAAGCCAGCCGGTGAAGAAAAAGACCAAGCACTGGTATCTTCCTCTGGACCAGTACGAACCATGGCTGAAGGAATGGATTCTCGAAGGGCACAAGGAGTGGCGCACGAATGTCTACGGACAGTGCAAGTCATGGATAGACGGAGGCCTGCAGCCTCGTGCCGTAAGCCGCGACCTCGACTGGGGAGTGCCTGTGCCTGTAGAGGGTGCAGAAGGAAAGGTGCTGTATGTCTGGTTCGATGCGCCTATCGGCTATATCTCGAACACAGCCGAGCTCCTTCCGTCCAGCTGGGAGAAATGGTGGAAATCCGAGGACACGAAGCTCGTCCATTTCATAGGGAAGGACAATATCGTCTTCCATTGCATCGTTTTCCCGTCCATGCTGAAAGCTCACGGAGGCTATATCCTGCCGGACAATGTCCCTGCGAACGAGTTCCTGAATCTCGAAGGGGACAAGATATCCACTTCGCAGAACTGGGCCGTATGGTTGAACGAATATCTGGAGGAATTCCCGGGCCAGGAGGATGTGCTCCGCTACGTGCTCTGCGCCAATGCTCCCGAGACCAAGGACAATGACTTCACCTGGAAAGACTTCCAGGCCCGAAACAACAACGAGCTTGTCGCCATCCTCGGAAATTTCGTGAACCGCGCTGCAGTGCTGACGCACAAATATTTCGGTGGCAGGGTTCCTGCCAATGCGAAACCGGAGCCGGTCGATGCCGAGACTCTGGCCCAGATACCTGCGCTCAAAAAAGCGGTGGAGGACAATATCGCGCATTACAAATTCCGCGAAGCTCTCAAGGAGGCAATGAATATCGCGCGCATAGGCAATAAATATCTGACTGACACCGAGCCATGGAAAGTGGCCAAGACCGATATGGACAGGACAGCTTCGATACTGAATGTATCCCTGCAGATATGCGCCGACCTGGCGATAGTCTTCGAGCCGTTCCTGCCTTTCTCCGCAGAAAAGCTCCGCAATATACTGAATGTGGATATCAAGGCAGGTGCAGACCACCGTGCCGGTGAAGACGGGACTTGTGGTGAAAACATATTCAAGGCAGGGGAGTCAGCCGCCCTGCATACTGTGCCATATGGAGCGGAAGCCCGTGCGGCGGAAGGGATTCCGGTGCTGTCATGGGACGACCTTGGCTCAGAGTCCATACTTCCGGAAGGCCATCAGATCTCGGAGGCAGTCCTCCTTTTCAGCAAGATAGAAGATTCCGTGGTGGAGGCGCAAGTGGCCAAGCTGGAGGCGGCCAAGGCCGCCAATAAGGCCGCCACACGCGAAGCAGAGGCTCACAGGGCCGCTCCTCAGAAGCCGGAATGCACTTTCGAGGATTTCGAGAAGATGGACATCAGGACCGCCACAGTGCTGGAGGCAGAGAGAGTGCCGAAGACAGACAAGCTGCTGAAACTGACTATTGACACGGGCATCGACAAGCGGACCATAGTTTCAGGAATAGCTGAATATTACACTCCTGAGCAGATGCTCGGAAAACAGATATGCATTCTCGCCAATCTACAGCCTCGGAAAATACGTGGCATAGAGTCCAAGGGAATGATACTCATGGCACGTCAGGGGGACGGAAAGATGCGCTTCATCACTCCTGCCGAGGTCCTGGCGAACGGAGCTGAAATAGGATAGAGACTCTGGACAAATGCCTGCCGTTGCGAACTTAATCAGACCTTTATCATGGATATTGCAGAATCATACAGCCTGAAAAATCACAATACGTTCGGCATGGACGTGTCATGTGCATGCTATGTGGAATATGGAAGTGAAGAGGAGCTTGCAGAGTTCTTTTCCGCAGGCAGGCAGTATGGCCTCCCGCGCCCTTTCCTGCATATCGGCGGTGGAAGCAACATCCTTTTCACAGGGGATTTCCCCGGGACGGTATTTCATTCTGGAATCAGGTTCATATCAGCACCTGGTCATAGCGCAGAGGCTCATGCAGGCGAGGACGCCGCTATGTCAGGCCGGGTGCTGGCAGAAGTCGGCGCGGGCACTCCTTGGGATGATTTCTGCCTCTGGTGTGCAGAAAAAGGCCTGTGGGGCGTTGAAAACCTTTCAGGAATTCCTGGGGAGACAGGAGCCGCCGCTGTCCAGAACATCGGGGCATATGGCGCCGAGCTCAAGGATGTGGTCAGGGAAGTGCGCTGCTTCGACACCGTGACATGCTCCATGAAGTCTTTCAAGCAGAAGGAATGCAAATACGGATACCGGGATTCGATATTCAAGCAGTCGGCCAAAGGCCGGTACATAGTCACGTCTGCAGTCTTTGAACTTTCATCCGAAGGCGGCCCGAGACTGGAATACGGGCATGTCAAGAGTGCTGTGGAGAAAGCATTGTCAGAGTCTTCAGTGAAGACCATGACCCCCGGGCTTGTACGGTCTGTGATTCTCGGAATCAGGGATGCAAAACTTCCTGATCCGGCGGAAATCGGGAGTGCAGGCAGCTTTTTCAAGAATCCTGTAGTGCCGAAGGTCTTCTATGAAAAGGCGGAGCATTATGCCAAATCGAAATATGGCCCGGACTATGAGGTGCCGCATTTCGATGCCGGCTCAGGATTCGTCAAGATACCTGCCGCCTGGCTGATAGAGCAGTGCGGATGGAAGGGCTGCCGCGAGGGGAATGTCGGAGTATATGAAAAGCAGCCTCTCGTCTTGGTCAATCTGACAGGCAAGGCCTCGCCGGAAGAAATCATTGCTCTTGAGAAGAAGATATCGGCTTCGGTCATGAATCTGTTCGGCATCGAGCTTCAGCCTGAAGTGGAGCATGTCTGACTGTTTCTGGCGGAGGCGTCTGCCGGCATAAACCTATAAAGTCTCCAGCATAAAACTGTAAAATCTTATGAGTTCATTTGTCATAGAGGGCGGATACAAGCTGTCCGGAACGATACGTCCGCAGGGGGCGAAGAATGAGGCGCTGGAAGTGATTTGCGCAGTCCTGCTAACGCAGGAGGAAGTCGTCATCTCCAACATACCTGAAATACTCGATGTCAGAAACCTGATCATGCTTCTCGAAGGCATGGGCGTGAAAGTGAAGAGGCTGGAGAAAGGGAAATATTCGTTCCAGGCTGACGATATAGATACGTCGTATGTGGAGAGTCCGGAGTTCGTGCGTAAATGCGCGGCTCTCAGAGGCTCTGTGATGATTACCGGGCCGCTCTTGGCGCGTTTCGGGCATGCATATTTCCCCAAACCTGGCGGAGACAAGATCGGACGCCGCAGGGTGGACACCCACATCACGGGCATGCAGAATCTCGGCGCATCCCTGCACTATGACCAGCAGATGAAAGCCTATTATCTGCATATTCCTGCCGGAACTCATCTGAAAGGCTCGTACATGCTTCTCGACGAGGCTTCTGTGACCGGCACTGCGAATATATTGATGGCGGCGGTGCTCGCAGTAGGGAAGACTGTGATATACAATGCCGCTTGCGAGCCATATGTACAGCAGCTGAGCCGCATGCTGGTGAGAATGGGGGCAGATATAGAAGGCATAGGCTCGAACATGCTGACTGTCACTGGGGTGCCTGCGCTTCACGGAACAGAGCATACGATTCTGCCGGACATGATAGAAATAGGCAGCTTCATAGGCATGGCCGCCATGAACAGAAGCTCGGTCACCATCAAAGATGTGTCTTTCGGAAATCTCGGCATCATCCCGGAGTCTTTCCGCAGGCTGGGAGTGAATCTCGAGCAGAGAGGCGATGACATTTTCGTCCCGGAACAGGAGAGTTATGTGATAGAGTCGTTTCTGGACGGCTCTATCATGACCATAGCCGACGCCCCGTGGCCGGGACTTACTCCGGACCTTCTGAGCGTGATGCTGGTAGTGGCCACGCAGTGCCGCGGCAGCGTGCTGATACATCAGAAGATGTTTGAAAGCAGGCTTTTCTTCGTGGACCATCTGATAGACATGGGGGCGCAGATACTCCTGTGCGATCCGCATCGTGCTGTAGTCATAGGCCATGACCATCAGTTCCAGCTTCGTGCAAACAATATGCTTTCGCCGGATATCCGTGCCGGCATCGCGCTGCTGATAGCCGCCATGTCGGCACGAGGCACCAGCGTCATCGGCAACATAGAGCAGATAGATAGAGGCTACGAGGACATTGACCTTCGTCTGAATGCCCTCGGAGCCCATATCACACGGCAGTGATCATTTTCCTGCCCTGACTATTCTGATGGCGAAGCCGCCGCCAGGAGCCATGTGCATTTTCATCATTGACCGTGAGGTCACCTTTTTCTTGGAAATCGCGTAGGCCTCGGCATTGGTGCGGTAGTCGGCATCCTTCGCGTCTGCATAGACTGTCGCCTCGTATTTCACTCCAGGCTCCAGAAAATCCAGTGAGAATTCCACATCTCTGGCATTTTCGTCAGTCACACCTCCGATGAACCATTCATCCGCGGTTTTTTCTGCATCATCGCCATTCTCATTTTTCGCCTTGCGCGCCGCCACTATATAGTCACCTGGTTCTGCCAGAAGGTAATGGCTTTCGCTCCAGTCCACGGCCACGTCCTTGATGAACTGGAAGGCGTCCATCTTCGCTTCGTAGTGCTCTGGAACATCGGCCGCCATCTGCAGAGGCGAATACAGCACCACATACAGAGCCAGCTGGTTCGCAAGAGTGGAATTCACGTGCGAATGGTTGTGCGGATTCAGCTTCTCCACGTCCATCACGAAGATGCCCGGAGTATAGTCCATCGGACCTCCCTGCAGCCGGGTGAACGGGAGCAGAGTCACGTGATGCGGCTTCGACCCACCGAAAGCCTGGTACTCGGTTCCGCGTGCAGACTCGTTGCCAATCAGGTTCGGATAAGTGCGGCACAGCCCGGTAGGACGTACCGCCTCGTGGGCATTCACCATTATGTGATGCTCGGCGGCCTTCTTCACTGCATACAGGTAATGGTTGTTCATCCACTGTCCGTAATGATGCTCTCCGCGAGGGATGATGTCGCCCACATAGCCGCTCTTCACTGAATTGTACCCGTATTTGTTCATCAGGTCATATGCGGCATCGATATGACGCTCGTAGTTCCGTACAGAAGAAGAAGTCTCGTGGTGCATCATCAGCCTGATGCCTTTCGAGTGCGCGTATTCGTTCAGAGCCTCGATGTCGAAGTCCGGATAAGGGGTCACGAAATCGAAGACATAGTCCTTGCTCTGGCCGAACCAGTCCTCCCAGCCGATATTCCAGCCCTCCACCAGAAGCTGGTCGAAGCCGTTTTCAGCCGCGAAATCTATGTATCTGCGGACGTTTTCGTTGTTCGCCCCATGTTTCCCGTTCGGCGGCAGGCTGGCGTAGTCCACGGAATCCAGCTTCACGGAAGACAGGTCGGTGTAGCCCCAGCTGCTCTTCCCCGTGATCATTTCCCACCATACGCCCATGTATTTCACAGGACGTATCCATGAAACATCATCGTATGCGCAAGGCTCGTTCAGATTCAGTATCAGCCGCGAAGCCAGGATGTCGCGCGCGTCGTCAGTCACCATCACAGTCCTCCACGGAGTCTTGCAAGGACACTGCATATGGCCTTTCCACCCCTGCGCGTCAGGCGTCAGATGCGAAACGAAGACGAAATTCTCGTCATCCAGGTCCAGATGCATGCACGAATAGTCCACAAGCGCTGCCTCGTGGATGTTTATATACAGCCCGTCATCCGTCTTCATCTGCAGGGAAGTCTGTACTCCGGTAGGGGAGAACGGGGTCTGCGAAGAATTCGGAGTGACTGCGAACGGCATCAGCCCGCGTATTTCGGACAGCCTGGACTCCACGTAGTCGTACTCCTGGGTGTCATAGTCCCCCGGAATCCACCACGCCGTATGGTCACCCGTCATGGCGAACTGCGTCATCTCCTCCTTGATGACGAAATATTTCAGATTCTTCTGCTCAGGAAACTCGTACCTGAAGCCCACGCCCTCGTCATACAGCCTGAATCTTACGGTCATCAGCCTTTCGGTTTCAGCCTGTTTCAGCGTAACGGCCATCTCACGGTAATGATTCCTGATCGAAGATTCCTCGCCCCACACCGGAGACCATGTCTCGTCAGCCTCGGCTCTGGCCACGTTTTCCACCTTGAAGCCGTCATACAGAGACACCGGCTCCCCGACACGTCCCCTTTTGATTTCCTCTCCGAACTCCAGTTTCGGCATCTCCCCGCGCAGTTCCAGCCCCATCTTGCTCGGAAGCACGGCGCTCCTGTCTTCGAAATCCATCCACCAGCACGGCTCGCCCCTTTCGGTCACCGTAAACTTCAGCGACAGGCGTCCGTCCGGAGACGAAAGTTCCTCTACCCCTGCCGGGGCAATGTCCTGGCCATTCATGCTGGCCGCCATGACGGCCAATGCCGATGCGACCATCAATTTTCTCATTGATTTCATTTGTTCCAATTAATGTTTTTCGAATAATACTCTGACCATGCGGTCCAATTTCTCATAAAGATACAAAAAAAAAGGTATCATCCGGAATTTCGCAAGCGGTATCCGGATGATACCCGTGACAGTTTATATCATGTATGGAACGCTACTGGATCTTCACGCAGCGGACTGCCAGTGCAGAACGTGTGTTAACTTTATCTTGTGCTGTATTCCAGTCGAATATGGCCTTGCTGCAAACAGTGTTAAGGTCTGTTGATGATGCTCCGTCCCATTCAGCCTGAAAACCGGTACTTGAATAATATGCGGCGGCTACACCTACAGTAGACTTCTCTGCCCTAAACGGTGTGCCATGTTGATTATTGATGAAGCCCGGGTGCATGAAACTGAAGGTCACTCCGTTCATCGTGTATACCTTGGACCAGTTGTTGCTGTCACCTGTAAATGGCTGGCTATGCTTACCGTTTAGGATGCTCGCCATATCGCTTATTTGGGTGATGGACGGCACCTTGTATCCAGCAGGGCATGGGTCGTTGACAGTCTTCTGAGTGTCGGACCAGCGGTTTGCCTCGGTATTGGAATATTGGCTATTCCAAAACAGCCAAGGATATTTGGTCTGTGTGGCGTCACTCATCGGCTCGGTATCGTTGTCACCATAGTCATCATAGTATGTTGCCTCTGTTCCGTCAGGATTCTTGAATCCGGTATTGAAATTACCCTTCATAAAATACTTTTCAGTAAACATCTCATCGTTGTGAGATATCATCTTGTCTTCACTTTGCCTGTCTATCGCAGTCTGGGACGGACAAGGAAGCGGGTTCTTGCTGCCCCACTGGTAGAGACATCCGTAAGCGCCGGGTACGGTTTTGTAGCTGAAGTCTTCTGCCGGGAGATTGTCGGTCCAGGCCATCAGGTTTCTGTCCATGACTGTATAGCTTCCGATCTGAATGTCCCTCAGCTCTTTGGTGTACCAGATAGCATAGCTCCATGCCACCTCATTTCCGTTCATCAAGGTGATGATGCCGTAGCCTCCTTTCTGCTTGTCATCAGCGTTCTGGCTTTCGGCGACGGTGAAAGTGATCTTGCCGTTCTCAAGCGTAGGCTCAGTGCCTGAAATGAGTCCGTTTTCGGTCTCGAACATCCATGTCACGCTTGATGCGTTGACAGGAGTGCCGTCAGGCTTGCCTGCAGGGATGGTGTAAGTGCCTGGTTCATTGACTACATAGCAGTTCGAATATGAGTTCTGCTGGGTCACGTTCAGTGTGGCTGTCTTGTCCACTGTGATGAACTTCACTGCGGAAGTCACGGCATCTGTGCCGTCGGTCACTTTCGCGGCGGTGTTGTCGATAGTGAAGGTGACAGTTTCCTCTACAGGCTGATTGCCTTCTTCCACATTCTGTCCGCCACGGATCTTGTCCACGGATATCCATTCAGGAGTCTCGATAGTCCATACGGCATTGGACTGGATGCTTACAGTCAGGGTTTCTGACGGCTTTTCGAACATATTGGAAGCGGTGAAGCCTATGCTCTGTGCATACTCTCCTTCATCAGCTTTCTTTATGTTTACGTAAGTGGAGCCGTCTGTGACATTCACTGAAGTGGTGTTGTATTTTCCTGCCTCGAAATTCGCCTGGGCATCCATCACCTTGTTTATGAAAGTCTTTTCCCCGAGAGAAGTGGTGACTGTCGTGGTGATGTAGTCGTTCTGCGGAAGGGCGAACGGCGCTGATACTATGTAGAATGTCGCGCTCTCGGAAGCCTTGATGGAAACTGCCTGTGCAGGAGTGACGGCCGCAGTCTTGTTTGCGGATTCACCCTTGATGGCCCCTGTTTTGGAATTAACATAGTATGTACCTGTCATGTCAGCATCCGCGCTGTTGTCTACCGCTATCTTGGATACGGTGATGGCATCTGTGGCATTGTTCATCACAGTGATGGCGAACAGGGTGGAAGCATGTTTCAGAGTGATGTCAGGGATGTTCCCTTCCGCCACGGCGTATCCGCACAGAGGGGCGTTGGCGCTGACTCCTGACGCATCGCCGGTCTGGACTGCATCTGCGGCAGCGCCTACTGTGACGGCTGCATTGGCGAAGCCATCTTCACTTATGGATGAATAGTCTTCGCTGTATGGGTAGAACACATGGTATTCAGCGGCATTCTCAGCAACGAAGTTCTCGCATTCGAAAATGTTGTCGCCTGAGGCAGACTTGGTGAATTTGAAGTTCCTGAACGAATTGTCAGAGTATTTTACGACTACTGCGAGCTCGTCATTTTCGGCCCACGCTACCTTGTACCCGTTAGGGTCGAGGACAGTTTTCGTGCCGGCGGCGTCAGTGCCGATGTTTTCTATGTTTACTTCGAGTTTGAATGCATCGCTTGAGGAAGTGACGACGCCTTCCATCTCCTCCATCTGGCAGCTGGAGAGGACTGCCGCCATAGCGGCAATGGATAAAACAAGTTTTTTCATGTTTTCTGTCATTTTTAAGTTAAAATCCACTTTCTCCTTCGCTGTATCCTGGGGCTGCAGGACCGAAAGATGCTTCTTCGCCTGATGCGGCGAATCCATGCTCTACGGAGATTTCCGTGAGCGACATTTCAGGAGCCCTGTACGAAGACAGGGTCTCGTAAATCTGTGTTTGTTTCATGATGATAGTTATTAAGTGTTTATATGGTTGTTACATTTTTACGCAGCGGACTGCGGCTGCGGCGCGGGTGTCGAATTTATCCATAACTGCCCTGTTAGATAAAAATTGGCAGCATATGGTGTTGTTTTCACCTGGAGTGCCATCATATTCACTTTGGAATCCTGAACTTGAATGATATGTTTCAGGTGAGCCGACAGTATTTCTTGTGTCACGCCATGGCTTCGAACCGCCCTTCTTGTTGTACTGTATGATTCCCGGATTCATGTAACTGAATGTCACGCCGTTCAGTGTATATACCTTGGACCAGTTCTCCATTCCGTTGTCTCTGAACGGCTGGCTATGGCTGTTGCCTAAGATCGAATACATGGCTTCCAGCTGGTCGATGGAAGGCACTTTGTATCCTGCAGGGCACGGGTCATCGACTGTTTTCCGAGTCTCGGACCATCTTTCCGCCTGGGTCAAATCATATTGAGTCCCGAGAAGAAGCCAAGGATATTTGTTCTGTGAATCCGAATTCATAGGCACAGAGTTGCTGTTAACATAGTAAGTAGGGGAAGTGCCATCCGGATTTGTGAACCCTGTATTGAAATGCCCCTGCAGCAGGTAGTCTTCAGTGAACATATCTTTGTTCATATGCTGACTTTCCCTGTCTTTACTTATGTTTGCTATGGCTTTTTCTGACGGGCAAGGAATCGGATTCTTGCAGCCCCACTGGTAAAGACATCCGTAAGAGCCAGGAACAGACTTGTTCCCGAAATCCTCTGCTGGAAGATTGTCTGTCCAAGCCATAAGGTTGCGGTCCATAAAAATATTGTTGCCTATCTTGATATCTCTCACTTCCTTAGTGTACCAGATAGCATAGCTGTATGCCACCTCGCTGCCGTTCATCAGGGTGATGATGCCGTAGCCTCCTTTCTGAACATCAGGAAGGCCGCTTTCAGCTACTGTGAAAGTGATCTTGCCGTTCTCAAGCTTAGGCTCAGTGCCTGAAATCAGTCCGTTCTCGCTCTCGAACATCCATGTCACGCTTGATGCGTTGACAGGAGTGCCGTCAGGCTTGCCTGCTGGGATGGTGTAAGTGCCTGGTTCATTGACTACATAGCAGTTCGAATATGAGTTCTGCTGTCTTACTTCAAGTGTGGCTGTTTCATCCGCAGTGATGAAATGTACTTCTGCAGTCAGATAATCCGAACCGTCGGAAACAGAGACTCCGGTATTGTCTACAGTCAGGGTCACGGTCTGCGTTACAGCATCGTCTCCAGCTGTTCCTCCTTCGGATGCTGATGCTTTGATCCATTCAGGGGCATCTATGGTCCATACTGCGTTCGATGTTATCTGCACCTCGATATTCTGAGTCGGGCTCTTGAACATTGATTCGGTTTCAAGTCTGGTTTCTGCAGTCCATTCCGGGTTTTCTGCAGAGCCAGCATTTGTCTTGATTTCTATGTATGTGACGTTCCTCTCCTGTGACACGGTGATGGACCTTGAGGAGCCGTCGGATGTGACAGTGATGGTAGCCTCTCTTGGAGTGGCCGCATCAGGATTCTTTCCTGCTGTCAGGATGACTTTTTCAGTGCTTTCCCCGGATGTGATGCTGGGAGTGACCCAGCTGCAGTCTCCCATGTCGAGAGTCCAGGGATTGTTCGAAGTGATTTTCACTACCTCGCTTCCTCCTGCATAGCGGAAATCTACAGCCGCTATGTCGACAGAAAGTCCGGGGTCGTATGCTTGCGGCACTATGTCGGTGCATGATATGC
Organism: uncultured Bacteroidales bacterium; assembly: GCA_949289565.1. Taxonomy (GTDB): domain Bacteria; phylum Bacteroidota; class Bacteroidia; order Bacteroidales; family UBA932; genus Cryptobacteroides. Next base: position 78,622 of record CASEOO010000002.1, read on the forward strand.
TCATGACTGCCACGGCAGCCGCCGCCAGTGGATAAAATTTAATCTTCATTGTCTCGGATAGTTTAAGTTCCATTGGCCTGCGAAAGCATACGGATGTGCCCGAGATCAAGAGATTTTTTCCGGCACAAAGATAGACATTCATAATATGAATCCAAATATTTTTTCTAATTATTTCTAACAATTTGAAACTTTTTCTTGCTTTTTACGGGGGGGGGGGTGCTATATTTGCCTTGTTTTGTAACAAATTATAACCTGCGAAGCTGGATGTCGCCTACTGACCACAAGAGCGATTCCGTATTGTTATTTGATGTATTAACTAGTAACTGACACATTATCTATTATGCAAAATTCGAAGACAGAGGCCTGCTCTCTGCCAGAAATGGCAAGGCGGGTGACACTGGTCTGTGCATTATTCTTTATTGCGCTTCTGAATGGCTTTGCCCAGGGAAGTGATGTCACTCTCTCCGGAACAGTGATTTCATCTGAGGACAACCAGCCGATACCAGGTGCTGCGGTCTATGTAGAAGGGACGCAGTACGGAACTGTAGCAGATCTCGATGGAAACTACACTCTCGTGATTCCGTCAGATGTCAAACTTGTGACTGTTTCTTCCATAGGTTATCTGACCAAGCAGCTCAGGGTCGGAGGAAACAATATCGTTTTCAAGGTCATCTCTCTCGACGAGTCCACCCAGTCCATTGAGGATGCCGTGGTGGTCGCTTTCGGTACGACCCAGCGCAAGGAGACCATGATATCTTCGGTCGAGTCCATAGACCCCGGCAAGCTTGTCACTCCGTCCAGCAACCTTTCCACTTCTTTCGCTGGAAATATCGCCGGTGTGATAGCCACCCAGTCTTCAGGCGAACCTGGAGCTGACGGCGCCAGCTTCTGGATCCGCGGTATTTCGACCTTCGGAGCCAGCACCGAGCCTCTCTATATCCTCGACGGAGTGGAGATCAATGCCGAGATCCTGAACGGCATTCCTGCAGAGAGCATCGAGTCTTTCTCCGTGCTGAAGGATGCCGCAGCCACTGCACTGTATGGTTCCAGAGGTGCTAACGGTGTGATGATCATCACTACGAAGAGCGGACGTGTGGCTGACAGGATGTCTGTAAACGTGAATTTCAACACCACTGTCACTATGCCTACGGCAATACCGGAAGTGGCTGACGGTGTGACATATATGAAAAACTTCAACGAAGCCCAGCTCGGACGCGGAGTCGCCGTCGGCAGATATACCACAGCCCAGATCACAGGCACGGAACAGAATCTGGATCCGTATGCCTACCCGAATGTGGACTGGTATGACATGATGTTCAATGACATGGGCGTGGCCGAGAACCTGAATATCAATGTCCGTGGCGGCGGAAACAGGGTGGACTACTTCCTGAATGCTTCTGTGAACAACGAAAGCGGTATGATCAAGAATGTCTCCGACGCTCCTTTCAATACGAATATCAATGCTCAGAAATATACTTTCCAGAGCAATGTGACGGCGAAAATCACGAGCACTACAGTAGCCAGCATCAAGATGAACGCCCAGATGCTGTATTTCTACAAGCCTGTGATTTCTTCCGGAGATCTCTTCTACTGGTGCATGAGGACAAACCCTGTGTCATTCTCCCCGACATACCCGTCAGAGTGGATAGATGCAGACTATACCGTATTCGGAACCAGTGCCTCATGGTCCGGAGTCGGAAACATGACGAACCCGTATGCGGAACTTGCCAAAGGCTACAAGCAGCAGTATACGAACTACCTGACCACCTCTCTGAGGGTGGACCAGGATCTGAGGTTCATCACTAAGGGATTGAAAGTCTGGGCTCAGGTGTCATTCTATAACAAAACTTATTCTGGAAGGACTTACCAGAGGGTGCCTCACCTGTATACGAGTACGTCCACATACGATCCTGTGCTTGAAACATATGAGCGTACACTCACTCCAACGAATACAGATGGTACCGATTATCTGTCACTGTCCACGGATCAGAACGGCTACAGGCAGGTGAACCTCCAGGGGAACATCGAGTACAACCGCACTTTCGGCAAGCACAATGTGAATGCCGTGGTTCTCTACCATCAGAAGGAAACAGTCGACAATATGCCAAGCAACTATTACAATTCCCTTCCGAAAAGGGAGCAGGGTCTGGCAGGACGTGTTTCCTACGGCTATGATGACAGGTATCTGATAGAGGGCAATTTCGGTTACAACGGCTCGGAGAACTTCATGGGCGGCAAGAGATTCGGTTTCTTCCCTTCAGTGGCGGCGGGATGGATAGTCTCGAACGAGAAATTCTTCAGCGGCATCAAGGACTGGTTCTCTTTCCTGAAAGTGCGCTATTCTTTCGGTCTTTCCGGAAACGATTATCTGAAACAGAGGTTTCCGTATATTTCCGAGATGGCGATGAACAGCACTTCTTCACTTTTGGGTGACGGGGCCGAGCTTCCTAACTTCGCCATAGGGACAGGCTATGAAGGCCAGAAGATGAACTATCTTTCCACCCTTGGAAACGAGGATGCATCCTGGGAGGTGAGCCGCAAGCATGATATCGGAGTCGAGTTCGGCTTCTTCGACGAACTCACCATTATAGCGGATTTCTTCTCCGAGTATCGTGACGGTATCTTCATGCAGAGGAAGACCATTCCGTCCACTGTCGGAATCTCCGGAATGGAGCCGTGGGCGAACGTCGGCGCTGTGCTGAACATGGGTGTGGACCTGTCTGCGGACTACAGGAAGATCATAAACCGAGACTGGACTGTGACTGCAAGGGGTACATTCACTTTTGCTCACAATGAGGTGGTGGAGAATGACGAATCCCCGTTCCAGCAGTATGCCTATAAATCACAGATAGGAAAGCCTCTGAATACCATTTACGGTTATGTGGCTGACGGCCTGTTCAAGGACGAGGCCGATATAGCGAACTCTCCGGAACAGCTAATAGCCGGCGATGGCGCTGACATCAGGCCAGGCGACATCAAGTACAAGGATCTGAACGGCGACGGTGTGATCAACGAAAACGACTGCACCTATATCGGCTATCCGGAAGTGCCTGAAATCATGTACGGATTCGGAGCTTCAGCCCGCTGGAAAAATCTCGATTTCTCGTTCTTCTTCCAGGGACGTGCCAGAGTGTCCATAAATATGAAGAACATGCATCCTTTTACAGACGGAAGCAACTCTTCATACGGTATGCTCCAGTGGATAGCCGATGACCACTGGTCAGAGTCCGATCCGAACCCGGATGCGGCATATCCGAGACTCGACTACCAGTGGAACAGGAACAATACTGCCTCCTCGTCATTCTGGGTGAAGGACGGAAGCTTCCTGAGGCTGAAAAATCTCGAAGTGGGTTATACAATAAAGGATTTCGCCAGAGTATACTGCTCTGCCACGAACCTTTTCATCCTGTCTCCTTTCAAATACTGGGATGCGGAGAAGGGCAGCGGAAACGGCCTTTCCTATCCTCTCCAGAGGACAGTGCAGCTCGGGGTGCAGTTCAATTTCTAATGGATTCAAACAAGATACAAGCATAAAATGAAAAACAAATTTATAATATTTGCAACATCGGTCCTCGCTCTGGCTTCATGCAGTTTCCTGGATGTCGTCCCGGAGAACACTGCCACACTTGGGGATTCGTTCACGACAACTCAGCAGGCAAAGCAGTTCCTGTACCGTGTCTACAACTATATGCCGAACACTTCTTCTTTCAGGTGGGCTCCTGACATGTGTGCCGGAGGCGACCTCATCACCGGGCCTGCAGGGGATCTCGTGTGGTTCGGATACCGTTCTGTCCTCTGCGGAAACGAGACTCCGGACGGAACATATTTCAGTTTCTGGGATGGAGGAAACGCATTGGGAAGGCAGCCGGTATACTGGGATTTGTACAAGGGCATAAAATATGCGTACATGTATATTTCCAATGTCGACAGTGTTCCGGACATGCCGGAGTCAGAGAAGACCAGAACCAAGGGCGAGGCTTATTTCCTGATAGCTTACCTGCACTGGACTCTGATGCAGTATTATGGTCCAGTGGTCATCATCGATCATGAAATTCCTGTGGATGCCCCGGCGGATGAAATGATGATGCCGAGATCTTCGTGGGATGACTGCGTAAACTTCATCACTGCTACATTCGATACTGCGGCTTCAATGCTGAATCCTACCGTGCCGAACAATGAACTGGGCCGTGCCACTTCTGTGGCCGCCAAAGCGTACAAGGCCAGGGTGCTGATGTATGCGGCCAGCCCGCTCGTGAATGGAAACGAGGCATATTCGTCATTCGTGTCGAAAGAAGGCACTCCTCTGATGCCGCTCGAGTATGACAATGAAAAATGGAAAAAGGCTCTGGATGCCATCCAAGAGGCTATCACGCTGGCAGAAAGCAACGGCTATGCGCTTTACAAGTCCGGGACCGCCGGCAGCGACGATGCTGATCAGGGCAGACTGAATTATTATCACTGCTTTGTCGAAACTGACTGGGCCGACCAGAAAGAATATCTTTTCGCCATAGGTGCACAGCCAGGAGAAGGGGTAAATATCCAGAGGATAGCCGGAGTCCGCGTCTGGGACGGTTCCGTATATAACGGCAGCCAGGCTGTCAACTATACCGGAAACGGCTTCAGGCAGTATCTCGTGCCTACGCTTCAGATAGCCGAGACATTCCTGACTGAAAAGGGTCTGCCTCTCTGGGCCGATCCGGATACGAAGGACAAAACCCTGTCTGAATTGGTGGCAGACTCTGACGGCGACGGCATTTCCGATTTCTGCCAGAACAGAGACCCTCGTTTCTATGCCACTATCGGATATGACGGAGGAGACTATACCAGCAACAGTGCCACTTATAAACTGGAGCTCCGTTATCACCAGAAACATGGCTATACCGGAGACACCCAGACTGAGTACAACGGAAGCTGCACAGGTTACGTCCTGCAGAAATTCATATCGGTGAACAGTACGTATGATGAATCTACCAATAGAATGAGTCTGGCCAAGTATCCTTTCCCGTATCTGCGTCTGGCAGAGCTTTATCTCGACTATGCAGAGGCTGATTTCGAGTATGACGGAAGCCTCAGCGCCACTGGACTGGGATATCTGAACAAGGTGCGCGACAGGGCAGGCCTGCCAGATTTCGAAGAATCATGGAACCAGGTAGGAATGCCTTCAGGCGAAGATATGAGAAAGGCCCTGCATTACGAGAACATGGCCGAGCTGGCTTGCGAGTGCCGTCTGTATCACAATCTGCGCCGCTGGAATCTCGCACAGGAATGGCTTGGACATACTCCTGACGGCCTGAATATCGAAGGAGAATCTGTACAGGATTTCAATACCATCGCCACATTGAAGGAGCAGAGCAAGTTCCCTCGTGTATTCGAATATCCGAAGACGAACTGGCTTCCTATTCCGAGGGCTGAAATCGAAAACAACAACCTCCTCGTCCAGAATCCGGGCTACAATTAGCAGACAGCGTGGATGGCTGGAAAAGAGGAATCCAGATGCTTTTTCAGCCGTCCCGCGAAACTAAAAATTCAGACAGTAAAACAATATATATATCATAATTACAAATGAAAAACAGACTGAAACTATTGGTCTGCGCGGCAGCCGCGGTTCTTATGATCCCCTCCTGCTCCAAATCGCAGTACATATTATATGAAAATGATATAACTTCCAAGGTCTATTTCCCTGCGGCGGAAAGCAATCCTCTGATATCTGTCTCTCAGGATGACCTGGACGAGAACGGCTGTTATCAGATCTCCATCTACAATGCGGGGAACAACAGCGATGAAGTGACTGTAAATGTCGCTGTGGATGAAAATGCCTTGAATATCTACAATGTCGAGAACGAGGCCGGATATCAGCTTCTGCCTGAGAAATACTGGTCTCTGGAGCAGACATCGTTCACCATGGATACTGAAGACCATTACCAGACATACTTGCCTGTAAAGCTGGATATAGCTCAGTTCAAGGCTGACGGACTGAATCCGGCAGACTATGTTCTTCCTCTGTCGCTGACAGCAGACAGTTCGACGAATCTTACATTCGACTATAAGACAGTATACATCACATTTACATTGTAGAACGTATAAGGGTGGGTCACCCGCCCTTATACTCTTTTTTAAGGATTTGATATTAAATGACAAGGAAAATTTTGAGCATTGCGGCGGCAGCCGCATCCGTACTGATGTCGCTGGCGGCTTGCGGGGAAACCGACAAGCCTTCTGCCGGCGGAAACGGCGGGAACGGAGGAGGGTCGGCGGTGACTGACCTGAATGTCCCGGACAAGGAAGGCGCGACTGTAAAAGGAATAGTGATCAATGCAAAGACCCGGGCGGCCATGCCAGATGTGGTGGTGAGCGACGGACGCCTCTGCACCAGGACGGATGCCAATGGAATGTACTGGCTGAATACCGATTTCTCCACCCAGAGGTGTGTGTTCGTCTGTGTCCCGAACGGATATGAGATTCCTGTGGATGAGGATTTCTGTTTCGGCGGGTACAAGAAGATAGACCTCGGGAAGAAGGATGAGGTCCAGCAGTTCAACTTCGCTCTCGAGCCGATGACAGTGTCTTCCCTGCACTATGAAGTGCTTTATTTGGGAGACCCTCAGATCCGCCAGGAAATCACTGGTTCATATGAAAGCTATCAGATCGTTATAAACGCCCTTGCTAAATACAAGAAGGAGTCAGACGTGCCGGTGTATATGGTGAATGTGGGTGATCTGACATATGAGAGACCTCAGGCTCACACCTATTTCAAGGACCAGATAGCTATGACACAGATTCCGACGTTCAATATCCCCGGAAACCATGATCATATCGGTCCTCTGAATACAGGCTCAGGCCTGATACCTTCCACTCTGGTGGATGACCCAGCCGTACATACGGAGGACTATATCGCCGTCTCGGGATATATCCGCGATTTCGGCCCGAACAACTATTCGGCCAATATCGGAAGTTTGCACTATCTCTTCCTCGACACCATCATCTGGAACGAGATCGATACTCCGCATCCGGATGCGGACAAAGGCGTTACCTGGGACGGTGATGCACGCTGGCACTACTGCGAAGGCTTCGATGACGAGACGCTGGAGTTCATAAAGAATGACTTGCAGTATGTGGACAAGACCACGCCTCTGTGCATAGTGTCGCATGGCCCTGCCGCCAGGCTGCTTACATCTTCCGGCGGTGAGCAGTATCCGAACTGGCTCAGGAACTATGACAAGTTCCAGGCCCTGATAGCCGGATATAAGGTGCAGAACTGGGCCGGGCATATCCATACCGGGTACAATTACAGCTATTCTGCCGGTGAAAACGGATTGCAGGCTGCATCCATGGAGTCACATCAGATAGCCAGGGCTGCGGGCGCACTCTATGTGGAAGGCGAGGTGACAAATGACGGCGTGCCGAGAGGCTTCATCGTGGCAAGCGTGGACGGTGCTGACATCACCTGGAAGTTCAAAAGGGCGGAGCCTGCTGAGAAGAACGGCAACGACCAGATGCAGATATATACTCCTGACGAGGCTGATCCTTATATGAACGAAAAGGGATATGTCTATGTAAACGTGTTCCTTCATGACAACAAATGGGGCAAACCCGAGTGGTATGAGAACGGGACTCGTATCGGCGTGATGAATGAATATCATGCTGAAGGTGACCCTGCATATGAAAAGTCCTGGGATGACTGGCGGAAAAATCCTGCCGCCAGCGGACACGACGACAACAGGGACTCTCGTGGTCCGACAGACAGCGATACCCGCCATCTGTTCCGTATCAAGCCTTCTGCTGGAGTGACTTCCGGGGAGGTCCGTATAACAGACCGTTTCGGTCACGAATGGACACAGACATGCGAATGGTAGGCTGCAGGTTAGTATTTGCGTGGCTGAGGCCGCTGGCGGCGGCTTCAGCCTTTATGATTTCTGCCTGGGCATTGTCCGCTCAGGATGAGGACAGGCAGATGGACCGTTTCATCTCTTCCCTGATGAAGAAGATGACGCTCGAAGAGAAGGTGGGGCAGCTCGTGCAGATACCTGCGAATTTCACCACCGGGCCTGAAGTGAAGACCGGAGACTACAGGAAGGCTATCGCGAACGGCTATGTAGGCTCCATGCTGAATGTGGAGGGGGTGGCCGAGACGAGGAAGTACCAGGAACTGGCCATGCAGTCCCGTCTGCAGATTCCGTTGCTTTTCGGAAAGGATGTGATACACGGATATCGTACAGGGTTTCCTGTCCCTCTCGGCGAGGCTGCAAGCTTCGACCTTGAAGTCATCGAAAGGGCGGCGAGGTGTGCGGCGAGGGAATCAGCGGCTTCCGGCATACACTGGACATTCGCTCCGATGGTTGATGTGGGATGGGATGCCAGATGGGGCCGAGTGATGGAGGGTGCTGGTGAAGACCCGTATTACGGTGCGGCAGTGGCCCGTGCCCGTGTCCGCGGTTTTCAGGGAGATGACCTGGCCGACACCCTGACCATTCTTTCATGCATAAAGCATTTCGCGGCATACGGAGCTCCGATAGCCGGCAAGGAATACAACAGCGTGGACATGTCCATGGGGCAGTTCGCGAATTTCTACATGCTTCCGTACAAGGCCGGGATAGAGGCCGGGGCGGCTACTGTCATGAGTGCGTTCAATGATTTCTGCAGTGTCCCGAGCACCGTGAACCGCCAGCTTCTGCGTGATATCCTGAAAGAGGACTGGGGTTTCGAAGGCTTCGTGGTTTCAGACTACTATTCTCTCGGAGAGGTTATAAACCACCGCTGTGCCGCTGATACCCGCGAGGCCGCTCTGAAAGGGATAGAGGCAGGGCTGGACATGGATATGTCGTCTCCTTGCTATTCCGGGCATCTGGCTGATCTGGTCAGGGAGGGCCTGGTGTCCGAAAAACTGGTGGACGATGCCGTGAGGCGTATCCTGGAGCAGAAATACAGGCTGGGGCTTTTTGAAGATCCGTTCCGCTACTGCAGCGAAGCGCGCGAAAAGGCGATAGTCAGCTCTGCGCAGTCCCATGCAGATGCCTTGTATGTATCAGAGCGCTCTATGGTGCTTCTGAAAAATGCTGACGGCATATTGCCGCTTTCGGGTGATGTGAAGACGGTGGCTCTGGTGGGAGGACTTTCGAAGTCGGCCCACGACATGTGTGCCAAGTGGTCCTGCGCTGACGAGAGCCGTGCTGTGACCCTCTATGATGCGATGCGGAAACGTGGTGTGGAAGTGCTTTACAGTGACGGCTACAATCTCGATACCGATGAGATTACGGACCTGGAAAAGACCCTTGAAGATGTCCGCAGGGCTGATGTGGCCGTTGTGGCGATAGGAGAGAGAGGAGAGTACAGCGGAGAGATGCGCTCACGCGGAGACATAGCCATTGCCGCGGAGCAGCAGGAACTGGTCGAAGCCATTGCCCGGACGGGCACCCCTACGGTGGTCCTGCTGATGTGCGGCCGTCCGGTGATTTTCAATGATGCACGGGAGGCTGCGGGGGCGGTCCTCTGTACATGGTGGCTGGGCAGCGAGGCCGGTAATGCTATCTGCAATGTCCTCTGGGGTGACTACAATCCGTCCGGCAAGCTTCCGATGACTTTCCCTCTGCATCACGGGCAGATACCTATATATTATCAGTACAAGAGTACGGGCCGTCCTGCATCGAACGGATGGTGGCATGCGCGGTATATGGATATCCCGAACGAGCCGGCCTATCCTTTCGGCTATGGTCTGAGCTATACGCAGTTCAGCTACAGTACTCCGGAAATCCTTCCAGGTGACGGCGGCGAGGTCCATGCCAGGGTGCGTGTGGAAGTCTCCAATACCGGAGACCGTGCTGGAGAGGAGGTCGTCCAGCTGTATGTGCGCGACGAGGTGGCTTCCGTGACACGCCCCGTGAAGGAACTGAAGGGATTCCGGAAGATAGCTCTTGCGCCCGGAGAGTCGCAGGAAGTGGTTTTCGACATCACTGACGACCAGCTCGGGTTCTATACCGAGTCTCTGGAATATGTAGTGGAGCCTGGTGATTTCACATTTATGGTCGGAACTGACAGTGAACATTTCCAGAGCGTATCATTTACTTTGAAAGAACGTACAGGAAAGAAAAAATCCCAAAATTGACATTTCTGAAAATGAAGATAAATAAATTGACGGCGTTGCTGAAAATTGCGGCCGCGCCGCTGGCTTTCTTTGCCGCCTCCGCGGCAATGTATGCACAGGAGATCACCCCTGAGGTGGAGGCTCGTGCCGATCAGATAGTTTCACAAATGACTCTGGAGGAGAAGCTGGACTATATAGGCGGTGACAAAGCGTTTTATATCAGGGCTGTGCCCCGTCTCGGCCTTCCGGAGGTGAGAATGTCTGACGGCCCGGCAGGGGTCAGAAGCGAAATCCCTTCTACGAGATACCCTGCCGGAGTGATGGCGGCCTCTACATGGAACAGGGATCTGGTCCGTGAAATGGGGGAATCGATAGGGCATGATGCACGTGCGCAGGGAATCTCCATAATGCTGGGCCCGGGAGTCAATATCTACCGTGCACCTATGTGCGGCAGAAATTTCGAATATTATGGAGAAGATCCGTATCTGTCCAGCGAAATGGCTGTCAGCTATATCTGCGGCATGCAGTCTACGGGTGTCATGGCTGTGGTGAAGCATTTCGCAGGAAACAACCAGGAATGGGACAGAAGCCATATCAGCACAGATGCCGACGAAAGGACTCTTCAGGAGATTTATTTCCCGGCTTTCAGAAAAGCTGTGCAGGAGGCTCATGTGGGGGCTGTGATGAACAGCTACAACCTTCTGAACGGAGTGCATACTTCTGAACATCCATGGCTGAACCAGGATATCCTCAGAGATGAATGGGGTTTCAAGGGCATCCTCATGTCGGACTGGAATTCCACTTATTCGACAGTGGGCGCGGCGAATGCAGGCCTGGATCTGGAGATGCCTTACGGCAATTATATGAGCCGCACTGCCCTGATGGCGGCGCTTGAAACCGGAACTGTCACTGAAAAGATGATAGATCTTAAAGTCAAGCATATTATGCAGCCTCTTATAGCTCTGGGAATTCTCGACCGTCCTGCAAGCCCTTCTGAATCTGACGAGGAAAAGTCTGCACAGACTGCTCTCCAGGTGGCCCGCGAAGGCATAGTCATGCTGAAAAACAGCAAGGGTGTCCTACCTCTGAAAGGGCGGACTCTGATCACAGGGCACAATATGGATGCCGCGCCTGCAGGAGGAGGCAGCAGCCATGTCGTGCCGGCTTATGCCGTGAGCCTGCATCAGGGAATGACGGAAATTTTCGGCGGGAATGTTGCCGTGCTGGCAGATTCTCTCTGGACAGTGTCTGAGGCGGATAATTTCTATGCCGATGCATTGTCCGGGAAGAAAGGTTTCTGGGCGGAGTATTACAACTCCCGCGATTTCTGGTCGGAGTTCGAGACAGGTGCTCCGCAAATCACCCGCATAGAGCCTTCGATCCATCATCAGTGGGCCAAAGGTTCTCCTGACCCGCGTATCAATAATGACAATTTCTCTGCCATCTACAAGTCTTCCTACCGCCCGCGGCATGACGGATGGGCCATATTCAGGATAGCGGCGGATGACGGTTACCGTCTTGTCATAGACGGACAGGAAGTCTTCGCTGACTGGAAAGGCCATGCTCTGAGCCGCAAAAGCCATATCATGGAAGTGAAGGCGGGGCAGACATATGAGATCAGGATCGAGTATTATGAGAAGACCGGCTCGGCATCGCTTGATTTCACCTGCCTGAGAGTGGACGGGAAGATGCTTTCGAAGCTGGATGCAGACAACATCGTGGTGAGTGTCGGTTTCGACAAGGACACCGAGGATGAAGGCTCTGACAGGACATTCCGCCTGCCTCCTGGTCATGAGGAACTGATAAAGGTGCTTTGCTCAAGCGGAAAGAAGGTGATCGCAGTGGTGAATGCCGGAGGCTCTGTGGATTTCAGCCGCTGGATAGACGATGTCGACGCTGTGCTTATGGCGTGGTATCCTGGCCAGGAAGGAGGAACAGCAGTGGCCGAGGTGCTTTCCGGCCGTGTGAATCCGAGCGGAAAGCTTCCTATATCGATAGAGCGGTCCTGGTCGGACAATCCTGCATACAGAAGCTATTATGATCACCGCCGCACAGTGGTCCATCACCGTGTGCAGTATTCTGAAGGTGTGTTCATCGGCTACAGAGGCTATGACAGAAGCGGGGTGAAGCCGTTGTTCCCTTTCGGTTACGGACTGAGCTACACTGATTTCGAGTACAGCGGGCTGGAGCTTGCCGTGCTGCCTGACGGGCGTGTGTCAGTGTCGTTCGATGTCAGGAATACAGGCAAGTCAGACGGCGCTGAAACCGCGCAGGTCTATGTGAGGGATGTCGAAAGCAGCGTGCCACGTCCTGAGAAAGAGTTGAAAGGCTTTGAAAAAGTCTTTCTCAAGAAAGGAGAGAGCAAGCGCGTGGAAATCATCCTCGATTCCGAGGCTTTCGAGTTTTTCGATCTGGATGAAGGCAGGTTCCGTATGGAAGCCGGCGAGTTCGAAATCATGGCAGGGTCTTCATCTGCAGACGATGACCTGGCTCTGAGAGGCACCATAGCCCTCGACTGAAAAAATTCCGAATAAACAGTCAGTCCGGCGAATGGCATTGTCCGATATGCGGCTTTCCGCCGGGCTGGCCACAAATCAATAGAAATGAATATAAAAAAGATAATGATATCTGCCGTGGCAGCCTTTGCCGCCACGGCAATATTGCCGGCAAAGACTGCCGGCACCCTTTCGGGAGAGGACAGGCTTTTCACGCCGGTAAGGCAGACAGAACTGCGTGCGCAGTCGTTCCCTCTCCTGGTATCGGATTCCTATTTTTCTGTATGGTCGCCTTTTGACAGGCTGTATGACGGTCCGACGAGCCATTGGTTCGAGACCGTCCGTCCTCTTGCCGGGGCAGTGCGTGTGGACGGCGAGGTTTACCGTTTCATGGGTGCGTCAGAGGACGGATTTTTCGGGAATGCCGCAGAGCAGCTGTCTGTGGACGTGCTTCCTACCCAGACATATTACACTTTCAGGTGCGGGCCCGTGGCGCTGGATGTGGTCTTCACTGCACCGCTGCTGATAGATGACCTCGATCTGATGTCCACACCGATAAATTATATTTCATACAGGGCCAGGTCTCTCGACAAGGCTTCGCATGACGTGCAGTTCTATGTGGACACTGCTCCTGTGCTGGCTGTCCATGAACCCGGGCAGGATACTGAAACGCGCAGCATGAGCCGGGGCGGTCTGGATTATGCGTATTCAGGCACTATCGAACAGCCTTATGCAGTCAGGTCGGGGGACTATACCGGCATAGACTGGGGCTATGTGTATCTGGCCGGGCGCTCAGGTGCATCTGCCTCGACAGTTATAGGAAAGTCGGATGAAGTCAGAGGCTCGTTTGAAGTCACCGGGAAATTTCCTGGCATGCTGCCTGAGGTCATAGTGGACAGGGATACGGCGTATACGGCGGTGCTGGCATACTGCCATGATCTGGGCCAGGTGGACAAGGCCGGGAAGCATGGCTTCTTCATGGCAGGATATGACGATGTGTATTGCATGGAGTATATGTACGAGCTGTACATGGCTTACTGGAAGCATGAAGGCGAGGTAAGCATATACGATGCTTTCGAAAGATTCCAGCGGGACTATCTTCAGATCATGGAACGCTGCCGTGATTTCGACGAGAAGATAATGAGGGACGCCGAGGCTGCCGGCGGACAGAAATATGCCGAGCTGCTGGCATTTTCCTACAGGCCTGCCATAGCCGCGCATAAGCTTTTCACTGACAAGAAGGGAAATCTTCTTTTCTTCTCTAAGGAGAACGGAAGCAACGGGAGCGTGAATACCGTCGACCTGACATATCCGTCCGCTCCTCTGTTCCTGCTTTACAATACCGATCTTCTGAAAGGCATGATGACTTCCATCTTCGAATACAGCGAGAGCGGCAGATGGGCCAAGCCTTTCCCTGCCCACGATATCGGCAAATATCCGAAAGCGAACGGCCAGACCTACCCTGAGGACATGCCTGTGGAGGAGGCCGGAAACATGGTGATACTGTCTGCCACCATAGCCAAGGCGGAGGGCACTCCGGAGTATGCGGCTCGCTGGTGGTCTCTTCTGAGCCAGTGGACAGACTATCTCGTGGAGTATGGACTGGATCCTGAGAACCAGCTCTGCACCGATGATTTCGCAGGGCACTGGGCGCATAATGCGAATCTTTCCGTCAAAGCCATCATGGGCGTGGCGGCTTACAGCGAGCTGGCCAGGATGCAGGGAATGGAAGATACTGCTGACAGGTATATGGCCAAGGCGCGTGAGATGGCCTCAGCATGGATAGAGAAGGCTGATGACGGCGATCATTACCGTCTGGCTTTTGACAGGCCGGACACATGGAGTCTGAAATACAATATAGTATGGGACAAGCTCTGGAATACAGGTGTTTTCCCGGAAGATGTGATGGCGAAAGAGATTCCGTATTATCTCGCGAACCAGAACCGCTATGGAGTGCCTCTTGACTGCCGCGAGGACTATACCAAGTCTGACTGGATCATGTGGATAGCCGCCATGGCTCCTGACAGGGAGACATTCGACATGCTGGTGAATCCGGTTTACGACTATGTGAACGAGAGCCCGCGGAGATTCCCGATGGGAGACTGGTACGGGACTGTCGACTGCATGCCGATACAGTTCCGCGCACGCTCGGTTATCGCCGGCCACTGGATGCCTGTGCTGATGATGAAGAGCCGGTGAGCTTTCTGATGAAATTCAGCCCGTCCCGGACAGGCATGATGACTGATTCTACCCGCGGATCTCTGGCTATCATGTCGTTGAACGCAGCAATGCCGGCGGTCTGCTTGTCGCGGGGCAAGGGCTCCTGGCAGACTTTCCCGTCCCACAGGACATTGTCGGCCAGTATATATCCGCCAGTTTTGACTATGTCGAACACGAGGTCGTAATATTCCGGATATTCCCTCTTGTTTGCATCAATGTACACCAGGTCATATTGCGGCCTGGTGTTTTTTTCCAGAATCTCTTCCCTGAGCCGCTCCAGGCTTTTCTTCGCATCCCCGATTATCAGGCTGATTTTCTCTGCCAGCCCGGCCCTTTCAAACCCTTCCAGGATCAGGCTCTCCAGCTCGTCATTTATTTCCAGAGTGTCCAGATGCCCGTTCACGGGCAATGACATTGCGAGGCATACGGCCGAGTATCCGGTGAAAGTCCCTATCTCCAATATATTCTGCGGAGAAGTGGCTTCCGCCAGCATTTTCAGAAACCGCCCCTGAACGGCCCCTGTCAGCATACGTGCATGGTTGGTCCGGATATGGGTCTGCTTTTCTATCCATGCCAGAGCCTCTGTCTCCTGTGTCGAATGCTCTGCAATATATTCACCGATGCTTTTCATAGTTTTAACTAAATCTCTTTTATCGGTCCTGGAATCAGATGAGGATGGCATAAAAGTGTTTTCGGCTCACTCTTCATCCTGCTATAGAAATACCAGGCGGCAGAGCGATGATTCGTCGAACACCGCCCTGGCGGCATCCCTGATCTGCCCCGAGGTCACTGCCTCTATCTTTTCACGTGTGGATTCGTCAGAGAGCACCCGTCCATACGCCATAAGGCTCTTGCCCATAGCCAGGCACTGTGCCTCCCCGTTGTCCGAGGTGATGGCCATCTGCCCGAGGAACTGCTTCTTGGCGGCGGCCAGCCTGGCAGGAGATAGCAAGTCTGTCTGGAGTTTCTTCACTTCTTTGGCTATCACTTTGCCGCATTTTTCCAGATTCTCCTTGTCGCATCCCAGGCTGATAGCCGCTATTCCGCAGTCAGAGTATTGGGTGTAAGTGCATTCCACCCCGTAAACCCATCCGTTTTTTTCCCGGAGCACGTAGTTCAGAATGGAATTGCTGGCTGGCCCTCCCAGTATGTTGCACAGCAATATGGTAGCCACTCTTTCCTTTTCCTCGTACAGCGACGGCGCCAGGTTTCCTATGACACAGTTCACCTGATGGTTTTTCTTGTTCACGGTTTTGTCAAACCTCACAGGCCTCGGTTTCCTGAGATTCATTCTGAATTCCGCCGGACTGCCGCATCCTGCGTTTCCGCACTCGCCAGACACTGAAGAGGATTTCCCGGTGAACCATTTTGATGACAGCCTGCCAATGAATTTCTCCATTTTCACTTCATCTATGTCCGCCACGATGCTGAATGCCATCCTTTCCGGAATGAATTTTTCCGCTGTGAAGCTCAGCAGTTCCTCGCGCCCTATCTTTTTCACGGAAGCGCTGGTGCCAAGTATGGGAGCAGACAAAGGATGCCCTGAAAATATCATTTCCTCGAATTTGTCATAGACATCTTCGGCAGGGGAGTCTTTATAGGAGTTGATTTCATCGATCACGACTCCTTTTTCGATATTGACTTCAGCCTCTGGAAAGGTGGCTGAAGTCGCCAGCTCGAAAAGCAGGTTGGCCGCTTTCGGCAGGTCCTCTTTCAGCACGGTGGCGTGGAGGACGATTTCCTCCTTCGTGGTGAAAGCATTGAGCTCGCCTCCGAGCTTGTCCAGATAGCCGTTTATCACTGACGCGCTTTTCTTTTTCGTGCCTTTGAAAATGGTATGTTCGGTGAAATGCGCCAGCCCTGAATGCCAGCCTTCCTCGTCGCGTGTGCCGCACTTGATGCTCAGTGCGCAATATGCGGCGGCGGATCCTGTCCTTTTCACTGCATATTGCAGCCCGCAGTCTGTTTTGCCGTATATCATTTGCAGTCTCTCTTGTCGTTCATCGGCATCCTGCCGCATTATCTGGCGGCTATCCTGTACAGATCTTCGAGAAGGAAGCCTGGACCGAACTTTTTGGACAGCCTGTGTTTCCTGAAGTAATAAAGCTTGTGCGTCTGGGCGTCTATCAGCATTTTGTAGCAGAAAGAGCCAGAGGCTTCGTCCGATGGATACACGGTATAGCTCACTGCAGTCTCAGGGGCATGCTCCATCATCATTTCGTCGGCGGTGTCCGTATCGGCTGCATAGATTCCGTCTTTTTCCAGAGCTTTCAGAACATCTTCAGGGATGTTTTCAGCCAGGTCATCCATGGCGATGACTATCTTTTTTTTCGCCGCCTGGCCTATATTCGAATTGCTGTCGCTCAGCCCTGAATATCCTGCCACGTCAGTTTCCATGGAGCGCAGTATGTGTTCCTGCATGATGTCCAGCAATGCAGGCAGAAATACGAATTCCCTTCCGGAAGGGTCATCTGTGGACATCACAGGAACAGTGACTACGTCCAGCATCTTGCTTATACCTTTTCCTGCCTCGGCCCCGCCTTTCATCACTGAAAGCATCGTGAGCCCGGGCCTGGATTCTTTTCTGAACTGCCCTTTCACAGCCATCAGGAAATAATAGCTGCCGTCAGTCTTTATCTGCTCGAATTCTTTCAGCGTGCAGAACTCGAACGGGGAGATTCTCCACCTGTTCTGCACCTCATCCTTGAATGACTGGTCGAAGAAGATGTTCCCTGTCAGCACCACTTTGACTGTCTTTTCGGTGAAATCCTCTATCTTCGTTTTTTTCGTGTTTATTTGAGCCTGGGCTGACATGAGCACAGGCATCAGGATGGCCGCGGCCAATACAATGATTTTTTTCATATTCCTAAATTTCAAACTTTTTTGCGTGCCGGGCTGTCATCCCGCCTCGCAATTTGAAAATTCACCCCAATTTTGTCTTTTCGACGGCAAATTTACAAAATAATACGTACTTTTGTAAGATAACGTGAATCCGGCGGAATGCAAGAAGGGGATTTCGCCGTACTGCAATAGACCTTATATGTCAGACTATATTGTTTCAGCCAGGAAATACAGGCCCGACAGCTTCGAGTCGCTGGTCGGACAGGAAAACATTGCCAGGACCCTGAAGAATTCCATTAAGCGCGGGCAGCTGGCGCATGCATATCTGTTCTGCGGTCCTCGCGGGGTAGGCAAGACCAGCACTGCCAGGATTTTCGCGAAGACTATAAACTGTGCGGATCCCGGGCCTGACATGGAGCCGTGCGGAAAATGCGAGTCCTGCATGTCTTTTGCCGAGGGCAGGTCTTACTGCATTCATGAGCTGGATGCGGCTTCGAACAATGGCGTGGATGACATCAAGGCGCTGATAGACCAGGTGCGGATACCTCCTCAGACGGGAAAATACAGCGTATACATCATAGATGAGGTGCATATGCTCAGCTCGGCTGCGTTCAATGCTTTTCTCAAGACGCTGGAAGAGCCGCCTGCCTATGCCATATTCATTCTCGCCACCACAGAGAAGCACAAGATACTTCCGACCATACTTTCCCGCTGCCAGACATATGATTTCAACCGAATCACTGTAGACGGGATAGTGGGGAATCTGAAGTCGATAGCTCAGAAAGAGGGCGTGGCGATAGATGATGAATCCCTCCATGTCATAGCTATGAAGGCGGACGGGGCGATGAGGGATGCTCTGACGATATTCGACCAGACAGTGGCGTTCTGCGGAAAAGAGGTCAGATATGAGGAAGTCATAAAGAACCTCAATGTCCTGGACTATGAGTATTCTTTCGCCCTGACAGATGCTTTTCTGGCAGGGGATTACAGGACGGCGTTTCTGAAATTCGATGAGATACTTTCAAAGGGCTTCAATGCGCTGCATTTCGTTTCCGCCCTGAGTTCTCATTTCAGAGATTTGCTTGTGAGCAAGACTTCAGGGCTGGAGGCGCTTCTGGACTTGCCTGAATCTCTCAGAAAAAGATACAGGGAGCAGGCCGGGCACTGTTCTCTGGCTTTCATTTATGAGGCTATGAACATCACTATGCAGTGCGAGTCATCGTACAGGGCGAGCATAAATCCGAGATTTCTCATAGAGCTTACCATGATGAAGCTCAGCGCGCTGGCCTCCAAGATCGCAGGCCAGCCTGCTTTCGGCGGGACGCCGGTGCATCAGGCCTCCCAGCCTGTCGCGCAGCCTCAGAAGCCTGAGCCTCATCCTCGCCAGGTTTCCGGGCCGTCTCCGCAGGCTGCCGCCTCTGTTTCGCCAGAGTCTTCAAAACCTGAGCCTGCACCAGAGCCTTCAAAGCCGGAATCTGCACCAGAGCCGGCATCCGCCTCTGCTTCTCCTTCTCCGGAATCTTCTCCGTCAGCAGATGCTGCGCCTAAGCCACGCAGGGCCAGGGCTGCAAGAGGGTCGTCCATCGCCTTGAACAGCATTATGAACGAGACGGAAGGGAAAAACCCTGCAGCCCAGGCTGAAGCGGTCCAGACTAATGTTTCAGACGAAGATGTATTGGCGAAGTGGCAGGATTTGGCGGCCATGTATGTGTCAAAACCTCGGCTGAACAATACATTGGCCATGGCCAAGCTGGAAATCTCTAAAGAAGAAGAGACTCGCTGGGTTATATTCAAGGTGCTGAATGCCGCTCAGAAAGAGTGGATAGAGACGAAGCTGCTGCATGAGCTTGAAGGCCGCTTCAAACAGCTTACAGGTGCGGCGGATGTCAGGCTGAGGGTGGATATCGAGCCTGAAGAGGAGCGTCCCCAGGTAAGTTATATGCCGAGCGAAAAGCTCAGTGATTTGATGTCGAAAAACGACGAGGTCCGCAGCCTGGTCTCTGACCTGGGCCTGGATCTTAAATGACGGTCTCCGCGGTTTGGATGCATCGTCTGGCGTGGAGGCATAGCGGAAGTTATTCCGGAAAAACAAGATTTTTAATTGTCCGTCAGGACACAATAGAAGCATTTATGAAGTTGCGTTGCGAGAATCTGGTCAAGAAATATGGTGTACGCACCGTGGTGAAAGGTGTCTCGATGGAGGTCGAGCAGGGGGAAATAGTCGGTTTCCTCGGACCGAACGGCGCCGGCAAGACCACGAGTTTCTATATGATTACCGGGCTGATAGTTCCTAATGCAGGGAGGATATTCCTGGATGATGAGGAGATCACCGGGCTTCCGATGTACAAGCGTGCACAGAAGGGTGTGGGCTATCTCGCCCAGGAGGCATCGGTGTTCAGGCGTATGTCTGTAGAGGACAATATCATGTCTGTCATGGAGATGTCCTCGTTCTCGAAAGCCGAGAGGAAAGAGCGCCTGGAGTCTCTCATCGATGAATTCAATCTCCACAAAGTCCGGAAAAGCCTCGGAATCCAGCTGTCAGGAGGGGAGAGACGGCGCTGTGAAATAGCCCGGGCACTGGCTATAGATCCGAAATTCATTCTTCTGGACGAGCCGTTTGCCGGTGTGGACCCTATCGCGGTGGAGGATATCCAGCACATCATTGCAAAGCTGAAGTACAAAAACATCGGCGTCATCATTACTGACCACAATGTCGGCGAGACTCTTGCTATCATAGACAGGGCCTATCTGCTTTACGAAGGAAATATTCTGCAGAGCGGCACCCCTGAGGAACTGGCGGCGGATGAAGAGGTCCGTACCAAATATCTCGGCTCCACCTTCGTCCTCAAACGTTCCGCCGCAGTCAAATGAAAAAAGCGTGGATTTTCCACGCTTTTTTCATTTGACTCAAACGTCTTTCTTCGAAAGACTGAACCCATTCTGACCCCCTGTTAGGGGGATCTCGCTCCTTCCAGTCGCGGTCACTTCGTGACTTTTGACCGCCCTCCTTCCAGGATAAACAGTTAGTCAGAACTATTTTACACGTTCGCCGTAAGACCTGTCAGTGGTGTTCACCCTGATCTTTTCACCCTGGTTGATGAAAAGAGGCACCATGATCATAGCGCCTGTTTCGAGGGTGGCTTCCTTCAATGCGCTGGTGGAAGCTGTGTCGCCCTTGACTGCCGGCTCGGTATATGTCACTTCCAGTTCCACATAAGTAGGAAGTTCGCATGTCAGGCATCTCTCCTCGTCAGCGAGGAACATCATCTCCACGTGCTGTCCTTCTTTCATCAGGTCAGCGTTTTCTACCAGGTCAGCATCGAGGTGAATCTGCTCGAATGTCTCTTCGTGCATGAAGTTGAACCCGTCCTCATCCTTGTACAGGAACTGGTATGGACGTCTTTCCACATTGATAGTCTCGATCTTGGCACCGGCTGTGAAAGTGTTCTCAAGTATACGGCCGTTCTCCAGGTTGCGGAGCTTGGTCTTTACGAAAGCTGGACCTTTACCAGGTTTTACATGCTGAAACCATACGATTGAGCATGGCTTCCCATTGAAATTGATGTAAAGTCCATTCTTGAAATCAGCTGTTGTTGCCATATATTATCTTTTAAAAAGGATTATTTGCGATAGCGGGTGCAAAAATATAAAAATGAAACGTTTCCGCCAAATTTTTATATAATCCGTCATCTGCGGCTTCTGCACTGCCGCGGCTCACTGGGCATTGAACGCCAGGATGCTGTTTGCAATATCTTCCAGCAGCCATTTAGGAGTGGATGCCGCGCCGCATACTCCGACCTTGTCATCTTCCCTGAACCATTCTTTCCGGATTTCATCAGGAGTTTCGATGTGGTATGTGCGTATATTCAGTGACTTGCATCTGTCGCACAGCACCTTTCCGTTCGAACTGGCCTTTCCTGACACGAATATCAGTATGTCATGTTCAATGGCGAACTTGGAGAGCTTTGCATGTCTGGTGGCCACCTGCGAACAGATAGTGTTGTGCACTGTCAGAAGCCCCCTTCCCGCAAACCTCTGCATCGGCAGCTCATTCTCTTTCGCCATCATCTCCTCCAGCCTCGAGCACAGGGATGAATACTCTGCAGGATTCTTCGTGGTCTGTGAGAAGATTTCTATATGCTTCTTCAAGTCCACCTTTCCCTCCTCTATGGCATCCTGCAGCATTCTCCAGTTTTCGACCACCAGCGCATGTCCCTCGGCCTGGCCTACAAGCCCCAGCACTTCAGCATGTCCCGGCTTGCCGAAAATGATGATCTGGCCGTCCACATTTCCATTCTTGATCCCGGAGTACGCCTCCCTGATGCTCTCCTGCAGCTTCAGCACTACAGGACATGTGCAGTCTATGATACGGAAATGCAGGGCGTCAGCTTTCTTGTATGTAGAAGGTGGCTCGCCATGCGCCCTGATCAGCAGGGTTTCGCCTTCCGCATCCTGCATTTCGTCCAGGTCCTCCTTGTCTATGGTCACCAGCCCCTTGGCTTCCAGCCGTGAGAGTTCAGCGTCGTTGTGCACAATGGACCCCAGCGAAAATAGCTTTCCTTCAGGACCTTCCAGCTGCTCCTCAGCCTTTTTTATCGCGCGGGTCACTCCGGCGCAGAATCCTGAATTAGGGTCTATGTCGACAGTCAGTTTCATGGTTTTATGAATACACGTTAATATCAGTCATTGCCGAATTTTTCGGCTATCAGTTTTTTGATCCACGCCATCTGCTCGTCGAGAGTCATGTCCGAGTTGTCCAGCACTACAGCGTCATTTGCCCTGGCCAGAGGGGATGCCTTCCTGTGTGAATCTATGTAGTCTCTTTCCTTTACATTCGCCAGCACGTCTTCGAACTTCACTTCCTCGCCCTTGCCCAGCATCTCTTTCATCCTCCTCATGGCGCGCACTTCCGGGTCTGCCGTCATGAAGATTTTCAGTTCTGCATCAGGGAAGACCGTCACGCCGATGTCTCTCCCGTCTATCACTGCCCGTCTCCGGCTTCCCAGCTCCCTGAGTTTCCTGTCCACATATTCTCTTACCTGCGGCAATGCCGATACCGGGCTCACTTTCTGCGATACAGCCAGAGTCCTTATTTCCTTTTCGATGCACCTGTCCCCCAAATAAGTCTTCGACCCTTCATTCCCTGACCTGAAATTCAGGTCAATGCCGGGGAGGGCTTCGCCCAATGCCCTTTCGTCAATGTCTCCGTTTTCCCCGATGATCCCATGCTCCATAGCGTACAATGTGACACCTCTGTACAGAGCCCCTGAATCCAGGTATTTGAAGCCGAATTCTCTGGCAATAAGCTTGGCAAAAGAACTTTTGCCTGTGGACGAGAATCCGTCTATAGCTATGATAATATCGGGAATGTTCATCGGTGCTCTTGTTTTTCAGATAATTTCAGCAAAATTACAAAAATTTTCGAATGTGGCTGAAAAAGTCCGATATTTGTATCTCAGGACAGCCGCGTCTGACAGATAGGGTGAAATGACGGCGCGAAGAATATAAAAATCATCGATATATGAAAATTCTGGTAATAGATGACGAGAGGTCTATCAGAAATTCCCTGAAGGAAATACTGATGGATGAAGGTTATGATGTGGATGTGGCGGAGGACGGCATGCAGGGCTGCGAGATGGCTGAAAAAGAGAAGTACAGCGTGATATTCTGCGACATCAAGATGCCTGGGATGGACGGGCAGGAAGTGCTTGCCAGGCTGGTCGACGGCGGCATTGACTCGGCTATCGTCATGATTTCCGGCCACGGTGACATAGACACGGCTGTGGAGTGTATCAAAAAAGGAGCTTTTGACTATATACAGAAGCCTCTGGACCTGAACAGGATATTCATCACTATAAAAAATGCCGCAGACAAAGTTTCCCTGGTGAAGGAGACTAAGATTCTGAAGAAAAAAGTTTACGGCCAGCAGATGATAGGGGAGTCCGCCCCGATTCAGCATGTCCGGAGCATCATAGAGAAAGTGGCGCCTACTGATGCCAGGGTTCTCATCATAGGAGCCAACGGCACGGGAAAGGAACTGGTGGCCAGAAGCCTGCACCAGAATAGCCATAGGGCCTCCATGCCTTATGTGGAGGTAAACTGCGCGGCTATACCTTCCGAACTCATTGAAAGTGAACTTTTCGGCCACGAAAAAGGAGCTTTCACCTCAGCCGTTAAGCAGCATAAGGGCAAGTTCGAGCAGGCTGACGGAGGAACTCTTTTCCTGGATGAAATAGGTGACATGAGCCTTGCCGCACAGGCAAAAGTCCTGCGTGTGCTGCAGGAAAAGAAGCTTTCCAGGGTCGGCAGTGACAAAGACATCACAGTGGATGTGCGTGTGCTGGCCGCTACCAACAAGAATTTGAAAAATGAAATCGAGAAGGGCAATTTCCGTGAGGACCTGTATCACCGCCTGAGCGTGATAGTCATCAATGTCCCGTCCCTGGACGACCGCAAATCGGATATACCCCTCCTTGTGGACTATTTCATCAACCAGATATGCGCTGAAACAGGCATGCAGAAACGAAAGGTGGAGCCTGATGCCATGAAGCTCCTGGTGGACAAGTCTTGGTCAGGCAATATCAGGGAGCTCAGGAATGTGGTCGAGCGCCTTCTCATCCTGTCAGGAAATTCGATTACAGCGCAGGATGTGAAAGACTATGTCTACTGATTTTTGGGCAGACGCACAGTGAAGCAGGCTCCGTAGAGGTTGTATGACTTGCGGTAAGTGATTTCGCCGTTGCATTTTTCCATGACGGCGCGGCATATCGCCAGCCCCAGTCCGGTGCCTCCGTTCTTGTCGGTGAAGTTCGGGCTGAAAAGCTTGCTCTGGTTCTCCTCGCTCACTCCAGGCCCGTTGTCTTCGAAAACAATATCGTAATATCCGTCTATAGTGCTGTTCCTCAGGCATATCAGGATTTCGCCCTTGGTCACAGGCTGGCCATTTTCTTCTTCCCGTTTCTGCTTGATTTCGATAGCCTGTATGGCATTTGTCAGCAGATTTACGAACACCCTGGTCAGCTGAGGCTTAGGAGCATTCACGAACGCATCAGGCATGCCCAGATACTCGATGTGAATCTCTTCTCTGGTGTCGAAAAGCACCACCTGGTCTCTGAGCGTGGTATCCAGGTCGATGAGAACGGGCTCCTCGCTGTAGAGCTTGGCGAATGTGGAGAATTCATTTGCTGTTTCAGCGAGGATGTCGATCTGTTCCAGCACCACTGCGCAGGCTTTGTCGAATTTCTCTCCGAAGTTCTGGTCATCCCTCTGCTTCGCCTTTATGAGGCTCTGGATTTTCAGCTTCATAGGAGTCAATGGGTTCTTGATTTCGTGAGCCACCTGCCTGGCCATCTCGTTCCAGGCTTTGTCTCTTTCCACCTGTGCCAGTTTGTTCGCGCTCTCTTTCAGGTCCTTGACCATCTGGTTGTAAGCCTTGACCAGAGTGGATATTTCATCGTCTCTGTCATATTCTACAGGCTCCAGGCCGTGCAGGTCAGTCGAGGACATTTTCTCTCCTATGGTGGTGATAGGCTTGAAGATGGCGTTCACCAAGGTGGTGCTCAGCACTATGGTGGTCACCAGCAGTATTATGAAGATGTTTATGATGATGGCGCTGTAGGAGAATGCATCATGCCTGAACAGATAATTCTGCCCGGTGTACGGCGAATTCAGTATGGCTACCAATGTCCCCTGCTCGTTGAACAGGGGTGCATACATGGAATAGAACTTGAAGCCTGCCGCCTTTTCCTGGCATATGCAGAATCTCTGGTTCTTGAATCTGATATTGTGGTAGGCCTCAGGGTTCATTCTGCTTCCCAGCACCATTTTTTCGAAAATTTCAGGGCTGGTGGACCTGAACACCTTGCCTCCAGGCGTGAACAGGGTGATGTCGGACTTGGTGGTGTTCCCGATAGATTCCATGGTGGCCGCTATCTCGGGAGAGTTGAGGTCGTGCCAGTCTTTGGCATGTCTCGTGCGTGCTTCCATCAGATTCTGAAGCGTGTTGATCCTGTCTGACATCATGTTGTACATGTTTGTCGAGTTCCTTTTGTAGACGAAGGCAACGCTGGCTATGGTCATCACTATCAATGTAGCGAACAGCGACAGCGAGAGCACGGAATTGATCCGGGAGCGGTAGTAGTTCCGGGGCTCAGGCAGTTTTTTGCTGTGGTGCCTGAGGGACAGAAGATACAGCAGCCCGTAAGTCAGGATCACCAGGTAGGAAAAGTTTACCAGATATGTGATCCATCCGCGTGTGGCCCTGGAGGTGAATATGATTTCATCATCCGATATCCTGTTGATGAAATGGACATATCCGCTTTCTCTGAAATGGGAGGCCCCGCTTTCGGCTTTTTCCATGATGTCTGCGGTCAGTATGGCAGGATACGGGTAGTTCCCTCTGTAGTTCACCAGTTTGCCGGACAGGAACTTGGCGTATGAATAGAATGGAGGCAGGTTTATCTTGTCTGTCCTTGACTGCACTTCGAAGATATCCATGTAGCCGTTTTCATCCTTGCCCATTTTTTCCTCTATTTCCAGGAACATATGCACCACTCCTGCGGCAGAAGAGTAATATATGAACGAGCCTATGTACATGGAGTTTCCGAAGTCGTCATAGATGAACCTGAACCTGGATTCAGGCGATATAGGGGTGCCGGACAGGAATTTCCTTCCGAAATAGTCCAGGCACGGCTCTTCATCCCCGTTCTGCCCGAAGTGTCTCATGGCATTGTCACGGCAGATGCTGGCCGTGACAGAATAGTCTTGTGAAATTCTGTAGAGATAGTTTTCGTACAGGCGGTTCAGGATGATGATGTCGCTCCGGTCCAGTTCCGAAAGCGAGGCGACCATCGGGTCGGAAGCGATGGCGTCTTCGATGGAGCGCAGCTGAATTTCCAGCGACAGGTCTCTGTCCACAGCCAGCCTGTTGGTCAGGACCATGATTCTGTCCTGCTCTTTTTTGAAGCCGAGGACTCCGGCAGTGACAGTCATGTACAGTGCGCAGAATATGGCGAATCCGAAAAACCATTTTCTGGAGAAGACGTTGTATCTCCATCCTGCGGCTTCTTTCACGACAGGCTTCAAGAGCTGAAGCAGTATCATCATGCAGAACATGATGGCTATGTACGATACATAGACGACCACTGTGTAGATGGAGAGATTGAACCAGAGGTAAAGCTCCAGCGTGACATTCGAATTCATGATGAGGCTTACCAGGGTGGTGTGCACGTAGACTCCTGCCGCCGCTATGGTCATGACGATCAGCGATGTGTATATGACTTTGCTGCGTATCTTCCCTGTTGAAAGCATTTTCCTCATGAAGGTTTTCCTGCACATGTATACGCACAGGAGATAGCACATCACCAGGCAGTTGAAAATGATGAGCGCTCCGAAAGAAAAGAGCACCGAGCCTCCTGCGTAGATTCCTGGAGAGAAGATCGGCAGGACATTGCGCAGCTGCAGCCCCCAGCTGTATGCCGCCATAGCCGCTATCCCGAGCACCAGTATCGCCACAGGGAACACTTTCATGGACGGATGTTTCCACAGGAAGGCCATGGTGGCGAGTACAAAGCATATGAGGGCGATCCATCTGAGCAGTATGTTGGCCGGGAACGGGATATCTCTGGCTGTTTCAGATATGACTTTCAGAAGTGGGGCGCCGTTCACGAAAACAGGCACGCCTCCTGTATGGCTGATGGGAGTGACTGTATATTTCAGGGGCAGCTTCAGCTGAGGATTCACTCCGGATTCCGAGTTCTGCTTGTTTGCCAGCAGGGTGTTCTGCACTTCGAGGCCGTAAATGACCCGGCAGTTCTTTCCGTCGAAGCGGCTTTTGACCAGATACCATTTCGGCCCCAGGTTCATGTACGAAAGTTCTTCTGAGATGTCAGACAGCGGGGAAGTGATGCCCGAGCGCAGGTTTGACAGCCTTTCTATCACCATTCTCGAACCTATGTCGTCATTCCCTACAGGAAACTGGTGGCTCCAGGACTGCAGCGTGTCATAAACATACCTGTAGACTACCATGTCCTGCGGCAGGCCTTCCAGGTGCATCCATTGCGAGTGGTTTCCGGTGATGGCCTTGTCTGCATACCTTTCCAGTATGGCCAGCCTTTTCTCTATCTTCCGGCTCATGTCTATGGCGGCCTGCTCAGCGCTTTCAGAAGTGATTCTCAGCGTCAGTGACAGCAGAAATAGAAGTACCGAGAGCCCGAGAAATATTTTCCAGCAGTTTTCCTTGTAATCCAGCCCGTTTATAGTTCTGTTCATCGAATCCACGTTATATTATTCATGATGGTAAGGTTCTCCCCGGATGATAGAGAAGCCCCTGTAGAGCTGCTCGGTGAATATCACTCTGACCATCTGGTGGGAGAAAGTCATCTGGGACAGGGCTATCTTGGCATTGCCTCTGGCATATACTGCGTCTGAGAAACCGAAGGCGCCTCCTATGATGAATACGAGATCTCCGCTGAGATGCGACATCCTGTCCTGCATCCATGCTGCCCATGCCGAGGATGAGAATTCCCTGCCTTTTTCATCCAGGAGGACAGCGTAGTCTCCCTGGCCCAGCTGCTTGAGGATAAGTTCGCCTTCTCTGGTTTTCACCTGTTCCCTGGTCATCGAGCCTGCGTTCTTGATGTCCGGCAGTTCTGTGATGGAAAAATTCACATAGTGGCTGAGCCGGTCTCTGTATATCGAGATGCCGGTCCGCACCCAGTCCACATCAGTCTTCCCGACTGTCACCAGCCTGATTTTCATTTCCTGTCCTGTGAAATATGCATTATATGTTGCCGAAACGCGGCAATGTCCAAAGATACTTAAATGGCGTAAATTTTGCAAGATTGATGCCTCGGTAAATTCGAGGCATGAAGAATCTGTTCAGAATAATGGCTATAGCGCCGGCGATGCTGCTTGGCATGTGTGTGGATGCATCTTCTCAGGACTATGATGTTTTCACGCCTATAGCGAAGTATATCCGTATAGGCGATGCAGACAAGCTTTCTGCATGGTTTGCTGACAATCTGGAAATCGTGGTCATATCCCAGACCAATGACTCCAGCAGGAATCAGGCCCGCCAGATAGTAAAGTCGTTTTTCAGTGCATACAATCCGAGTGCATTCAGCATTACGCACCAGGCTGGAAAATCCAATATGAAATATGCCCTGGGCATACTCAATGCCGGAGGGGAGCGCTTCGTGGTGACTATCTTTGTCAATTTCAAGAACGACTCCTTTGAGATCCAGCAGTTGAAAATAGAGCGGATAGAGTAGTGCTCCTGAGTTTGGCACAGGAATTGCTATAAAAGAAGTCGGTTAGTTTAGTTGTTAATAATAGGGTTATAGTTCAAAAAGAGGCGGCTCGGATTCCGGGACGCCTCTTTTTGATATTCGGATGCACTTTCTCTTTTATTTCTGCCTGAAGAAAATCTGCATTGGACAGCCGGTGAAATCGAATTTTTCACGCAGCTTGTTTTCTATGAACCTTTTGTAAGGAGCTTTCACGTACTGGGGCAGATTGCAGAAAAATGCGAACTTCGGGTTTCGCGTAGGCAGCTGTGTCGCGTACTTGATTTTCACGTATTTTCCTTTCCATGCAGGTGGCGGGTAATCTTCCACGACAGGAAGCATCTCTTCGTTCAGCTTCGATGTCGGAATCTTCTTGGAATAGTTTTCATATACCTTGGCCGCCGTGTTAAGCACGTCCAGGATTCTCTGTTTCTTCAGCACCGAGGTAAATATGACCGGCACGTCGTTGAAAGGAGCAAGCTTCGATTTGAGAGCCGCCTCGTACTGCTTCAGGGTGTTGCTGTCCTTGATGACCAGATCCCATTTGTTCACCACGAGCACGCATCCTTTCAGGTTCTTCACTATCAGGTTGAAAATGCTCATGTCCTGCGACTCCAGTCCTGTCTGCGCATCTATCATCAGGATGCATACGTCGGAATGTTCGATGGCCCTGATCGACCTCATTACAGAATAGAATTCCAGGTCCTCATGCACCTTCGACTTTTTCCTCATCCCGGCTGTGTCCACCAGCATGAATTCGTGGCCGAACTTGTTGTAATATGTCGCTATGGAATCCCTGGTAGTTCCTGCCACCGGGGTGACAATGTTCCTTTCTGTGCCGAGCAATGCATTCGTCAGTGACGACTTCCCTACATTCGGGCGCCCGACAATGGCGATATGCGGCAGATTCTGATATTTGTCATCCTCCTCAGGACCGTTTTCAGGGAGTTTTCTCACTATTTCATCCAGCAAGTCGCCTGTGCCGCTCCCGCTCGCAGAGGATATGCTCCATACATCTCCCAGCCCCAGTGAATAGAACTGGTAGGCGTCGTACATCTTCGCCCCTGTGTCGACTTTGTTTACGGCGAGGACGACTGGTTTCCCGGAGCGTCTCAGAAGATCCGCTATTTCTTCATCGTAGTCAGTCACTCCTGTGGCGGCCTCGACCATGAACAATATCAGGTCTGCCTCTTCCACAGCGAGCACCACCTGCTTGCGGATTTCTTCTTCGAACACATCGTCCGAATGCGAGGTGTATCCTCCAGTGTCCACTACCGAAAATACAGTGCCGCACCATTCGCACTTCCCGTAGTGCCTGTCGCGAGTGACGCCTGCTGTCTCGTCCACTATCGCCTGGCGCATTCCTACGAGTCTGTTGAAAAGTGTGGACTTTCCTACATTCGGTCTTCCAACTATAGCTACAAGGCTCATAAATCAATCGTGTTTTGTAATGTCGCAACCGGCGCAGTCAGAGCACCCCAAGTCGCTGCATGACGGATATTTCTTCCCGTTCTTCTTTCCCCAGAGCTTCATCTCGTCTTCTTTGGCGCATTTGATGCCGAGTTTCCTCATCTCCCGGTTTCTGCTGATTTCCGTTTCAGGAAATTTGCCGTTTTTCTTGAAGATGATGTTGAAGCACAGCCCGAAGACGCTCAGCCCCACGAAAACCACGGCCGCGATGAAAATCTCCATATTTAGAAAATGAAATCAGGGCTGATAGGCTCGTCGTTGTACACCTTATATATAATGCTTGCAAAAATGTCAGCCACAGACAGCACTGTGATCTTGCTCTTGTCCTTGTCAGGGTTCGATGAAAGAGGTATGGTGTCTGTCACTATCACTTCCTCCAGAGCAGAGCTGGCTATCCTTTCATAAGCATTGCCTGAAAAGACCGCATGTGTGGCGCAGGCGCGCACGCTGTTTGCCCCCATTTCTTTAAGCACATTGGCCGCTTTCGTCAGAGTGCCGGCAGTGTCTATCATGTCGTCTACTATGATGACATTTTTCCCGGCCACGTCTCCTATGGCAGTGATTGAACCCACTACGTTCGCTCTTTCTCTGGATTTGTGGCAGATAATGACCGGGCACTGCAGGTAACGTGCATATGCATTTGCCCTCTTGGCACCGCCCATGTCAGGAGCGGCGATAGCCAGATTCTCGATGTCCTTCTCTCTCAAGTATGGCAGGAAGATGGAGCTGGCATATATATGGTCTACAGGGAAATCGAAGAAGCCCTGTATCTGGTCTGCGTGGAGGTCGCATGTCATCACGCGGTCGCAGCCTGCGGCATGAAGGATATTGGCGACCAGCTTGGCGCCGATAGACACTCTTGGCTTGTCTTTCCTGTCTTGCCTGGCCCATCCGAAGTATGGCATTACCGCGATGACACAATGTGCTGAAGCCCTTTTGGCCGCATCTATCATGAGCAGAAGCTCGAAAAGGTTCTCCACAGGAGGGAAGGTCGACTGCACGATGAATACTGTGGCGCCTCTGACGCTCTCGTTGAAAGACGGCTGGAATTCACCGTCACTGAAAGTCAGGACATCGGACTGCCCAAGCTCTATGTTCAGAGATTTGGCAATCTTTTCTGCGAGAGGCTTGGAACTCCTGCACGCAAAAAGTTTCAATTTATGTTCGTTGTGCATCTCGATATGATTTTATTGGTTGTTAATGTCAGTCTGCTTCATTCCGTCCAGCTCCTTGAGCACGGTCTCTATATAGTCCAGTATTTCTTCCCTGCCCATTCCGTTCAATGACGAGCTGACAAATACAGGAGGAAGCTCTTCCCAGAATTCCAGAATCTGCCGCTTGTTTTTCTCTATCTGCTCATTTCTGGCATTGACGCCATTCTTGTCGGCTTTTGTGAATATGATGGCGAAGGGAATCCGGCTTTCTCCGAGCTCTTTCAGGAAGTCCATGTCTATCTTGCCGATGTCGTGCCTGGAATCTATGAGCACAAACAGCACTGCCAGGTCAGGAGACAGGTTGATATAGCCGCGTATTATCTGCGCCAGCCTGGCCCGTCCGCTTTTCGACATCTTTGCATATCCGTAGCCGGGAAGGTCTACGAGATACCATGAGCGGTTTATCAGAAAATGATTGATGACCTGGGTTTTCCCTGGAGTGGAAGAGGTCATCGCCAGCTTCTTGTTCCCGCTCAGCATGTTCACCAGCGAGGATTTCCCGACATTGGACCTGCCTATGAACGCGAATTCCGGAAAAGTCTGCTTAGGCTTGTCCGATATCCGTGTGCTGCTTCCGGCAAATAATGCTTCCGAAATTTTCATAATTATATGTCTGGCGTATATAGTGGCGGCAAAGATAATCTATCTGCGTAAGATAACAAAAATTTATTATTACAGCAGTATAAAAATGAAAATAATTGTTAAAATTTAGAAAAATCTTAACCTGAATTATCGTGATACGAAAAAAGTGTAAGCAGATGTACGATGTGTCATAAAAATTCTTAAATTTGTAAGGATATAGAAATGAATATTTGGGGCTATATGGGAGAGAATTGCATAGACCTTTTCGAACTTCAGTCCAGGCTGAAAAGCGGGATTGAATCTTTGTTTCCGGAGAAGGTGTGGCTCAAGGCGGAAATAAGCGCGCTGAAGGCGAGGCCTGCAGGCCATTGCTACATGGAGCTTTCCCAGAGCTCGGAAACAGGGCTTATAGCCAAGGCGCAGGCAGTGATATGGAGTTCGAAATTCAGATTTCTGGCTCCATTTTTCAAGTCTGTGACGGGTGCCGCCCTGGCTGAAGGTATGAATGTGCTGGTGCGCGTGTCTGTAAACTTCAGCCAGCTGTACGGGCTGTCCCTGGTCATTGATGACATAGATCCGTCGTTCACTGTCGGCGAGAAGGAGAGGCTTCGCAGGCAGACTATAGAGAGGCTGGAAAAAGAAGGACTGCTGGAGCTTCAGAAAGAGCTGGCGATGCCTGTGCTTCCATACAGGCTGGCTGTAATATCGGCACCGGATGCCGCCGGATTCAGGGACTTCTGCAGGCATTTGGAAGAAAATGATTATGGCTTTGTGTTCTGTCCGGAACTTTTCCCTGCGCTTATGCAGGGAAATGCGGCGCCTGAGTCCATCATCGGGGCGCTCGGCGGCATAGCGGCGTCTGAGGTCCCGTATGACCTGGTGCTCATCATGCGAGGCGGAGGCGCAAAACTGGATCTGGCATGCTATGACGACTATGACCTTGCCGCGGCGATAGCCAGATTCCCGATACCTGTGTTCACTGCTGTGGGCCATGACCAGGACTATCACGTCTGCGACATGGCGGCTTATGCTTATCTCAAGACTCCTACCGCCATGGCTGATGAGCTGATAGGGTGCTATGCCGATGAAGACGCCAGGCTGCTGTCTTTCGGCTCCAGACTTAAACTGGCTTTTCTGAACAAGATAAATTCCATGGAGAGCAGGGTGCAGATGCTGGAGACCAGGATCAAGTCTGCTGATCCGCGGAATATATTGGGCAGGGGCTATGTCCTGGCTGTGGACGGGGCCGGTGTTCCGTTCAAGAAGGCTTCAGAGAGAGCTCCGGGCGATGTGGTCTCGCTGATGTTTGCGGACGGAACTCTCCGCTGCGAGGTCGCGGAAGTGAACTTGAAGGCCGGGAAAGAGTGAATGAATTGCCCGTCAGGGCATAAAAATGAATTTTATGGCGAAAAAGAACACGTCTGAAACTGAAGGAAAGGCTTTTGTTTATGCGGAAGCTGTCAGTGAACTTGAAAAGATAGCCGATAAAGTGGAGAATCCGGCTACCGGGATAGATGACATCGACCGGTATATCCGGCGTGCGGATGAGCTGATTGCAGCGTGCAGGAAGTATCTGCGCACTGCGAGGGAAAAGGCGGATGCCATCGAGACTTATTGATGAAAACCACGTCTGATTGACGCTAAACCCATAAACCAATGAAGAAAAAAGAAATAAAATCAGGAAAAATGCCGATGATCTATGAGACTGATTCATGGCTTGCTCCTTATAAGGATGCTATCGATGCCCGGCATCAGCGTATCCTGGATGCCAGAGCTGACATAGAGGTCGACGGCTCTCTTTCAAGAGGTCTGAACAACCATCTGTATTACGGCATGCACCGGAATGCTGAGGGGAACTGGGTTTTCAGGGAATGGGCTCCTAATGCGACTAAAATTTATCTGATAGGTGAATTCAACAACTGGAAGAGGACAGAAGCTTATGCCCTTCATCCGGTAGGGAACGGGAACTGGGAAATCACGGTAAACCAGATGTTCATATCGCATGGCTCGCTCTATAAACTGTATGTGGAGTGGCCAGGCGGAGGAGGAGAGAGAATTCCAGCCTATGCTGTCAGGGCTGTGCAGGATCCGGAAACCAAGATGTTCACGGCCCAGGTGTGGGAGCCGGAGAGACCGTACAAGTGGAAGCACAAGGGGCCCGGAAAGCGTGAACATCCATTTATATATGAGTGCCATATCGGTATGAGCTCCGAGGAGGAGAAGGTGTCCACATTCGTTGAATTCAGGGAAAATGTGCTGCCGAAGATTGTCAAGGACGGCTATGACACTATACAGATCATGGCGCTTCAGGAGCACCCGTACTACGGGTCATTCGGCTATCAGGTGTCGAATTTCTATGCCCTGAGCTCGAGATTCGGCACTCCTGAAGAGTTCAAGGCCCTGGTGGACGAGGCTCATGGGGCCGGCATTGCCATCGTTATGGATATAGTGCATTCGCATTCGGTGGACAATGAACTTGAAGGTCTTGGAGATTTCGACGGAAAGGAGGGGGACATGTATTTTTACTCCGGAGACAGGGGACGCCATCCGGCATGGGGCTCCAGATGTTTCGACTACGGGAGGCATGAAACTCAGCATTTCCTCCTGTCGAACTGCAAGTACTGGATGGAGGAATACCATATAGACGGATTCCGCTTCGACGGCGTGACCAGCATGCTGTACTGGGATCATGGCCTCGGAAAGGACTTTGTGGGCTATGACAATTATTTCAACGGCGGAGTCGACGAGTCTGCCGTGACCTATCTGGCTCTCGCCAATATGCTGGTGAAAGAGCTGAATCCTGACGCTTTCACTATCGCCGAGGATGTCAGCGGAATGGCCGGGCTTGCGGCTCCTTTCGAGGCCGGAGGAGTGGGCTTTGACTTCCGTATGAGCATGGGTGTGGCCGACAACTGGATCAAGTGGATCAAGGAGCTCTCCGACGACCAGTGGAGCATGGGCGAGATGTGGTGGCAGCTCACTAACAAGCGTGCCGACGAGAAGACCATCAGCTATGCCGAGTGCCACGACCAGGCTATGGTGGGCGACAAGACCATCATCTTCCGCCTGATGGACAAGGAGATGTATTTCTCCATGAACAAGGAGTCGAAGTCGGATATCATTGACAGGGGCATCGCCCTTCACAAGATGATCAGGCTTGTCACCATGGCGACCGCAGGTGACGGATACCTTAATTTCATGGGAAACGAGTTCGGGCATCCGGAATGGATTGATTTCCCTCGCGAGGGAAATGGCTGGTCGTACAAGTACGCCCGCCGCCAATGGTCGCTTGCCGAGCCCGACTATCTCAGGTACAAGTATCTGCTGAATTTTGACAATGCCATGATACGGCTGGGCAAATCTGAGAACATATTGTCCGGGCGTCCTGAGCTGCTCGTGCAGGATGAAGAGAAAAAAATATTAGTATTCAAAAGAATAAATTGTATCTTTGCGTTCAATTTCAATCCTTGCCTATCCTTTTCAGACTATGGGCTTTCAGCTCCGTCGGGAAAATATAAGGTGGTGCTGGACAGCGACGAGGCCGAATTTGACGGATTCTCAAGGATCAAGACAGGTGAAGAGCATGTGTCCATAGCGGAAAAATCACCGAACGGGAATCAGAAATACGACCATACGCTGTATCTCTACCTGCCGTGCCGCTGCGCAATAGTGCTGAAGAAAATAGACTGAAAATTATTAACCTATAATATATTAAATTATGGCTTTTTTGAAATTCAACAAGTCAGAATTGGTAAACCTGGAGTATTCGCTCAAGAGGGAAATCCTCGTGGCGAACAAGACAGGCGCCTATTGCAATACGTCCATCGTGACATGCAACACCAGGCGTTACCATGGACTTCTTGCTGTTCCGGTCGACAAACTGGGCGGAGGGAATTTCATCCTTCTGTCGTCTCTGGACGAAAGCCTTGTCATGGGCGGCAAGCAATTCAACCTGGGCATTCACTGCTATGGTGATGTCTACGAACCTAGAGGTCATAAGTACATAGTCGATTTCGATGCTGACCCTGCCCCTGAGATTATCTACAAAGTGGGTGAAATCTTGTTCAGCAAGACTATTCTTATGGCTCCGGACACTGACCAGGTGCTTATCAAGTACCACCTGATCGCAGCTCCTGAAAAGGCGTCGCTCATGCTCAAGCCTTTCCTCGCTTTCAGAAGTGTCCACAGCCTGACCAGCCAGAATCCTGAGGCCAGGACTGACTGCAAGGAAATCAACAACGGCGTATCTTTCAGGCTTTATGAGGACTTCCCTGATCTGAATATGCAGCTCAGCGCCAAGGCTCAGTTCAAGTCTCTGCCTTATTGGTACAACGGCGTGACGTATTCAGATGAAATGCGCCGCGGGTTCAGCTGCAAGGAAGACCTTTTCGTGCCGGGCTTCTTCACGGTGACCATGAAACCGGGCGACAGCATCGTATTCTCGGCATCTGTCGCTGAAGACGACCCTAAGGCTCTGAAACGCAAATTCACAGATGCGCTCAAGCGTCTGGGACATATTCACAACTACCATGACCTTCTGGTCAGGAACGCAGACATGCTCAAATGTTCAAGAAACGGCCACAAGCGCATAAATGCAGGTTTCTCATGGCTGGAGACCGGCCTTCTCAGGGAGACGGTGCTTTCTCTTCCGGGACTGACGCTCTATGCAGACGGAAACTGCGCTGAGTTCGAGGAGATTCTTGACAACCTTATAGCTGACGAGCAGGACAGGCTCTTCCATAGAACGACCCAGGTGGAGGCCCCTCTTCTGCTCACCGACACTATCCAGCAGTACATCCACTACCTTGAAGACGAAAAAGGCGAGAAGGATGCTGGCAAGAGGGTGTGGAAGAAGTATGGCGCTACACTGAAAGGCATACTTGAAAGCTATCTTCCTGGCCATAGAAATGAAGTGGCTATGCATCCTAACGGCCTTCTCTGGGCGCAGATGGACGGTGTGGCACTTTCATGGATGAATACATATGTGGGAGGCCGCCCTGTCACTGAAAGGGCAGGATACCAGGTGGAGACCAACGCCATGTGGTATAACGCAGTATGCTTCGCCATAGATATGGAGAAGAAATATGGTCCGAAGAAGAAAAACGAATTCGTAGAGAAATGGTCTCCTGTCCGCGAGCTGATAGAAGAAAACTATCAGAAGACATTCTGGAACTACGAGGCAGGCTACCTGGCTGACTATGTCGACAATTCCGGCCAGAACATGGATGTGCGTCCGAACCAGCTTTATGCTATCAGCCTGGACTATTCTCCTGTAGAGGATATGATCAAGTCCGATGTGGTGATGACAGTGAACAATGAACTTGTCACCCGCAGAGGCATCAGGACTCTTTCTCCGCGCAACGTGATGTACAGAGGCGTCTATGAAGGTTCTCAGACAGACCGCGACCTGGCTTATTATCAGGGCTGTGCATTCCCTATCCTGCTTGACCCGTATGCAAGCGTATGCTTCAAGATGATGGGCTCTAATTTCTACAAGAAGGCAGAGTATCTGACAGAGGGCTTCTACGCTGACATCAACAAGCATGGCGTGGGCGCATTCTCCGAACTCTATGACGGCGATCCACCTCATGAGGCTCACGGAGCTATATCTTCAGCATGCAGCACGGCTGCGCTTCTGAAAGTGGACTATCTGATGAACAAATACAGGAAGGAGGAGTAGTTATGAAAGTTCTGATGTTCGGATGGGAATTTCCTCCTCACATTGCAGGAGGATTGGGAACGGCTTGCTACGGTATGACCAAAGGCTTGGCCGCCAACGATGTCGATGTGCTTTTCGTGATGCCGTCGGCTTCAGGCGACGAGGACCAGAGCGCCGTGAAGATTATAAATGCAAGCGATGTCCCTGTAGATACAGTGTCTACTTCAGTCGATGAGTTCCTCGGGAAAGTGAGGTTTATACACATCGGCTCGAATATGGTGCCATATGTGGACCCTCAGGATTTCACCAAGATGGTGGAGGAGGAGAGGAAGCGCCAGATCAAGAGCTTCCGGGTCCAGTACGGGCAGAAATACAAGTTTTCCGGCAAATATGGCGAAAACCTGATGGAAGAGGTGGCGAGATATGCCATGGTAGGCGCCACTATCGCCCTTCAGCACGCTGATGAATTCGATGTCATCCATGCCCATGACTGGCTGACATATCTGGCCGGAATAGCTGCAAAACAGCTGACAGGCAAGCCTCTCGTGGTGCATGTGCATGCTACTTCATTCGACAGAAGCAGCGACGACAAGATAGACACGAGGGTGTATGACCTTGAAAGAAAAGGCATGGAGGCCGCTGACAAAGTAATCGCAGTGAGCGAGCTCACAAGGAATATCGTCATAAACAAGTACGGTATTTCTCCTGACAAAGTGGTGGCAGTCCACAATGCTGTGGATTTCAGCGACAGGAAGACTATCGAGGTTGAAAGGGGCGTCAAGGAAAAGGTTGTCACCTTCCTCGGCCGTATCACCTTCCAGAAAGGTCCTGAATATTTCATCGAGGCCGCCGCTAAAGTTCTTAAGAGATGCAGCCATGTCAGGTTCGTGATGGCCGGCAGCGGTGATATGATGAACAGATGTATCCGTCATGTCGCCAGGCTCGGCATCTCCGACAAGTTCCACTTCACCGGCTTCCTCCGCGGAGCTGACGTGCAGAAAATGTTTGCGCTTTCTGATGTATATGTGATGCCTTCTGTGTCAGAGCCGTTCGGCATCTCGCCTCTTGAGGCTATGCAGACGAATGTGCCGTCCATCATTTCCAAGCAGTCCGGTGTCGCTGAAGTCCTGAAATATGCTATCAAGGTGGACTTCTGGGACATCGATGCCATGGCTGACGCCATGTACGGCCTGCTGAACTATCCGGCTATGTCGGATATGGCCGCACGCTGCGGAAGGGACGAGGTCGATGCTCTCAAGTGGAACAACGCCGCCTATAAGATCAAGAAGGTTTACGAGTCAGTTATTAAATAGTCTTAACTTAAAATTTCAGAACAATGAAAAAAAGTATATGCCTGTATTTCCAGGTGCACCAGCCTAACAGATTGAGATTATATAGATTCTTCGATATCGGAAAAGATTCACACTACTATGATGATTTCGCCAACAGGACGATTCTCCGCAGGGTGGCACAGAGATGCTACCTTCCGATGAACGAGCTTCTCCTCGATCTCATCAATTCTCACAAGGGGCAGTTCAAGGCAGCTTTTTCTATATCCGGATCGGTGCTCGAGCAGTTCGACAGATATGCTCCGGAAGTGATAGACAGCTTCCGCAAACTGGCAGGCACCGGCTGTGTGGAGTTCCTCGCCGAGACTTACTATCATTCTCTGGCCGCCATTGCTTCACCGACAGAGTTCAAACGCCAGGTGGAGAAGCATAAGGAAGCCATAGAGCACTATTTCGGCGTCACTCCTAAGTCTTTCAGAAATACAGAGCTCATCTATTCAGACGAGATCGGTTCCATGGTATATGACATGGGCTTCAAGACTATGCTGACTGAAGGCGCCAAGCACGTGCTTGGATGGAAGAGCCCTAATTATGTGTATTCAGGCGCTCTCGCACCGAAGCTCAAGCTTCTGCTCAGAAACTATACGCTCAGCGACGACATAGCATTCAGGTTCTCCGACAGGAACTGGCAGGACTGGCCGCTTACTGGCGACAAGTTCCTCGGCTGGATCAAGGCTTCGGCTCAGAATGACGAGATAGTGAATCTTTTCATGGACTATGAGACATTCGGCGAGCACCAGAAGGCGCAGAGCGGTATCTTCGATTTCATGAGATACTTCCCTGACGTAGTCATCAAGGACGGCGAGTTCGAGTTCGTCACACCTGAGCAGGCTGGGCGCAAGCACAAGGCAGTGGCTTCACTGGATGTTCCAGACCCTATTTCCTGGGCAGATGAAGAGAGGGATATAACAGCATGGCTCGGAAATGAACTCCAGAGCGATGCTTTCCAGAAGCTTTACAATGTTACAGAGAAGATATCTCTGCTTAACGAGAACAGCGACCTCTGGTCAGATTTCGGACATCTCCAGGAGAGCGACCACTTCTATTATATGTGCACGAAGTTCTTCTCAGACGGCGCTGTACATAAATATTTCAACCCGTATGATACTCCGTATGAGGCATTTATAAACTATATGAATGTTTTGAGCGATTTTATTTTGCGAGTTGATGATGCAATTTCCGTTTCAGATGTTAACTTTGCAGCCGGAAAAAAGGCGGCGCCAGCCAAGGCTAAGTCTGCGGCATCAGAAAAAAAGCCTGTTAAAAAGACAGCAGGAAAGAAGTCTGTGAAGACGGAGACCGAAGCTGACGTGAAGAAGCCGTCTGCCAAGAAAACGGTAAAAACGAAGAAATAGATTTAGATGAACAACGATTTGATCAGACCAGATTATCTTTTCGAGGTAAGCTGGGAGGTCTGCAATAAGGTAGGGGGTATTTATACGGTGATAGCCACCAAGGCCCTCTACCTTAAAACGGAATTAAAGAGACACCATATTCTGATCGGTCCTGATGTGTGGATGGAGTCTGACAAGTCAAATCCAGACTTCATAGAAGATCCGGGGCTGTACCGAGACTGGAAAGCCCAGGCTGAATCCGAGGGCTTGAGAATCTCGATCGGAAAATGGAACATTCCAGGATCTCCAGTTGCTGTCCTTGTAGATTTCAAACAGTTTCTAACAAAAAAATCAGAGATCCTGACTGAATATTGGCTGCATTTCGGTGTAGACTCGTTGACAGGGAACTGGGACTATGTGGAATCAGCTCTTTTCGGCTATGCCGCCGGAAAGGTGATAGAGAGTTTCTACAAGTTCAACCTTTCACCTGCAGACAGGGTCGTGGCGCAGTTCCATGAATGGCAGACAGGCGCCGGCCTGCTTTACATCAAGCAGTCAGGCCTGCCTGTAGCTACTGTATTCACTACTCACGCCACCGTGGTAGGACGTTGCCTCGCCGGCAACAATGTTCCTCTCTACGATTCCATGAATCTCTATGACGGAGACCAGAAGGCGAAGGATTTCAATGTCATAGCCAGGCACTCCCTGGAAAAGCATTCGGCTCAGAATGCAGATGTATTCACTACCGTGAGCGACATCACTGCCAACGAATGCCGTCAGTTCCTCGGGCGCAAGGTGGATATTGTGACTCCTAATGGTTTTGAGAACAGCTTTACACCGTCGGAAGAAGACTATCCTATGGTAAGGTCGGCGGCCAGGGACAAACTTGTACAGGTCGCGACGGCCATGTCAGGTGAAGCCGTGCCTGAGAATTCGATTTTCATAGGCATTGGAGGCCGCTATGAGTACAAGAACAAGGGAATAGATGTGTTCATCGATGCTTTGGACAAACTGAACAAGTCAGATTTCCAGGGGAAGAGCATCCAGGCATTCATTATGATTCCTTCAGGACACAACGGCCCTGACCGCGAACTTGTGGCCAAGCTGGAAGGCAAGGAGTCTGGCTATGTTACCAGAACTTCCCATTATCTGATGAACAAGGAGTATGACACCATATCCCGGAGGCTTGATGAACTTCATTTCAACAATGCCGCAGGCGACAAGGTGAAGGTATATTTCATCCCTTCTTATCTGAACGGGAACGACGGGGTCTTCAATATGACATATTACGACCTTATAGTAGGCCTCGACTTGGCTCTATTCCCGTCATATTACGAACCTTGGGGATATACTCCGCTCGAGAGCCTGGCGTTCAAGGTGCCGACGCTCACTACGACATTGGCCGGTTTCGGCCT
Source organism: uncultured Bacteroidales bacterium (assembly GCA_949289565.1). Taxonomy (GTDB): domain Bacteria; phylum Bacteroidota; class Bacteroidia; order Bacteroidales; family UBA932; genus Cryptobacteroides. The sequence continues at coordinate 120,564 of CASEOO010000002.1, forward strand.
CTGGGTGAAGAGCCATTATCACAAGGACCATCCTGGCATCACTATACTTGACAGGAATGATTCTAACTATCCTCAGGTCGTGGACGGAGTGGTGGAGCGTGTGAAAGAAATCGCCCGGCTCACTAAAGACGGCCGCAAGAGGTATATGGACAATGCCAAGGACGTGTCAGAAATAGCCCTCTGGGAAAATAACATCGTATATTACAAACAGGCTTATGCAGAAGCCCTCAACAAAGTGATAACAGACAGGGGAGCATTCCCTAAAATCAAGAGTGACAAACCAATGCAGTACAAAAAAATAGACGTTAACAAGCCGTCATGGAACAGTGTCCTGATTTCGAGGCATCTGCCTGACGGGCTGAAAGATCTGGAGACACTGTCCAGAAATCTCTGGTGGTGCTGGAATGAATCTGCCAAGAATCTGTTCAAGAAGATCGACCCTAAGGCGTGGAAGGAGACAGGTGAAAATCCTATCGCCATGCTGGACAAGGTCAGCCTGAAGAGATTCCGCGACCTGGAGAAGAATGCCGAATTCATGGGAGAGCTGAGCCTCGTCATGAACGAGTTCAACTCCTACATGGCTTTGAAGTCAGAAAGAAAAGACCCTTCCATTGCATATTTCTGCATGGAGTATGGCCTGGACACATCGTTGAAGATTTACTCCGGCGGTCTGGGAATCCTTGCAGGCGACTACCTGAAGGAAACCAGCGACATGAATGTGAATCTGGTGGCGGTAGGACTTCTCTACCGCTATGGATATTTTACGCAGGTGCTGTCTGCACAGGGCGACCAGGTGTCCAAGTATGACGCGCAGGACTTCATGAAGATTCCTGCCACCCCGGTGAGGGATTCAAACGGCAACTGGATGACTGTCAGCGTGGCATTCCCTGGAAGAAACCTGAACGCAAGGCTCTGGAGAGTGGATGTCGGAAGGACGGAGCTCTATCTCATGGATACCGACTATGAGGAGAATCTGCCGGAGGACAGGTCTGTGACACATCATCTCTATGGCGGCGACTGGGAGAACAGGCTCAAGCAGGAGCTTCTTCTCGGTGTCGGCGGCATCAGGGCTCTCAGAAAGCTTGGCATCAACACTCAGGTATATCATTGCAATGAGGGTCATGCCGCTTTCACAGGGCTTGAGAGGCTGCGCGAATACATTCAGGACGAGAACCTCGACTATCCAGAGGCACTGGAGCTCGTGCGTGCTTCATCACTTTTCACTACGCACACTCCGGTTCCGGCAGGGCATGATGCATTCGACGAGGGCCTTCTCAGAAAATATATAGGACATTATCCTCAGAGGCTGAAAATCGACTGGGAGACTATGATGGGGCTCGGCAAGATCAACGGCAGTGACGTGAACGAGAAATTCTCCATGAGCATTCTCGCGGCGAACATTTCACAGGAAGTGAACGGCGTTTCATGGCTTCACGGAGAGGTCAGCCGCGATATTTTCGCCAACATGTGGCCTGGATACCTGCCTGAGGAGCTTCATGTCAGCTATGTCACGAATGGCGTGCATTATCCGACATGGACTGCTCCTGAGTGGAAAGAAATCCATGCCAAAGTCTTCGGCGAGGAATTCAAGACTCACCACTATGACAAGTCTTGCTTCGAGGGCATATACAAGGTGTCCGACGCCGATATCTGGAATGTCCGCACAGCTCTCAGAAAGAAGCTTATCGCCGAGATCAAGGACAGGCTTTCAGATACATCTGTCGCCAACCATTATTCTCCTCGCCAGATCGTGACTATCAAGGAGACTCTCAGGGATGATGTGCTGACTATTGGTTTTGCACGCAGGTTCGCTACATACAAGAGGGCTCACCTCCTGTTCCGCGACCTCGACAGGCTGAATGAGATTGTGAACAATCCGGAGAGGCCGGTGCAGTTCATTTTCGCAGGAAAGGCTCATCCGGCAGACAAGGCTGGACAGGATTTGATAAAGAGCATCGTGGATATCTCCAAGATGCCTCAGTTCATCGGCAAGATAGTCTTCGTGCCTAACTATGACATCACACTGGCGAAACTTCTCGTTCAGGGTGTCGATGTATGGATGAACAACCCTACCAGGCCTCTCGAGGCTTCAGGAACTTCAGGTGAGAAGGCCGCTATGAACGGCGTGATGCATTTCTCCGTGCTGGATGGCTGGTGGGTGGAAGGCTACAAGCCAGGTGCAGGATGGGCTCTCCCTATGGAAAGGACTTATCAGGACCAGAACTATCAGGACGAGCTCGATGCCGCCACTATCTATACTATCATAGAAAACGACATCGCTCCTACATTCTACAACTTCAGCCGCTCTACTGGACGTTCATCTGACTGGCTCGAGTATATAAAGAACACTATCGCGCAGGTGGCATGCAATTTCACCACGAACAGGATGCTTACCGACTACATCAACCAGTACTACGACCCTCAGTCCAAGAGGTTCGTCAGCCTGGCGGCCAATGATTTCGCTGTCGCCAGACAGATTGCTGACTGGAAGAGGCATCTGCGCAGAGAGTGGCAGAATGTCAATCTCGTGTCAATGGTGAAACCTGACAGCGCAAACGAGGATGTGTCGCTCGGCAAGGAATTCAAGTCCGAGGTAGTTCTCAATATCGGGGACCTCAAGCCTGAGGAAATAGGAGTGGAGATGCTGTTTGCCACTACAGATTCAAAAGGGAAGCTTCATATCAGCTCAGTCGCTGAATTCACTCCTGTAGCTTCGAATGACGGCGTAGCTACATATCAGGCAGTCATTACTCCTGAGGTGGCTGGACTGTACCAGGTGGCGGCACGAATCTATGCGAAGAACGAACTTCTGCCTCACAGACAGGATTTCGAACTCGTAAGGTGGCTGTAGAGGTATTCCAGCAATGGTTGCCGCAACCGGATTTTTCGACGGTGTCCATATCGGGCACCGTCTTGTGATAGGGCGGCTGGTCAAGGCCGCGCATGACAGAGGGGATGAGAGCATGGTGGTGACATTCTGGCCTCATCCCCGTACTGTTTTGCAGCAGGAGGCACGAAATCTCAGGCTGCTGACATCTATGTCTGAAAAGGAGGCTCTGCTGAAGGGACTCGGCGTGGACAGAGTGGAGGTCATCCCGTTTACGAAGGAATTCGGGGCATTGACCACCAGAGAATATTTCGAAAAATATCTTGTCGGGCGCTATGGTGTGGACGCCATAGTGCTGGGCTATGACAACAGGATGGGAAGCGATGCGCGTGATGCTGACGGAGTCCGCCAGATAGCCGAGAGCATGGGCCTGGATGTGATATGGACAGAAAAAGTCACTTCTGGCCAGGGACTTGAGGTCAGTTCCACGAAGATAAGAAATGAGATCGGACGTGGGAATGTCACGCGTGCGGCCGATATGCTGGGGTACAGCTATTCTCTTTTCGGAGTGGTTGTCTCAGGCGAGCAGATAGGTTCGCGCGTGCTTGGATTCCCCACTGCGAACATGCAGCTTTATGAGCCTCTGAAAGTGGTGCCTGCCAATGGCGTCTATTTCGTGAAGGTGCATACTTTAGGCCGTGAATTCTATGGCATGTGCAATATAGGAAACCGTCCGACCGTGCGCGAGGGCAATGCCCGCACCATCGAGACGAACATTTTCGATTTCAGCGAAGACATATACGGGCTGGACATCAGGCTTGATTTTCTCCGCCGCATCAGGGAAGAGATTCGTTTTTCTTCATTCACCCAGCTCAAGGCCCAGCTGGCTCGCGACAGGTTCTACTGCCGGTCCTTGATGTCAAGATAACTAACTTGATGCCGTTAATCATATTACAACGGTATCATGACAATCGGTTATTTACGTGTAAGCACGGGAAAGCAGCACCCGGCGAATCAGAAAGACGAAATCGAAAGATTTGCTGCGCAGAAAAACATCACTGTGAACCGCTGGGTAGTGGAGGTGGCCAGCGGGAGCAAGAGCGAGAAAGATCGCAAGCTGGGGAGGCTGCTTAAGACAATGCAGCCCGGAGATACGCTTATCGTTACTGAAATATCGCGTCTGAGCAGGACTCTCACTGAAATCATGTCTATCATGGGCAAGTGCCTGGAAAAGGGGATTCTGCTTTACACTACAAAAGAAGGCTATACATTTGACAATACGATCAACAGCAAAGTCCTTTGCTTCGCTTTCGGCCTGGTGGCAGAGATTGAACGTAACCTGATATCAATGCGGACGAAAGAGGCTCTGGCGATGCGCAAGGCAGAGGGTGTCAAGCTCGGCCGCCGCCATGGAAGCTATACGAAGATGAATGTTTTGAAGGAAAATATAGCCCATGTGGTTTCAATGCTCAATCAAGGGAGCACCATAGCAGATGTATGCCGGAAATTCCATGTCTCCCGCGAAACCTTTTCAAGATTCCGCGCATCCTTTTCCGAAGTGGATGCCGCCGTCAGCTTCACACCATATTATCAATACAAGAAAAAGAAAAAACTTTAAAAAAGAGAAAAACATTCAGTGGAATGCGAATGTTTTTCTCTTTTTTATGTTCCCTATCCCGCATCTTTCCATATATTCGCTGACCTCCGGTGTATTTCATAGGACTCCTGGACAAGGACCTGTAGGACTTGCAGAAGTTTTCACCCGAGGACAGCATCATCTCAGAATATACTTTCCGTGAAAAAACACGATGATGGTTCCCGATGAGACTATTTTTACTATCTTCGTGGAACTGAACCGCTTCGGGAAGGAACTTGAGGAGTGTGAGACGATGCTGGACAAGTGGTGTTTCGCCCTTACTCACATCAGCACGCTTGACCGACTTCCCGATGAACTGAGGACGGAGGCTTTTGAGCGATTGTTTAAGGCTTGTGAGATCGCACGGTTCGAACCGGAAGTAAAATTGACATACGAGAAAGATCTGTTTTCCATGAATTGGAAACCCCATTCCAACGACAGCAACCAACTTTGAACAACTTTACGTAAAGTTGATCGGCTTTAATGAAATATCCCGACTTTGAACAGACCTCGTCAAAGTCGGGATAACTTTATGAACTTAGCAGGATACAGTTCGCCGGAGGCTTACCTTTAGTCCGGCATGTGTTTGGGGCAGATGATGCCGCAGATCAGTTTGTGTCTTTGACGCAGCGGACGTAGCCGACATCATCATTTCTGTTATTTTGTAACATAAATACATCGCTACTGTATATCCAGCCGAAACCTTCTCGCTGTTTGTCTGTATCAGTTGTTTTATAAGGCGGAATGTCCTTCATTGAGAAAGATGTATGACACAAATAATAGTTTGGAGTTAATGTGTAAGTCTTTGCCTTTTGCTCTTCCTCAAATCTTATTAGTTCTCCCCACCTAGATGTTCGCTGCCAGTAATATGCTGTTACTGTATATTGAGGCCACTGGGAAGAAGAAAGTCTTGATGTCATAATTAATAGCTCCCGGTGACTTGGAATGCGATATCCTTCAGGACAAGGATTATAATTCTGGTAGCTATTCCAATAGCTATCATTGATTAAATTAGCGCTGGTTTCCCATTCTGTGTTATCTGGAACACTATGAGCAGTTGTGTGTCCGCCATTTGTTATTTCCGTAATATCGGCACCTTTAATTCCATACGCATCTTTCCCTACAGTGAATTTTCTATATGGTCTGTTATTACTGCCTTTTTCATTGTCAAGCGGCAATGGCTGACCGCCGTCCATGGATGTCCTAAGTGACTTCGGATTCATACGGGAAAGGTCCATGGTGAATGTTCCGTCACCGTTATCAGTGACTTGTACCAGATCTTCGGGCTCTTTATCCGGCTGGTCTATAGGAAGTCCGAGATTTCTGACACACCTGTATGAATAATATGACCCGTTGAGCTCTGTCGAACCGTTGTCATAGTTGCCTCTGGAGGCGCCTTCCTCTGCCCATAAAACGTTAGGATAGTTGCTTCTGGCAGGGTCTGGACTGCTGGACGTGTAGTGCCAGTAAACCTTGTCAGTCGGAGGATAGTCGTTGTTTGCAGGGTCGTACGGATAGAGTTTGGACGCTTTATCCAGTGCCCATTCTCCGATGAAGATGTCAGTGAGCTGGTCTATGGATGCAAGATACCATCTGACTTCCTCCGCGTCGACCTCATCATCTCCGTCAAGATCTCTGTTCCGAAGCAGACAGGCGTATGCCGCATTGTTGTAAGCCGGATTCAGACCATAACGCTGAGATGTCTGTACTATGTCTGTCCAATTCTTGTTAATCATCCACTGTAAACAGTTCAGCCGCCCGTTGCTATTGTAAGTGTCTTCGCCAAGTCTGGAAGCTGCCGAGACATCTCCAACCTCCAAACGTCCATTGTATCCGTTGTCTTCTCCTTCCATCACTGATTCAAGACCCCATGCCGTCTTCAGATCCATGTTCGTAGCATCATATACCGTACGGATAGCTTTCTGAACAAATGAATATACTGATGTCAGCATGCTTGTATTTCCGTCAGGACTGTAATATTCACCATTCGATTCCACAGGTACTACCATGATATGCATCATCCTGTCGGAGACATCCACACACTTATGCCATAGTTCCGGCTTCGGTGTGCTCTGATCAGGATCTTCCACTGGATCATAATAGTACAGAAATTCATCTACAAATGCAGTTATGCACACATGGTCCAGCGAGGTGTCGGTTTTCAGAGATGACAGATCTGGATCAGTCTTTTTGACGAGTTTAAGATATTTTACCAGCTGGTCTATATCTATCAAATTAGGAACATTGTTCAAGTCTGCGTTTGATGGTTCCCAATCCTTGTTATAAATTTTCTCTCCCGGGAATTTCACATACTGACCGTGGCCGACATTGAATTTTCTGTTTATCGCAAATTTTATCCATCTGAAGTCTTCGACATCCTTGTACGTATTATCACCGATAGTGTGAACTCCTGAACTGAACGGAGTCTTGATACTCCAGGTCATGCTTTCGGAAACATCCGCAGGACGTATTTTTAGCAAACAACGGTCATAGTGAGAGTCCAGATAGTAGATTTCGTTGTTGCTATAGACTATATCTCCTTCATATCCGGGACGCACTTCGTTGTCATTGCTGACTTCGACAGTAAGGTTGTTCACTCCTTTTACCGTAACGGTATAAGTATATTTGCCGTTACGTCTGGTGTCGTAGTCATTCGGATCTTCAAAATAATATCCGAGATGTACAATATATCTGGTATCGGTATTGACTACCGTACCGTTTGTTGTATATGACAGATAGCCGGTCAGGATCAGATAAGTGGAGTTTGGGTTGGCATATGTGAAGCCGCTGTTTTTATATTCCTGTCCCGGCTTGCTGGAGAAATCACCTTCAAAGGATTGGTCTTGTTTTTCTCGCAATGCATATCCTGCAGGACCTGATTCTGTTATTTTTTGTTTGAAATGTTTGCGGTTTTCCGGCATATAGAAAGTAAAACTTCCGCCTTTATAGTAAGATGTGTTGTCATTTTCATCCGGAACCATTATTTCGAATGCTCTTTCCTCGGTATCGAAATAAGCGGCATCGTCTTCTGAGTAGTCCCAGTCCTTGTCGTCAGTATCTTCCCACGGTCCTTTTTCAGTCTTACCGTTTGCCTCATCATAAGGCAACAGCAGAGTCTGGGCAGGGACTCTCATCACTCTCCATGTTTTCGGTTCGAAAGAGAAATTTGTCCAACTTTTATCGGCTGGTTCCGATGTGACATTTACTACAACTTTCGCATCTACTCTGGTCAGTTCGATTGAGCACCCCAGTTCCGCGTTGCCTCCTTCAGACCCGATTATGTCAAAAGAGGAATTCCCATCAGAGTCTTTTGCATAGCCGGTCATCATGAACAGAGCGTTACGCTCTATGGTATGGCCGTCTTCCATTCTCACTACGACTGATTCCAGTTCATCAAGAGTCTGTATGTCATCCATATCGTCTGTCGTTACATTGAAAGCTGTAGCAGTCGTGGCAGTCGTCAGATTGGCGATACCCACTATGGATGCATTTGATACGGAGCCTACCGTAAACGTTACAGAACCTTTGGTGAGATTCCCTTCCGAACCGTCTCCATTGGTCACTGAGAGGCCGTTTGACGTAGTGAAGAAACTGAGCGGATTATTATGGTCATCATTGTCTACAGTCGGTACCCTGTTCCCGTCTGAGTCGAATACGAAGACATACATATTGTCCACGCGGTTTTCATATTCTGCAGACTGGGCGGCCTTGGTCATGACCTGCTCCTGGGACACATTGTAATTCAGTGTCACAGTGGTCGGAATCCCTTCCTGTACAGGCATGATATACAATTCTTCCACAGTACAGCTGTACAAAGGAAGAATCATCTGTCCCAGCAGAAACAATATGCTGTATTTTGCAAATCTGTTCATGATTTTTGTCTCCTATTCAAACGGCGGGACTGTAACTGGCCGATCGTCCCATCCCAAGACTGTGAAATCCAGCTGTACACCCATTGTAGTAGTGATTCTTGCTCTCAGATTCACCTGGGTGTTTCTGATAAAATATGCTGTATTGCTTGCGAACACAAGCGGTTTGTAAATATTGTTGCTAGTCTCCAGCCCGATAGTGAACGGACTGTTTCCTTCTGTGAAGTCCGGATGTGTAGGATAAAAATATGCGGACAGAGTCTGAGTCTGAGGCTCTTCTCCATCGGCATTTAGGGCACCGGGAATTGTGATTGACAGATTGTCGTATGTCATCCCTGTATATTGTATGCCGTCTGGTACGTCCAGTGTCAGATCTCTGAACATATAATATCTGTCACCGAAAAATTCTCCGAAAGACACTTTTCTCAGTGTTACAGGGGATTTAGTGGCATTCTCGACTACGAGGGCGAGTTTTACTACTGACCTGTACAGGTCAATGGTGACAGACCGGTCTCCTGTCAGTTCCACCGAGGTGTAGCCCGACATCGGAATTCCGTTTTTTACAATATCAGGCCCTCGGGCTGGAAAATGTTTCGGGTTCGCAATGTCCGCAAACAGCAGTTTGTGATTTTCGGCAAGGTTTGATGTTATGGTCTCATCATTATATTCCATACCGAGGCTCTCCTCATTGGCTATTGCGTAGAATGTAAGGCTGCCGTGAGGCAGGTCAGGTATGGTGGTCGTATATGTAATCAGATTCTCCAGACCGTCAATTTTCTGATTGTATAAAATAGTCCTTGATTCCGCAGGACCGGAGGTTACGATAATCCTGAGTGTGCGGACACCTTCATATTGCGATGCATCCACATAGTCGCCGTCTGCCTTGGTCCATGGTCCTGTCTCGACATCGAGATTTCCTGGCAGGTCTATGCTTAACTGCACTTCTGACGAGTTCTCAGGGGTTATATTCTCCTCGCATGAAGAGAAAGTCCAGAGGACCAATCCAGTCATGAAAGCCTGTGTGATATGTGAAAAATTCTTTCTCATGACAGGTCGGATTTAGAATTCAACGGAAAAATTCCTTTCGTCCCACTTTACAATGTTTACATTCAGTCCAACGTCTGCACCGCTGACCATCAGCGTATATTTGTAGTGCTTACCGGATTCCCATGTGGTGGTTGAGGGTAGGTACACTTCATCGCGTTGCTCCTGTCCGGTTTCTGTCTGGTATGCAATATCTATTTTGACGGGATTCTCAGCATTCGCACTTCCACCGGGGGTCTGGGGAATGAGAAGCAGGTCTGGCAAGACTGTGACCGGAGTACCGTCTGACGGCAACGGGTTCTGGATATTATCCTGATTCGCGGAAAAATTGCCTGGCTGAACATTTGATAATTCCGGAATGCTTGTCAGCAGATTCCATTTGCCGACACCGCTTGTCTGGGTATTGAACTCTCCAAGCATGCTCATGCCGCTAAAAGTAAGTGAGTGCAGGAATACGTCATTTCCGTATGCCTTGACGGCAATGCTGACGCGGGACAGCAGATGACTGAATGTGAATTGTACAGGAGCAGAGTTCGGGGTGGTTTCTGAGTATGTCCGGTCGTGTGATGCTGTCATCAGGTCATGAGAGGCGGTCGGACCATAGTAGTAATTGATGTTCAAGCCTGTCGGACCAGTCAATGTTCCGTCTTTGGAAATAGTGAAATTCCATTCCAAAGCATCTTTCTCAGACGTGATTTCAGAGGTTTCCAACGAAGACGGAAGCGGATACAAGGCTTCGAAATGCCAGTCGCCCTCTTTCCAAGTCTGTAATTCAGCGTATGACCAGCTGTTGTCCGATTCTCTATGTACTTTTATATTCTCCATTTGAATTTCAGCAGAACCGTCAGCGGTCTGATAATATGCCCATACTGCGAATTCTGACATGTCATCGGCGGAGTTGACGGGGGTTTTGGTGATGGCGGAGGCGAATTCTATATATGTCCTTGTTCCGGACCCGATGTCGATGCGGGTTTTGGTACACGACGAGGCGGATGCCAGCAGGGACAGGGCGGCTGCGGCATTCAGCAGTGGTATGAGGTTTTTCATATTCATCGCGTATTGTTTTGTGCGGCAGGGCAGGTTGTTATTTATTGTTCCGGCAGATTTCGAAATCTGCCGGAACAGCAACACTCGGTCGCGACTAATTCTGGTAAATTCCCCTGGTATCGGTCTGTGCCAGACATCTGCCTGTGGCATTTTGCCGCATGCAATCGGTTATTCTCCTATGAACTGACCGGAATTGTCAGGGTTGTTGACCATGTTGATGTTTTCATCAGTCCATTTGTTGACAACAGGCGCGTCGAACGTGATGAAGTCGAGGGTCTGGCCGTCAATGGTCACGATGTAGTTGTAGCGATAGCCTTTGGTCCAAGTATCGGCCGGAATTTTCGCAGTGATGACCTTGTCTACAATAGCTGTGGCTATGCTTGTGCTTGTCAGTACGTTCAAAGTGAATTTGGCATAGACGAAATTGTCTGAGAAAGTCTGAGGCATCACTACGCAGTTGTCTACATAGTCTGTAGAAGCAGGCTCTGTTGCCTGAGCTGCACCTTCCTTGAGATTTATGCCATTGCCCTCAGCCAGCTGCTCAGAGGCCGCAGTCCATTCGTCGGCTGTTCCTGAAGCATTGAAAGATGCCTTGCTGTTCAGGCCGTAAAGCTCGAAATCGGAAATGTTCAGAACCACATCTTCAGGGAAACCGCTCTTGATAGTGAACTGAACCATTGAAAACAGATGGTTGAATGTGAATTGCACTTTGTCCCTTACCGTGCCCTCCGTGCCTGATGATACGTTAGTAGTTTCTGCATAAATGAAGTCTGTCTGATTATCTGTGCCGTTAACTGTGACATCGGAGAAAGTCAGACCATCCGAGTATGAATACGCAGGAGTGACGGAAACGCCTGAATATGCGTAGAAATTGTAAGTCTGGTTGTCTTCCCACTTCACAAGCGGAGAGTAAGTCCATTCTCCGTTGGCGTTAGGAGTCACTTCACGTCCGTTTTCGAAGACATCATCATCGGCAGTATAACCACCGTAAACAAAGAAGCTTTTGATGTTGTCGGTAGTGACTTCGTCAATAATCTTCGTCGGATTGCCGATCCAGGCACTGTCGAAGCCGATGTACTTCGCATCGGAGACCTCGACGGTTTCGGTCTTGGCGCAGGAGGCGAGCACTGTGCCTGCCGCCGCGGCGATGATCAAAAATTTTTTCATAACATTAAAAATTTAATTGTTAGTACTTTAGTTTGGTTTGATTTATCATAAAATAATATGTCTGTTTTGTCTGCCGGCATCGTTGCCCGTGAGGGCCTCTGGTCTTTTGCGTGCCGATAGACAATAGCCTGCCGCCCCGCTATAGGGGCAGCACAATATCCTCATAGTCACCCCATCCTCCTACTTCGACATCGAACGCACCTCCGCTTCCGAACTCATCCTCGCTCACCGTCAGGCCCTCCACTTCGATCACACCTCCGCGCGGCTGGTCCGCCATCTGTCCGGAAATGTCGAATTCGAAGCTCTTCAGACTCCCGTCAGGCAGCATCACTTCGAGATTCAGCCCGAACACGTCAGGTACATCCCGGGCTGAAAGGCCCTGATAATATTTGTCAGGGTAGTCAGGCACGCCGAAAGTGCTGACCACCGCGCTGACCTCTGAACGCTCCGCGTCAATGCGTGCGTCATCGAACAGCACAGTCACTTTCTCCGGTCCGGTATGCCCGTTGCGCAGATAGACCGACTCCGCCATCCCTGCCAATGCTCCACGCGCCTGCCTGACATGCTCTATCCCCGACTCGAACCTGTACACAATGACATATTTGTACACCAGCGGCCGCAACGTCACCGGCAGGTCCATCAGCGAAACACCGGGCGTCCCCTCTATCATGATGTCCTCGATCCATGACCCGAAAAGCATGTCCGGAGAGTTCACTGTGCTCTCTGCCCCGTGATTCTGTGCATAAGATGCCCGCGTGCGGGTTCGGGTAGCTGCCGATGCCTCTGCGTATGAATCCATAGAGCTGAATACGATATATTCCGTATCGTCGTTGTAGAGCAGCACAGAGCGATGACCTTCCCCGACAGGAAGTTCACCGCCTGAGGCGGCAATATGTCTTTCCGTATGATGCCCGTTTCCGTCGTATACGAAAGCTGCCAGTCCGTTCCCCGGAGAAGGCCGCAAGTCATCATATGCATATCCTGCAGGCGAATCCCAGTCCGTCTCCCAATCCCTGCCGTAATCCCTCTCCCAGGCCAGTTCCCACTCAGGCTCGACATTCACTTTCCAGTGATCATGGTCGTAGCACAGGTCTTTCCTGCACCCGGAAAGTGCTGAAGCCAGCATGAAGGCAAACGCAGACCATATTGCGAACCCGGATGTCGCTTTTCTGAATCCGTCCGTCCTCCTGCGAGGGAGGGAGCTTCTGATAGTGCCCAGTCCTTTCATCTCGCACCTCCTTTCCTGTCATCCCAGAGCCGCCACACCAGGGCCAGCTTGAATTTCAGCGGCCCGAACCAGTGCATCTGCGAAGTCTGCTGATAGACATAGTGAGTTCCTCCCATATATGGCACAGGCAGATATTCCTCGTATTTCGTATAGAGATAACCAGCCCCGATCCCGGCCTCTATCGACAGCCGTTTCCCGACAGGGAACATATATCCGTAGCTCAGCCCCACGAAACCGCCTTCACCTTTATAACCACGGCCTCCGTTCTCCAGATCGTACCATGCTCCTCCGGCGAAAGCGCCGAGGTAATGCCCGTGCCATGGCTTGCGTGTCCTGAACCACCATCGCGCTTCAGGATATATGGAGGCCAGCTGATAATATTTGTGCGCAGAATCCTTGCTCCACCATGCCACAGCCCCGTGCGCTGCCACTGTCCATTTCTCGTTTATAAGATATTCAGCCTCCAGCGATGGCATTAGAGCTATGTCAGACAGGAGGTTTGTCTTCAGCGCAAGCCTGTAATTCCCCGCATCCGAAGTGGCTGCATGCATTGTCTCTTGGTGTGTCTTTCCCTGGAATTCCTGTACAGTCCGTGTCTTGATGCCGGGCCGCCTCAGTGGATGTCCTGTCTGCGAGATGACAGGGCCAGGCCCTTTGACAGACGGCAGGACCGGCAGCGGCTCAGGGACAGTATAGTATACAGTGACACTTACGCGGCGCAATTCAGGAAATACATGGTCCATCATGTATCTGAACACATCTCCGCGATGCAGGTCCATAAGCGACTTTTTCCTGCCGCCCGTAATTTTCCCGTCTTCAATGACATAAAGAGGCATTTCTTTCACTATGGAAAGAACTTCGTCAGATCCTTTGAAAGCAAGGCCTCCGGCAATGAGCTTCGCCAGCCCGTCCCAGTCCACGCCGACGCTGACCGTATCCACCGCAGAATCCGGGAACTTTTCTCCGGTCAGATTTTCAAGCCGCCGCATCACATCTTCCACACGGCGGGCAGAAAGCCAGTCGTTGTATCTGACAGTGCCGTCAGGCGATGCGTATCCCGTCATGGACATCCGGAAATCAGGAAGATTGCCATACCGCAATATAATTCTTCTCAGGCTGTCAGTTTTCTGGCCGTTGCCGGCCAATGCTGGATCAGCTTTCCCGCTGCTGATTTCAAAATATATCGTAAGGCTGTCTTTTCGGCCGGTATATGCCGGAAGATTGCCGGCATAAATATCAATCGTCCCGGACATCAGTATCCAGGACGACAGTATACAAACGCACACAGCCAATCCATGCCTTACCCTTAATAACATTTTAAACGTACGTTTAATCTTGAAGAGAGCAGTCAATATGGCTAGGCTCGTTTAAATATTGATATTCAATGTGTATTTATGCTTATTACTCATTAGTTTATGAAAAATATTCATTTTTAAATCTTAATTTGAAAAATTATAATTACTTTTGTGGCTCGACTATCGCTTTAAACGTACGATTGAAGATTAAACGTACATTTTTTGAGAGTGGGCAATGTTTTTCGAAGGAGTCGTTTTGTGATGTCAGATACCTGTTGGTTTTATCCCCTCCATGTACGCGATGTTTTATTATTATTGATGTGAATTGATTTTTGTAAAACGAATTGGCTGACAGTCAGGGATGTGTAGTGTAACACGGGAAATCAAGTTGGTATGTTTCTGCATAGCGGCATTGTCGTTATGCTCTTTTTCTGTGGCAGGCTATGCTGAGGCCGGCGCTATGGGCAGTACCATGTCTTGTGCATCCAGCGGCGAAACATCTGGGACTGAAGCAAAGCATGATGCCAGCTTTCAGGAATCATCGCCGGAAACAGATGCCGACGGACCTAAGACCATAGTCAAGACTTTCCAGAAACAGTACACGATATTTTTCAGAATCAATAAATGGAACATAGACACTACATTCCGCGGAAACGGCGAGACCATCCGCAGGATGCAGGCCGAGATAGACAGCCTCATCTCAAAAGGCACTATCACGGCTGATTCCATTTCCATCGTCTCGGCGGCCTCTCCCGACGGAGGGAATGCCTTCAATGTCTGGCTTTCGAAGAAAAGAGGGCTTTCTACGATGGACCTGCTGGAGGAAAGATATCCCGACATCGACCCTGAGATCATTTACATCGATCCGACGGGCGAGGACTGGAGCACGTTCCGGAAGGTGGTTTACGAGGACAGGAATATCCCTGCGCGTGATGAACTGATAGCGCTGATGGAGTCGGACCTGACGAACGATGAGAAGGAAAAGGTCCTGAGAAAGATGGATCCGACATTCAGATATATATTGAAGCATCATATTTATCTGATGAGGGCCTCGGCGGTGACTTTCAACGTTTCGGTGCCGATGGTGCTGATGCCGCCGATTGCAGGACCGCAGGCATTGGCCGAAGGCCCGGAAGGAAACATATTGTACCGGCAGGTACAGCCATTGCCGCAGGCTCCGGTAGAAAAGAAAATGATATTGGCCGTCAGGACAAACCTGCTTGTGCCGGCTTTGAATGTCGGTGTGGAGGTGCCGGCGGGGTACAGCTGGTCGGTGGGCGCGGACTATTATTTCCCGTGGTGGCTGGCCCGGAGCAACAAGTATTGTGCGGAGATGCTGGGCTGGTTCGTGGACACGAAGTACTGGTTCGGGAAGGACAGGGGCGAGGAGGATAAGCTGACGGGGCATGCGCTCGGGGCTTATGCAGGGTTCGGCTACTATGACTATCAGTGGGAGAAAAGCGGGAATCAGGGCGAGTATATAGATATAGGTGTGGACTACACGTATGCGATTCCGCTGGCGAAGGACAGGCTGAGGATGGAGTTCAACATCGGGCTGGGATGGATTCATACGGTGGCGAGGCATTATACTCCGACAGACGACTATACAGACTTGATCAAGGACCCTGGGATCAAGCACCGGAAATACAATTTTTTCGGGCCGACCCGGGCGTCAGTTTCTCTGGTAGTGCCTATACGTGTGAAAGTGAAGCAGAAAGGAGGCGGGGCATGAGTGTGCAGAGGATTTTTAAGGTGGCGTCATGCCTGACGCCAATGCGGGTGTCTCCTTCGTTTCTGACTGCGGCTGCGCTGCTCTCGGCTGTCTTTATTTCAGGAGCGTGCAAGAGGCGGCCGCTGACTGTGGGGGACAACAATGTGCAGGTGAATATCTCTATCGACTATGATATAGTGAATTATCCTGACCCTGAAGAGCCGGGGATGATGAGGGTGATGTTCTTTGATTCCGAGGATGGCGGCTTCGCTTCCCATGCTTTTCTTCCTGTTTCGGGCGGACGGGTGAATGTGATACCGGGGAGAACATATCATGTGCTGGCGTACAATTTTGATACTGAGAGCACTATAGTGGGGAACGAGTATCTGTGGCACGGGATTCATGCGACGACCAACGAAGTGCCCGAGAGTTATAAGAGCCGTCTGAAGAGCCGTGCTGACGCCGACCCTGAAGAGCTGATAGTGTATGAGCCGGACCATCATTATGTGGCGAGGGAGAGGGATGTTTATGTGCCGGCGAGGAGCGTGGAAGCTCCGCCAGTGGTGATAGACCTGGATGCAAGCACTATTGTGGAGACGTGGAAGGTATATATAGACAGGGTGGAGGGAATACAATATGTGGCAAGTGTGGCCGGGGTGATTTCCGGGCTGGCTCTGTCGAACACTCTGGCTTCTGACGAGGAGTCGGAAGATAAGGCTTCGGTGTTTTTCGAGACGATGAGCGTGACGAAAGAGGGCGTGCTGGAGATTCAGTTCAATACGTTCGGATATGTGCCGTCGGAGAAGCAGGTGATCACGCTGGTAGTTACCGACACTGCCGCGGAAGGCCATGAGTTCAATTTCGATGTGAGCAGCCAGTTCGTGGACAATCCTGAGCAGATCATCAGGGTGAATACAGGAGAAGACGGGAATCCGGACATAGTGATAGACGAACCTGATGCTCCTGAAAGCGGGGGAGGCGGCCTGGCGCCTGAGGTGGATGAATGGGATGACATCGTCATCGATATCCCGATTTAGCCTGCAAGAGCCTGTCTCAAGGCAAGATGGAAGAGTTTATTATGCAAACGGAAGGATGCCGGCAATGGTTTTAAAAAGCAAATGAAGAAAAGGTGAAAATGAGAAGCGGTTTGTTGAAAATATCGATGCTGACGGTGTGGACGGCTATGATGCCGGGCCTGGCTTCCTGTGTCCAGGAGGCTGTGGTCTATGACGATGCCGTGGCAGAAATCGGCTTTTCCCCTGTGGCAGGCATGGCTACCAAGGCTCTTCCAGGAGCAGTAGACGGGCCTGATGATTCCGATTTCGACTATGAGACCATCGGAATTTTCGCTTATCACAAGATCACAGGCACTTCTCAGAATTGGGCGGATTTCTATAATGCGGAAGATGCCGGCAGTCTGGTGACCTATATCGATGGCAAGCCGTTCGCAAAACCAGCGGATGGAAATTATTGGGCAGGAGGTGCAAATGCCCTCGATATCGAAATTACGAGAAAAGGCAGAGCCTTGACTGCCAATGTTTCAGCCCCGGCTGACGAATACAAGCATATGCCGAAATATTGGCCGAAAACAGGATATCTGGCCTTTGCCGGCTATAGCCCGTATTACAGGCTGAAGATTTCCAAGGCCGAAGACGGGGAACTGACATACGGCACTTCTACGCCTCTGTCTGATGTCAAATATATTGTTGACGAGCATCATCCGCATCTGAGTATTGAAGGATTCGAACAAGGGAGGTTTGTGTGGGAGAAGGATGATCATTGGGCCACCAATGAGACATTGGATCTGATGTGGTTCGATGTGAATGACCAGAATACGGCCAATTCATTGACGACACCAGGAATCGGGGTTTCTGAGTCGGCTGTGCCTGTCAAATTCAATCATGCCTGCGCATGGATCGATTTTAATTTCAGGGCGAAGGATGAAACAGCTGACGGAAAATTCGTGATCCTGAAGGCTGAACTGAGCAATGTCTACTGGAAAGGGGACTTCAGTTCTGATATGGCTGAGGGAGAATCTGCGCCTGAGTCGCCGGGGTGGACAAAGCTTGATGGTTTGAGAAATATCACATTGTATTATAACATAGGCTCAGGGGACAGTTCTTCAGAAGGAGACTGGGGTGAAAAGTTCAATTTTATCACGCTCGATGATTATTTCAGGATCGGCGGAATGATGACCATACCTCAGAACATCAGCAAGACAGTCGGGGGAGCGTCAATGCATTCGGTGCTCACTGTCTATTATAAACAGCTGACTTCTGACACTGCTTACGAGGCGGCCGAGGACAAATACTATAAGGGTACTAAAGAATACGATGAAACCAGCACATTATATAGCGGCACTCCGCTGACCGAGGTCTTTACCTACAGCTTCGACGGGCAGGCCCGATGGGAGATGGGAAAACATTATGTATACGATATAGTATTCGGACTGAATGAAATACTGGTGTCTCCGAGCGTGACGGAGTGGGATGATGTGCAGACATCTGTCCCGGTCCAGTGATGGAAATGCCGTTCATGGAGGAAAATATGAGACAATATATTGAGTATGAAAGTAAATGAAATTCTAACAGATATGAAAGCAAGACAATTTTTTATGGTTGCGGCCGCCGCCGCAATGCTCGCCGCCTGCACGAAGAGCGAGGTGGTCTATGATGACTCGGATGTCGCCATAGCCTTCAGCCCTGTAGCTCAGATGTCGACGAAAGCACCGGTGTACGGGCCGATGGATGAAGGTGACGGGACATTGTACAATACTTCAGAGTCATTTGGGGTGACAGCCTTGCACAAGGTTACAGATGAGACTTCCTGGGACGACTTTAAAAATGGTGGAGGTATGGTGCTCTATATTGACAAAGGCAAGTTTGTCAACAGGGAAACTGGAGATACATGGGGCGGAGAGACGCCATATTACTGGCCTAAGACTGGGTTGCTGGCTTTCGCAGGTTTCAGCCCGTATGAATATCTGAATCCATATGTTGTGATTGACGACAGCCCGAATGTGAAGTTTGATAATTTCGTGCAGGGCACATATGACTATTCTGAAGGTCACCTTACCAACGAGACAGTAGATGCCATGTGGTTCGACTTCGATGATCAGTATGCATGCAATTTAGGTTCTGCTGGTCAGGCTTCGACAGGAGTGCAGGTGAAATTCAAGCATGCCTGCTCATGGATAGATTTCACTATGAAAAGGGATGAAACGATCAAAAATCAGGATGTGCATTTTGTCATAGAGAAGGTGGAACTGACAAATGTCTACACGAAAGGAACTTTCAATTCAAAGTCTACGAGCTTCAGTACCACCACAGGCGATCCTGCTGTAACTGTACCTGGAAATGAAACACCATGGACTGGCCATGACGAATTGAAAACAATCACTTTGTATGAAAAGCCAGCCGACGGAAATGGTTATGATCTGACACATATTTCAGGTTCACAGCTTGAAATGCATGATATGATAGCAATACCTCAGCAAATAAATTCTAGAACCGGAGTTGGGAATATTCAGCTGGTGATTACATATAAACAGTATCCTGTGGCTGCAGGAGTGACTCCTAACTCGGAGACAGTCACCAAGTCTATTACAGGTGAAACTGATGCTCAGCACTGGCTGTATGGAAGGCATTATGTTTACAATATCACAATGGGTGTGGATGAAATACTTATCGCGCCTTCTGTTGTGGACTGGGTGGATGAAAATAAAACTATAAACAACTAAATAACAAGACAATGAAAAAGTTTTTGATCCTCGCGGCGGCTGTTGCAGCAATGGCGGCCTGCACCAAAAGCGAAGTCGTCTATGACGACAACGACACCGAGATCGGACTGGCTCCGGTGAACTACAAAGCAACGAAACTTTGGGGCCCTATTGATGGTTCGGACTATCCTGTAAATGAGAATTTTGCAGTTTTTGCAAAGCACACTACAAGCCCGTCCGGAACATCTTCTAAAACTGACGTGGGAATCACAAAGTGGTATTTGAAGGATGTCGAATTCACTCATATGGAAGATAAAATATGGCATGGAAATCCATCGTACTATTGGCCAAAAACAGGGTCTTTGTATTTTATGGGATACAGCCCGGCAGAGATTAATGATGGTGCTTCAGTAGATTGTGTTATCGAAACTAATTATGATCCATATTTGGTAATAAATGGCTTTGAGCAGAATGACTATTCGTATACAAATGGCGCAGTCCAGACTCCGACAAATTCCGGATACCCTAATCAAATGTGGGATTTGATGTGGTTTGATCCGTCTGCGAGGTCCTATACATCCACTGATGGTGTACCGTCAATAACTTTCCATCATGCTCTTTCCCGTATGAGATTTGTCATGACATGTGATGAAGGACTGGAGGATTTGTTCAGAGTGACAAAAGTGGTGTTGAAAGGTGTAAGAATGAAAGGAAATCTGACAGCGTATGACAATAGCAAGGCTGTGCCTTCGTGGACCTTTGACGATAATAATACTGAAGATTTGACGTTGTATGATGTAAATGTAAATGGAAACTCTACATGGCTTCAGAACAATGCCGGATTCA
Organism: uncultured Bacteroidales bacterium; assembly: GCA_949289565.1. GTDB lineage: Bacteria > Bacteroidota > Bacteroidia > Bacteroidales > UBA932 > Cryptobacteroides. Next base: position 140,952 of record CASEOO010000002.1, read on the forward strand.
ATATTGAAGATGTCCTTTTGATTCCTCAAACTACGGCTGTTATTGAAATTTATTATGATCAGAAGCCATATAAAAATGCTCCGGATGAGCTTACAAGCACTCATCTTTATACTGCGACCTTGTCTGGAGGAAGTGACCAGGAAAATATATATAATCAATGGGTATACAGCCGTTATTATACTTACCAGTTCCAGTTCGATGCTACGGAAATTAAACTTACACCTACAATTGTAGATTGGGCGGAACTTACTTTTGTTAATGGCCAGATACAGAAGAATTAAATTTCCAGTTTAGTTCTTGGTTTCGACAGATTTATGCCGGAACAGATATTATGTTTTGATTTAAAAACTAATGCAAAACTTTTTCAGAACGATATTGCCTCTGGCTGCAGGAGTGCTGATGATGACTTCCTGCCTGTCGTCCGTCAGACCGGATGACAGACAGGGCATTGTCAGATTCCGGCCTGTATTGGGCACTGAAGTGCGTTCTGGAAACATTGGCGAAGCCTCTTTCCCCGAAGATATTGCCATAGGCGTATGGGCATTGACCGACGGGCAGGAGGTCTATATGAATGGCGAGAAAGCAGAGTTTGACGGGGAAGACTGGACTACGGCATCGCCATTCCTGTGGCCGGAAAAAGAATTGAGATTCATCGCTTTCGCTCCGTTTGAGGCCGGCGCTGAAGTGAAAGACGGGCGGATAGTCCTTGATGATTATGATTTGTCGGCAGGATCGGCCGGATTTTTCGTGACAGAAATGACCCCGCCGCACAGCAGGACTGACAGCGCGATACACCTGCCTTTCCGGCTGGCGACTTCGAAGGTGGATTTCCGGGTGGCGAACGGGCTGAACGAGGCGACGTCTGTGAGAGTGGAGAGAATTACGCTGAAAGGGGTGTATCTGCATGGAAGTTTCGATTCCGAGGCTGATCCTGAGTGGTCGCTCTCTGGCGAGCCGGCTGATGTAGTGGCTTATGACAGCGCGCGTGACGGGGAAGGACCGGCCGCGACTCGTGATCCGCAGCTTTTCGGACTTACTCTGGAAATCATTCCGCAGCAGTCAAAGCCGGTGGTGGAGGTGGTGTATGCATTCCAGACAGCTGACAGCGAGTGGCTTCCTGGGCAGGCCAACACTACCGGGGAGCTGAAGGCGGAATGGAAGCCGGGCAGGCACTATACCTACACGCTGACTCTCACGGAAACCATAGTGAAGCATTCGCCGGGAATAAGCACGTCGGCAGACATGTAATGCAAAATGATAGAAAAAAGCCATTTAATGAACATCTGATGAGAAGAACGACAGGAAATATTTTCATGGTTATGGCGGTCGTGCTGACGGCCTCTATGGCTGTCGTATCCTGCCGGAAAACCGAAGTCGAAGTCAATGGCGGCCTCGATTCCGGAGAATCCGTGTCTGAGGGTGTTCCCATGACATTCTCTGTCTCTTCCGAGGCGCACCAGTCCACCAAGGCCGTTCTCGTCCCTGATGATTCTCCTGACGGCAATAAGCTCAGCATCGCCGGAAATCAGATAACTGTCTACGACAGACTGACTGTCGGAAACCGCACAGACTTGTATATCAACGGACGGGATGCGGAATACCGCAATGACCCCCAGATATTTCCGGATGGCACGGTGACATCCACCGGCTGGCATTTCATGGATGGAGGCAGATATTGGACTCGTTCCGGGACGCACCTGTTCACTGCATTCCTGAGCGGATATCATGTCGCCGACAAGGATGAGCCTGGCGGATCGTTTTTCAACGACATTGATAAAATCATCGCCGACCCTTCAGACCCGAGCGAGCCGAAGCTGGCTGTGGAATACAATGATGCTGACGGCTCGTTGAAAATAGAGAACTGGAGAATATCCACTTCGAACCAGTTTGATTTCATGTATGCATCGCATACGCGGAATGTGGAGACGGCCATTTCTCCGTATGCACCTGTCCCGCTCAAGATGGAACATCTGTTCGCTGCAGTGCAGTTCAATATTACAAATATGGTGGATTATTATCAGGATTTAAAGGTCACTGATGTCATTTTGAAAGATCTGAATCTGTTGGGATCAGCCACCGTCACGCCTGTGGCTTCGGGGTGTGACGTGAATACGGAAATAAACGACGATACGGGGCAGCTGACGGTGAGCAGTACTTCTGCCCTTGCCTACAACCAGCCGTACAATGTCTTCGCCAATGTAGGGAATATCGGGGATGACGGCTGTCTGCTGATATGGCCTCATTCGCAGTCGAAACTCGAAGAGGCATCCGTCGAACTGCATTTGAGTGGCAGTATAGGAAAGCGTTATAAATTGCCTCTGGTAAATGAGGATGTCACGAGGTGGGATGCCGGCAACAGGTATATTTACAATTTCTATATTCAGGACAACCGTATTACTTTCACTGTCGAGGTTGTCGGCTGGATATATGACGATGTCATTATAGAAGGATGATGGGAACTATAAGACATATTCTCCATGTTTTCGCTGTCCTGACTGTAGCGACGGCGGTCTCCTGCGTGAAGATGGAGCCGTCATCTCCGGCGGAGGACAGCGGGGAAAACATAGCTTTCTACGTCAAGACACCGGATACGAGAGCCATGATAGAGGATGCTGCCTCTCTGGCTGACAGAGGGCTTTCAATCCATGTGTCCGATATGAGGGATGCAGGTACGTTCAGCAATACGGCTGTCGACTATTCCGGAAACGGAGCATGGAGGTCCGACAGATCCTGGACTGCGGGCAAGAGTTACGAGTTCTTCGCATACGTCAGCAGCCCGGGGAATGTCGCTGGGGCATCGGTGTCGTCTATCAGCGACAATGGCCGCACTGTGACAGTCAGCCAGCCGTCTTCCTATTCCGATTCTCCGGACGGCTACAGCGACTATCTCCTGTCATACAGGGTGACGGCTTCCGGAAGCCGCCCTGCTCCAGTCGCTCTCATGCTGGAGAGGGTCACTACCGGAGTGGAACTGTATATGTCGACGCCTAATCCCAAGGGTGAAGCCAGAGTGATTTTGAAGGAGGCTTCGTTTATAAACATAGCACGAAGTGCGACATTTTCCATCGCCAATCATGCCTCATCTTCGTCGGTGTCAGGCTCTGCCCAGATTATGAACACATGGAGGATGGAGCGCAGCACCCAGAGAGTGACTTATTTGAAAAATACAGGGGAGGAAGGTCTGGAACTGGAATATTTCGACCCGGCAAGGGGAGACTTCGGTTATGATTATTCCAAATACGGAATCATGCGATTCCTGACGGTCCGGCAGCCACTCACGGAGACTGTGTCAACAGGCGTGACGGATGTCGTGCTTCATCTGGAGTATGCCGTGGAGGAAAACGGGCAGACCGTGGATTATGAAGTGGACATGCCTCTGAAAAATTACAGGCCGACGATGTGGTCCATAGGCCACAAGGTGAGGTATTATGTGACCATTGATTCCAGTATCGACCTGGTCGGTACGGTGGTCAAGTGGAATGAAGTGGACTTTATAGAAGGTACATTGCTCCCTGACTGACGTCAGGGTCAGGCAGGGGTGGATGCATTGTCCGTGAGGACAGCCATAAAAAGAAAGTCATATGCTCAAGGGATTTCTTAAATATTTGATTGCGGCCTCGGCCGTGTGTTTCTTGCCAGCCGGATGCGTGAGGGAAAATCTGGAAGAGGCTGCAGGCGACATGAGAATCTGTGTCGGGGCTAAGGTGGATGCCGTGAGGGTGGCTACCAAGGCGGCCGTGGATCAGACTACCGCTCTGGACAGTGATATGAAAATCAACCTTATACGCTGGGATGAAGGCGGAAGTGCAGTTACGGCCGGGCGCGAGGAGCTTTCTGCTGAAATGGGGGCAGTGCCTGAAGCCGGGACATGGTACAGGGATATCAGGGTGTCGCCTGCGCAGTTTTACGTGGACAGGACGAAAGAAGTGGGTTTTGCCGGGTGGTATCCTGCCAAGGATTCGCCTGAAGGTGCCGGCTGGGTGCTCGACGAGAGAACTGAAAACGAAGTGACGGACAGCTATGTCATCCATGAAGATAATACGATGACATTCCGTATAGACGGGACGACTGATGTGATGGTCAGCAATTTCGTCAAGGGAAACTATACTTCCGGCATTCCTGCGATGGAGTTCAGCCATGCACTCTGCTGGTACAACATATATGCTTATGCTGTGGATGCAGATACCAAGGCGGAATGGGGAGATCTAACCCGCCTGACGCTTACGAATCTTCCCGAAGAGGTCGTGATAAAGCTGCCGGATGACATCTCGCAGTCGGATGACATAGAGTTCAGCTATCGTGGAGGCGAGGAGACAGGAAACGAGGATTGGGCTCAGGACGGCATCATCATCTGGGATACGGAAAAGCATCCGGATACCAATCCTGCCAAGGATCTTCCGGTAGGTCTTCCTGCCGTCGTCAAGGATCAGGCTTTCGTGGGGACGCTTCTCGGCGGCGCACCTCTGCAGAAGGTGCTGGGAATCGAGGCACGGACCACGAGGCAGACATCCGGGAACTCCGTGTCCATAGCGAGGAATTTCAAGCCGGGGTATATCTACAATATTTTCCTGCGCTTTTCGTCAAAGGGCATCATCAATGCCGAGGTTTCGGCTTCGGAGTGGCATTATAACGAAAGTGATATTGTCGTAGACCAGAATTTCGACCTGCTGACGGATCTGTCCAGGTACGGAACGTCAAATTCGTATATAGTTTCTTCGGCGAACAGGGGATACTGCTTCACCGGAAACGTGAAAGGAAACGGCGAGGACGGGAATATCATCACGGACAGGACCGGAGCTCAGATAGTAAGGCTCGATGACAGCGGGGTGAACCTGAATGTGGACCATATCGGGATAGTCAGGTCTGACGCCATGATGAAACTCGTGAACGGACAGTGGGAGCTGATAGATGATGAGAACGAACGCAAGAACACGAAGATACTCGAACTGGTATCGAACCGGCTGAGCAACGGAAGGATAATCTTCAAGGTACCGGGGGCGGTGGAGTGGACGGCCTCGGGCGACACCATCAAGACAGAGTCTGGAGAAGTCGTCTATGACAGCGATGACTTCAGTCTCCAGTACAAGGGAAATGTCAAGATCGCCGCTTTCGACAAGGCCGGGAACATCATCTGGAGCTGGCATATCTGGGTCACTGACAAGCCTAAGAATCAAGGATATTCAAACGGATATGTGGCTTTGGACAGAAATCTGGGGGCAGTCACTACGGACTATGCCTCTTTCATGAAGGACAGATCGGCCTGGTCGGGACTGTATTACCAGTGGGGCAGGAAGGACCCGATATTCCGCGCCACCGTGGAAGAAGGTTCTGCATGGGGCAGGGAAGTGGTCGACCATCCCGTTTCCGTGGCGGAAGCCACCATGCATCCGGTGACATACTATTACGACGAACAGGGCGGGAACAACTGGACTACCGACCCGAAAAGCGACTATTTCTGGGGATATGTATCAGTCAGGGACGATATCCGCAAGACGATTTACGACCCATGTCCGCCTGGATACCGCGTGCCGGGCAATCCTATCTGGGAGAATCCTTCGAAGGACATGACCCATGAATCCCTTACGGGGCGTGATGGTTTCGCCGGCTATAAGTTCTCCCTCGGCGGAGGCATGATCGACATCTATTATCCTAAATCCTATTGCATCTCCGATGCAATGGTCATACATGGCGATTTGCTGTCCGGAACTCCGGCAGACGAAGATTTCGTGTATCTGTATTCGGCTACGCCTTATGAGCCGGAAGACGGGGAGTCCGTGGATAAGTACGGAAGCCTTTCCTATCATTTCAGGTACAATGACGGGGAGCTGTCCGGGAATTATTCGCAGGTGCTTGTATCCGACCCTGACGTTTACCGGGTGAAACGTTCGGATGCCTATCCGGTAAGGTGCGTTTTCGAAAATTCCGCTCCTGTAGTCTCGGACTTGAGCGAGAATCAGACTGCCAATTCGTATGTAGTGGCAGAATCGGGATTCTATGAGTTCAAGGCTGATGTCAGAGGAAACGGGGTGACAAACCTTAATGTGGTCTCCGGCGATACTTTCGTAAACAGGGATTTCGATGCCGGAATGGGCGCCTCCATTTCGGACATAGACCATGTGGAGGTACTCTGGTGGCAGGGTAATTTGAGGCAGGATGCAGGATGGAACCAGTGGCTGGAATGGGTGAATTCCGGACCTGGTCAGGAGGAGATAGAGCAGAGCTGTCCTGTCCGCGTGCTCGATGACGGCAAACTGGCCGACGGGAAGGTCCTGCTTTATGTCACAGTGAACGAAAGGACCATCGGCAATGTCGGACTCGCCGCCTATGACAGGAACGACAGGATTCTGTGGAGTTGGCACATCTGGATACAGCCTGAAATCAGTCTGATCCCGTTCGGAGACTACACGCTGATGGACAGGAATTTAGGCGCGACATATTCTCCGACCCCGGGTGCAAGTGAAAGTTTCGGAGCGGACAAGGTTTTCGCAGGTATGGGACTGTACTATCAGTGGGGCAGGAAAGATCCGTTTTTCCAGCCCGGCGCTTTTTCCGGTTCCTCTACGAATACATCCACGCAGCCGTGGCTCTACAAGGAGAAAGGACAGTGGAGGATAATGCGAAACAATATCATAGGTTCGAAAAATACTATCAGCGCATCAGCGGCCAGCCCTCTGACATATTTCGCATCTTCCGACAATGCATGGCAGACTACCTATCCGTCAGGAAATGGCCCTATAAACGATCTCTGGGGCTATGTAGGAGTGATTGGAACTATCGGAGACTCGTTCGCGAAGACCATGTACGACCCTTGCCCTCCGGGCTACCGGGTCATGCAGCATAATGTCTTCGAGACCGCGAATGTCTGCACGGCCAATGACGAAACTACTTATAGATTCCGGCAGCCGAACCGCCAGTACGGCATCTATCTGGCAGAGGATGTACATAGCATGGGCTATATTCGCACGACGGGAATGTGGTTCCCGAATGCGAGAGCCATCAACAGTGCGGGAAATTATGTGGATTCGAATTACAGGCTCAGTACGGCCACTCCGTATTCAGGTATCGGTACCCGTGAGATGAGATGGTGGACTAATGACGGAGGTACGAATTATTCGATACAGCAGAACAGTAACCACTATGAAAACGATAATCCTGTAGCAAATAACTGGATGTCTGACGGACGAGTGGTGAGGTGCCAGATGGAATAGCGGACGGGGCATTTGTGTCGGGCCGGACGGTTTCGTCGAGTCATGCTTCCCGGATACGGAGTATGGAAAATGAAAAAATTTGGAGCTATGAAAATGAGAACTGAAATATACGCGGTCATTGTGGCCTTGCTTCTTCCGGCAGCCTGCGTCAAGTCCGGCCCGGACGGGAAACCTGCCGTCCCGGCTCCATCGTCTCCGGCATCGGGCGAGATGGATGCAAGCTGTTCGGTGATCCAGCTTTCGGATGATGGACCTGCAGCCGGCATGATGACCAGAACAGTCATAGGCCAGACCACGGCCGTGTCCCTGTCGGCGAATTTCATCAAGCTGGACGAGAATCCGCCGGCCGGCTGGGGCGGCATGTCTACGCGGGAGGACTATGCCCGCACCCCGTTCCAGGGCTGGTCGGATTCGCAGACCGAGATTCTGGACGCTTCCATCTTCGCCTCTCCGGACAATACGGAGGGGATTCATTTCCGCTCCATAGTCTTCAATCCGCGCCAGACTTACGACTATTTCAAATATGATGTGGACGGGAATCCCGAAACGGAGGAGGATACCGTGAATGTGGGTTTCATAAGCAGGATGGTAGGCTGGTATCCGAGGGTTTTCGAACTTCAGACAGATGCGCAGGGCCGTCCGGTGAATACGGCTTTCAATACCCTGACCGACATCTATACCACGATAGAGAAGGACGGTGTCACATATGACTGCGTGCGTTTCAAGAACAAGCTTGACGGCCAGACAGATGTGATGATGACCGATATGCGCGAGGGCCGTTACGACCTGAGAGCCTTCGGCAATGGCTTCAAGAACAATGATTCTGATATCGATGTCCAGCCTTACGGACATGTGTTCCATAATCGCAGGAATCCCGATGATGGATATGACTATTGCAATTATTTTACGTTCAATCATTATCTGACGGCAGTCCGGCTTTTCGTGCAGGCTGACGAAAGCGACCTGAGCCTGATTTCATGGAAGCAGATTTCCGACGTGGTGTTTACGAACCAGCCGTCGACCGTGACCATTGCTCTGCCGACAGTGCAGAGCAGGCAAGAAGGTGTCAAATCCGATATCATTAGGGATAATTATGCTGAAAAGACGCTTCCGGTAGAGGGAGTGGAGCCGGTTTTCGGACAGGCATTGGAGTGGACGGATTTCAGGAATATGCCTATCATCCGGACGCCGATGGCGGAGAATGACCCTGATCATGAGGAATTTGCGATGACACCGGATTATCCTGTAAGCATGGAGCACGGGGTGGAACTGCAGAAGGAGTATTTGGGCTATATGTTGCTGCAGCCGGATGTGGAGACTACGCTGGAGCTGCATACCGATGCGGGAATCTTTTCCGCTACTATTCCCGTGATGGCGTCATATGTCATTGAAAATGCGGACGGCACCACGACTGAGGTCAAGGATGCTCCTATTCTGAAGGCCGGGCATATCTACAATATCGTCATCGACATCAAGACCGATGGAAGTCTGGACGTGGTGATAGGAAACGAGGATTTCGAACGGTTCAGGAATCTGGCTCCCTACAATCCGAAAATTGCGTCCAATTTCGAATATTCGAACTGCTACGTGGTCACTCCGCAGATGATGATGAAGGATGAAGATACAGAGTCATATTACGACGGATTCTATTTTCAGGCGATGGTGGCCGGCCGGGGCGAACTCGGGGTCATCGGCAGTACGGCCGGAGCCGAACTTTATCCGGATGACGTGTATTTCGACCCTTATTCCGCCAGGATATTGTGGCAGGACGAGCCGTATCTCATCACTCATGTCGAACTTCTCCAGGGCTATGTGCGGTTCACACTTAACGAGGCATGCAGGTCGGAGACGGAGACTGATCGGTTGACGGGGAATGCCGTCATAGCCGTATATGACAGGGCAGGGGAGATAATCTGGTCATGGCATATCTGGGTGACCGACCAGCTGAAGGATGTCTCATATTCTCTGCCAGGGACTGCAGGATATGAGAAATTCACCATGCTGAACATGAATCTGGGGGCGACGGCGGATGTGGTCGGTTCTGCAGATACCGTGCTGGATACTTACGGCTTTTATTACCAATGGGGCAGGAAGGATCCTTCACCGGGGCCTGCGGCGTATGACTATGCCCAGGCGGACTTGACCACGGCTCCGTATTATTATATGGACCAGGGTGTGATGGGCAGTGTCAGTGCCATGTATGTGGACAATCCTACAGTGGAGCTGAGCGCGCGCAATCCGCTGGCCATCATGGGGCCGTCCATTATCGGCGATTATCCGAACGACTGGCTTTTCTATCAGATTGACGGTCTGTGGGGGTATTCCGGTTCGTCTGTGACCAAGACCATTTATGATCCGTGTCCGTATGGGTACAGGGTGGCTGATGATGAACTGGAACTGTTGTTCGATTATTGCAAGAAGGCGAAGTCGTGGAGCGAGGTTTCTGTGAGCGGTGATCCTGTAGGGGTGTCTGTGCCGTCTTCCGTTTCGACTGCTTCTGGAGGCGGAAGCCAGAGAGACAATTTCTTCCCGTTCACGGGATGGAGGGGTCATGACCGCGGCCGTACCGACAGGACTCATGCATGGTTTTATGTGGGTGATCTGGCTGATTATCAGGATGCCAGGGTGAATCATGATGAGAATAATGCCGAGTATTACAGGCACAGGGGGCGTTCTCTGCTGATTCAGAGTACGTTGTTTACCAATGGGAGTTTTTCCATTCAGGATGCGGGTACTTATAGTTCAAACCTGACGGCCGATTATGCGAACCGTACCAGCGCGGCTCCGGTGCGGTGCATCAAGTATTCTGACGAACCGTCTGTCCAGAATCGCTGGTAATGGCTGATCTTGTTTTTTTCTTCGTCACTTCAGGCTCGAACCTGAGGTGAAACCATCATACGTCTTTCTCCGAAAGAAAAATTTAATCGCAAAATTCTCGGAAAGATGATAAAAACGATTAAATTTGCAAAGATTGGATGAATAATCCGGCAATGTAGAAATTCTACACTAAAAGATAATGCTATGCTAAAAGTCAATTTGGGAGGCTGCAGCTCCTTTGTTAAAGATGCAGATTACAAAAAATATGTAGAAAAGGCTCTCGCTGCTTTCGATGTCCTTGAAAGCGAGACTGGTGCGGGAAATGATTTTCTCGGATGGAAGCATCTTCCGACCACGACTCCGGAATCATTGATTGCAGATTGCGAAGCTGTCAGGGATGCCTGGAAGGCAAAAGGAGTGAATCTGGTCATAGTTATCGGGATCGGAGGATCATATTTGGGCGCAAAATGCGCGCTGGAGGCTCTTTCCCACTCATTTGCGAAGCAATTGGCGTCAGCCAAAGATTCGATGGAAGTAGTTTTTGCAGGGCAGAACCTCTCGGAGGAATATATCAGCGAACTGATGGACCTCGCCAAAGAGCGCAACATCGCCGCTGTGGTGATCTCGAAGTCCGGCACTACTACTGAGCCTGCCGTTGCTTTCAGGCAGATTAAAAATTACATAGAGGAAAAGTACGGGAAAGCTGAGGCCGCAGAGAGGATTGTCGCTGTCACTGACGCGAAGAAAGGTGCATTGAAATCTCTCTCCACCCAGGAAGGATACAAGACTTTCGTCATCGAAGACAATGTCGGAGGACGTTTCTCAGTGCTTACTCCAGTGGGAATCCTCCCTATCGTGCTTGCTGGTTTCGACATCAGAATGATGCTGAAAGGCGCTGCAGAGATGGAGGAGACTTCATCCCGCCGTTCTGCAGAAAACCCTGCCGTGCAGTATGCGGCCATGCGCAACCTGCTTTATGACCAGGGAAAGAAAATCGAGATTCTTGTGTCATTCAACCCTAAGCTTCAATATCTGGGCGAGTGGTGGAAGCAGCTTTACGGCGAGTCTGAAGGCAAGGACGGAAAAGGCATTTTCCCTGCTTCAGTCAACTTCACCACAGACCTGCATTCCATGGGCCAGTACATTCAGGACGGCGAACGCATCCTCATGGAGACCGTGGTGTCGGTGGAGAGCAGCAACCGCTCTATGGCTATCGTAAATGATCCGCAGAATCTGGATGGACTGAATTTCCTTTCAGGGAAACAGATAGAACACTGCAACGCTATGGCTGAACTCGGGACAAGGCTGGCTCATATTGATGGCGGCGTTCCTCAGCTTCAGGTTTCTATCGAAAGGATAAACGAGTACAATCTCGGAGCGCTCTTCTATTTCTTCGAAAAAGCTTGCGGAATCAGCGCCTACATTCTCGGTGTGAATCCGTTCAACCAGCCTGGCGTAGAGGCATACAAGAAGAATATGTTCGCTCTGCTCGGCAAACCTGGGTATGAGGCTCAGGCGGAAGAACTGAAAAAGAGACTTTAACTGCCTGCAGACAGGCGTAAATATGCCGCAGATGGGGAAAAAAGGTGTACTTTCCGTTTTTGACATCTGCCTGATTATCGGAATAGGGGTGACAAACATCCTCTATTCCGTTTTTTCAGGCTCTGTCGACTGGCTCGGTTCTGTTACAGGGATTGCAGGGGTGCTGTGTGTCGTGCTTGTCGCAAAAGGCAGCATATGGAACTACCTGTTCGGCCTGGTGAATGTTTCCCTGTATGCATTCATATCTTTCAAGACCGGGCTCTACGGAGATGCCGCCTTGAATGCGTTGTATTATGTGCCGATGCAGTTTGTCGGATGGTGGCAGTGGCGGAAAAGAGGAGCATCTGCGGCTCGTGGAGAAGATGGTGAAGCATCTCTTGTACATGCACGTCGGATGACATCTGGCCAGCTGGCTGTTCTGGCTGCAGTATGCGCCGCAGGCATAGTCCTCGGGGCTCTGCTCCTTGAACACTTAGGCGACCCTCAGCCATGGAAAGACTCGGTGACCACAGTGCTCAGCATTATCGCCCAGTTCCTGATGGCGCTTGCATTCATGGAACAATGGGCTTTGTGGATTATTACGAACGTGGTCAGTGTAGCCATGTGGGCAATATGCGCCGTGAACGGCGACCCGCATTCAGAACTGATGGTGATTATGTGGACCTTCTATCTGGCTAACTCTATAAATGGCCTAAGGGTATGGCTGCGTCTCAGCCGCCAGTGATGGCAGCCCGAATCCGGTTTTCAGCGCTTCCATGATGCCTCTGAAATCATCTATGACGATGTCTGAATACGGTGCCACAGCCTCTCTCGGATTTGTCGTAGCCAGCCCGATGACATGACCGCCAGAGCCGCGTGCAGACTTGAGCCCGTTAAACGAGTCTTCGAAAATGTATGTGTTCTCCGGAATGGCCCCGAAAGTCTTCATTCCCAGCAGATAGCAGTCAGGGAATGGCTTCGATCTGGAAAAATCGTCTCCTGTCAATACTTTGCATACCATCTCAGGCACCTCAGGCCTGGACTTGTATACCTGCGCCATCTTGTCTCTGTTTGAACTGGTCACTATGGCCGTGCTGAATCCATTGTCTTTCAGATATTGAAGGAATTCGTATGCTCCCGGCACGTATTCGAATTTCATTTGCGATTCGAAGTCGTACAGCAGTTTCCTGACCTGTTCACGTTTCAGCGCATCGTCAGGGAAGCATCTCAGCAATGACTGCGCAATCGTTTCTCCTTTCAGCTTTTCCGCTAAATCCGGATCTCCCAGCCAGTCTCTGCCTATTCCATTCCAGAATTCAGTATATTGACCTTCAGTGTCGAAAATGACCCCGTCCAGGTCAAAAAGAAATGTCTCTTTTTTCATGCTCTATTTAGATTTGCCTCCGGCTGCCGCCAATTATTGTCTGGCTCACGCCAATCCTGTCTTTGGCTTACGCCAATAAGAGGGTGACCCGGATCGGTTCACCCTCAAACGTTTTTCTTCGAAAGACTTGTCCCTTCCAATCGCGGTTGCTTCCTGACTTGACCTGGCCGCCACGTCCTGAATTTCCGCTATCCAGGGATTATTTCTTGAAATACCTGTTGTAAAGGCCCTGGAAGCCTGCACCATGGCGAGCTTCATCCTTGCACATTTCATGCACGGTGTCATGGATGGCATCGAGGTTGTGTGCTTTTGCGAGCTTGGCGATACGGAGCTTGTCCTCGCATGCGCCTGCCTCTGCTTCCATTCTCTTCTTCACATTGGTCTCAGTGTCCCATACTACTTCGCCGAGAAGCTCTGCAAACCTTGCCGCATGATCTGCTTCCTCGTATGCATATCTCTTGAATGCCTCGGCTATTTCAGGGTAGCCTTCTCTGTCTGCCTGGCGGCTCATGGCGATATACATGCCCACTTCTGTGCACTCGCCTGCGAAGTGGTCTTTCAGTCCCTGGAGAATCTCAGGATCGATGTCCTTGGCCACTCCGAGCCTGTGTTCGTCAGCCCATGAAATTTCGCCTTCTGATTCAACGACTTCTACGAATTTGTCTGATTTTGCATGGCATACAGGGCACTCTGCAGGTGCGCTATCTCCCTCGTGTACATACCCGCAAACGAGGCATCTGAATTTCTTTTTCATATTCAATGTCCTTTTTAATTGTTGTTCTGAAAATATAGGTTCTAAATTTGAATTATTCAAAATTAACTGATGCAAAGGTACTCTTTTTCTCTTAAACTCCAAATATTTTTCAAGAAAAAATGATTTTTTTAAATTTTTTCGAATTGTGTACTGCTTTGGCACAAGCAAGTGCTATCTTTGCTTTTGAATGGCCGGACAGCCTGGTCTGGCGGTGAAATTTATTGTTATGACACCATTTCTGAAACAGGTCGCATCTGCGTATTATGAGAAGGGCGGCATTGAAGATACATGCTTTATTTTTCCGAACAGGCGTTCGGAGGTTTTCTTTGTGAAATATCTTTCTGAGCTGGTGGCGGAAAAGAGCTCCGGAGGTGAGAGGGCTGAGCCTCTGATTGTGCCTGAGACGTGCACTATAAATGATTTTGTGTATAAGATATATGGCATAGCCCCTGTTGAAAGAGTTGTCTTGCTTCTGGAGCTGTATGAGGTGTATTCCGGAGTCTGCAAAAAGGCTGAGCCTCTGGATGAATTTATATTCTGGGGAGATGTCATCCTGGCTGATTTCAATGATGTGGACAAGTATATGGCAGATGCTTCGCAGCTGTTCATGAATATAGCTGACTTGAAGAGCATCCAGGATTCCTTTTCGTATCTGACGGACACCCAGAGGAAGGCTATCGAGTCTTTTGTGAACCATTTCAGCGACGGGCACGGGCATCTCACTGTGAAGCTGGACTCTGACGACCCGAAAGTGAAAGAGCGTTTTCTCATGATTTGGAATATTCTGTGTCCTCTGTATGCATCGTACAGAAAAAGGCTGGCAGAGAAAGGCATGGCATACGACGGCATGGTTTACAGAGAGGTGGCTGAGCGTTTCATAAGCGGCTCTCCTGAAGATGTCTTGAAGAAAAATTTCCCATATGTCCGGAAGTTCGTTTTTACAGGGCTGAATGCGCTGAATGAATGTGAGCGGACTGTGCTCAAAAAAATGAAGGATGCTTCGCTTGCGGAGTTTTGCTGGGATTATTCCGGGGAGATGATAAAGGACAGGTACAACAAGTCTTCTTTTTTCATGGAGACGAATGTCCGGGAATTTCCCCAGTCAGTGCACCTGGGCTCTGAGCGGCTTCCGCTTCCCGATGTCAGGGTGGTAAGTGTGCCGTCTGCGTCAGGCCAGGTGAAACTGCTTCCTGGCATTTTCAAAGAGATAGCTGACAGCCGTACGGGAGGTGATTTGTCCAGGGTCGGGATTTTATCCGGGAAATCCGGAATGACAGGTGCAGACTGTGCCGTGGTGCTGCCTGATGAGGGTTTGCTGATGCCGGTCCTGAATACTGTCCCTCCTGAAATCAAAGATATAAATGTGACCATGGGGTATCCTGTCTCGTCCAGCTCTTTCTATATGTTTATGATGCTGGTGACGGATGTCCAGATGAACCTCAGAAAGAAAGGTGATACGTGGTATTGTTATCACAGGCCTCTCCATGCTATTTTTTCAGATCCGGTTTTTCGTGCCGCTTCCGGTGCTGAAGGACGGGTTCTGGCTGATAGAATAAAGTCGGAAGCGCAGCTGTATGTTCCTCTTTCAAGTCTGGATGCCGGATGTGTTTTGCAGACGGTCTTCCGTCCTGTTGTCACCGACAAGTCATCGGCTTCTCAGGATGATACGGACAGGCTGGCTTCGTATCTGCTTGAAGTCATAGAGTGTGTGGTGCCTGCCTTGCGTGCCGGTTCGGCCGACAGAGTCGAGCTGGAGTTCGCCGCGGAATTTCACAGGACTATTTCTTTTTTGAAAAAGTCGCGGCTGCCTGTAAGGCCGCAGACATGGATACGGATACTAAGGCAGATACTTGCTCCTGTCGCAGTGCCTTTCAAAGGCGAGCCTCTCCAGGGGCTGCAGATTATGGGCCCGCTGGAGACCAGGGCCTTGGACTTCGAGAACCTGGTTATACTTTCTGCAAATGAGGGGGTCTTTCCGCGCAGGAATATTTCTTCGTCGTTCATTCCTCCTGAACTGAGGAAGGGCTTCGGACTTCCTTCGAACGAATACCAGGATGCGGTTTGGGCGTATTATTTCTATCGTATGATTTCCAGGGCTTCGAATGTCTGGCTGCTGTATGATTCCAGAACCGAGGGTGTGAAATCCGGCGAGGAGAGCCGTTTTATCAAACAGCTTCAGTATCATTTCGGCCTTCCGCTGAAGCGGTATGCTGTGAGCGTGGCTCTGTCAGATTCTGCCGTCGGGAAATCCATAATGAAGACTGAGAATGATGTGCAGATTCTGAAAAACCTGAATTATTCAGCTAGCTCTATATCAGAGTATCTGGACTGCCCGGCCAAATTTTATTATGGCAGGGTGAAGAGTCTCGGGAAGGAGGAAGATGTGGCAGAATCCTTGGATGCCGGTCTGTTCGGCACTGTATATCATGAGGTGATGCAGGCTCTATATCTCGGGGAAAAGGCAATGGAAAGCGATCTTCCGGCATCAGACTGGGCCATGTCGGCTTCTTCAGGAGAGCGTCTTCAGGAAATCTCGGCTGATTATCTGTCTTCATGGCTTCGCAGGGAGCATGATATCCGCAGAAAGGTGAGAAGTGTTGTAATGCGTGAGCTTCATTCCATAGAAATAGCCGGGAAAAATTTGGTGACAGTGGATGTGATTGTCAGATATGTGATGAAGACATTGTCGTCAGATTTGGAGATATTGAAGCGGTCAGGAAGCTCGCGTTTCCAGATTCATGGCCTTGAACTGCATTGCAACGGCAGTTTTGCCGGGTTCAAAATCAAGGGAATTGTGGACAGGGTAGACAGCCTGGCTGACGGGACAGTGAGGATTGTAGATTACAAGACAGGAAAGGTGGAGCCCAAGGATTTGGCTGTCACCGATTCCTCTGCAGACAAGATGGCGGAGGCTGTATTTTCGCCTTTGCCGTCGAGGAAGCGTCCGAAAATAGCATTGCAGCTGTATCTTTATGACAAATTAGTGTCGCAGGACTTTGGCATGGACGGCATGTGCCTGTCAAATTGCGTATATTCTGTCAGGAATTTGTTTTCATCTTTGCCGGAGAGTTTTTCTGTTTCCGGGCGCTTTGTCAAAGCTATGGATTCTAAACTGGAAGCTTTTTTCAGCGAACTGACGGATGCCGCAGTGCCGTTCAGGCTTACTGATGATACGTATTTTTGTGAAAATTGTGATTTTAAGACCATTTGCGGAAGATGATACAGATTATGAAAGCTTCGGCCGGGTCAGGAAAGACTTTCAACCTTGCCAGAAAATATATTACTCTGCTGTTCAGAAAGAATGACAGGACTGCGTACCGCCATATCCTGGCTGTGACATTTACAAACAAAGCTACGGACGAGATGAAAGGCCGGATATTGAAGGAACTTTATATACTTTCTGTTGATCCTGAGTCGTCGGGCTATCTGAAATGGTTCATTCCTGGCCGTTTCACTCAGGAGCAGCTGGCGGATGTAGACCCGGATGACATAGTGAAGGAACTTCCTGGGAAGCCAGGTGTCCCTGTCTCGCTGGATGGCATAAAGGAGTGCGCCAGAGAGATGCTGTGCTGCATCTTGCATGACTACAGCGCTTTTTCGGTCAGCACTATAGACAGATTCTTCCAGCAGACTCTCAAGGCGTTCTCCAGAGAGATCGGCCAGTTTTCCTCATATCAGGTGGAGCTCGACAAAGACAGGCTCATAGCAGAGACTGTCGACAGAATATTTGATTCCCTTACAGAGGATGGAGACAGGTCTGATTTGCTGAAATGGCTGACTGCATGTGCGATTGAGCAAGTGGAAAACGGCGGAGGCTATGATATTACCAGAAGTCTGGTGAAAATGGCCGGCAGGCTTAAGTCCGACCAGCATCGGGATTTGGTTGAGAAGTGCGGTATAGATGAAGCCCAGGCATATTCACGGGAGAATCTGAAAAAACTTCTTGAATTGTGCCATGCCGCCATGTCCGCTTTTGCTCTGAAAGTCAGGCAGAAAGCAGAGGCGTCGGTCCAGGCCATGGCAGAATGCGGCCTCAAGGCTGAAGATTTTTATAAAAGTTTTACGAAGGTGCTGTATGACTATGCAAAGGTCGATGCCAGGTCTGTGATAAAAGTTCCCAATACTTTTCTTTCCAGAGGGGAGGACCCTGACGCGTGGTTCACGAAGGCCGCGAAAAAGGCAAACAGTGGAAAGGCTTCCGGGCTGGAGGTCCCGTTCGGTGAATTCTGCTCTCTCTTCGGGGACGAATTCAATGTCTACAACACAGCCAGACTGATAGCGGGGCAGCTTTATGAGCTGGGCTTGTCCGCTGACATCAGCCGGGAGTTCGAGGCTGTCCTGAGGGACAATAATGTATTGAGCATCGATGATTCGAACCGGATTCTGAAAGATATCATAGATGGTTCAGATGCACCGTTTGTGTATGAAAAAATTGGTGTGCGGTATGAGAATTTTCTGCTGGACGAGTTTCAGGATACTTCCAGGATTCAATGGGAGAATTTCAGGCCGCTTTTGGAGAACAGCCAGTCGCAGGGCTTTGAGAATCTGGTGGTGGGCGATGTGAAGCAGAGCATTTACCGCTGGCGTGGCTCTGATTGGAAACTGCTGCAGGAGAGTTTGGAGAAAGAGTTGAAAGAGTGTTCATCTAAGGTGTTGGACAGCAATTTCAGAAGCTGCAGGAATATCGTGGAGTTCAACAATGCTTTCTTTCCATACGCAGCCCGGATGCTGGATGATATATATGGCTCGGGAGATGGTGTTATTTCCGGCATATATTCAGATGTGCGTCAGAGATCCGCTTATAAGTCCTCGATGGATGGCGCTGTGGATGTATCTTTCTGCGACGGCGGCAAACAGACGGATGCGGTGCTGAAGGTTATAGAGAAGCTTAGGAATGCAGGGGCGGAATATGGTGGCATTGCTGTCCTGGTCAGGAACAACAGCTCGGGTGCCGCGGTGGCAGAAGAACTTATCAGAAATTCTGTTCCTGTGGTTACGGATGATTCCCTGAAGGTGAAATCATCGTCAATAGTCCGCCGTATGGTGTCGCTCATGGCGTATATAGACAATCCGCAGAATACCCTCGGCGGCTATCTGGCATCTTCAATGAATATATGTGTCCCTGAGAGATTCAGGTCGTTGCCAGACCTCTGCGAGGCTCTTGCGCGTGCCATGCAGAAGGAAGACGAGGGTGCTTTCATGGCTGAGTCCACTTATGTGCAGTCGTTCGTGGATTGTGTGCTGGATTATTCTTCGAAGAACGGAAATTCCTTGCACGGCTTCCTCTCTTACTGGGATGATGTAGATCCCAATGTCTCTTCTCCATCGCTTTCCGATGCAGTCAGGGTCATCACAGTGCACAAGTCCAAAGGCCTTGATTTCAAGTATGTAATTTTCCCTTTTGCAGAGACGGTCACTCTTTATAAGGCGTCTGATGTCTGGTGCAGCCCCGATTTCAGAGGTACAGACCTGGAAGAGGCCGGAAGATGTGTCTTCGATGTGAATCTGTCGGGAGGAAGCGCTTCCACTCTGTTCGCATCTGATTATCAGAAGGAAAGGCTGATGCAGTATATAGACAACCTGAATGTTTTCTATGTAGCTCTGACCAGGGCTGTGAAAGGAATGCACATCATAGCTGAATCCCCTTCTGATGCATTTCTCCAGACTGTCGACAATGAAATCCCGGACTGCAAGAATATGAGCCATGTATTGTATGCGTATATTCATAAGCATGGCGTCTCTGCTGGTTTCAGACAGGGGGATAAGGTAGATGAAGGCGTCAGCGAATCATTTTCCAAAGGTGTCATGCCTGATTTCCATGATAAAACGGGGAAAGATGATGCCTGGCAGTCATTGGAGTCTTCATATCCTTCATATCCGCTGAATCCTGAGCCTTCGGATTTGTCCGAGGGGAGATCTCCCGAAGACAGACTGCTTTTCAGTACGGACCGGTCCGATTATTTTTCAGAGGATGGAAAATCCGGATTGTATTCATCAGGACGGCTCAGGGGCATCATTCTGCATCGTATATTGGCGTCAGTGCGTGTGCCTGAGGATTTGCATGACGCAGTGTGCGATGCTGTGGCCTCCGGTTTCCTGGACGGAGCGGATGCGTCTGATGCCGAGTCGATATTGTCATCGAAGATAGCATCTGCGGCAGGCAGAGGCTGGTTTTCTGAGAACAGCGGGAGAGTGTTGAATGAAGTGTCTATGATAGACTCGGACGGCAGTATTTACCGCCCTGACAGAGTGCTTGTCAATGATGACGGGAAGGTGACCGTCCTGGATTACAAGTTTGGAATGAAGTCCAGCCAGCACCAGAGGCAGGTGCTCAGATATGCCGATATGTGGAAAAGAAAAGGATACAGTGAAGTCTCTGCCTGTCTGTGGTATGTGATGGAAGATGAAGTGGTGGAAGTATAGATTTTTTTTGTACCTTTGCTAGGTTTGAAAGATGGAAAACAGGAACGAAATGGAGAATCAGAACGAATATCAGGATGAGAAGATGAAAGCGGCCATGAGGCTGACCTACAATACACAGAAACGCCGTCTGCAGCTTCCGGAGTATGGCCGGAATGTGCAGAAAATGATTGAATATGTCAAGTCCATTCCTGACAGGGAGGAGCGCAACAGGCAAGCCAGGGCAGTGATAGATGTGATGGAGACTGTGAATCCCCAGGTGCATCTTCAGGACGACTATGAGCATAAACTGTGGGACCATATGTACATTATCTCTGGATTTGACCTGGATGTGGATTCTCCGTATCCGGCGCCCAAGCCGGAGGAGCTTTCTACGCCTCCGGTGGAGATAAAGCACAAGAGGACGCCTGTGAAGATAGCTCATTACGGAAGAAATATAGAGAATATCATAAATCTTATAGCTGATGAAAAGGATGGAGAAGTGAAGGACGCTATGATACGTTCGATAGCGATGTATATGCGTCAGCAGTATATGATATGGAATAAAGACAGCGTAAATGACGAAACTATCTTCAATGACCTGGTGAAGCTTTCCGGCGGGCGTATCAGGATTCCGGAAGGACTGCATCTGGGCAGGATTCCAAATGATCAGGCGTTTAGCCGTCCTGGGCAGGGGAATCCTAAAAACCGCATGGCAATGCGCCAGAAGAACAGCCGTATGAAGAATTTCAAGAAATAAAGGTGAGGCGCATAGAATATGGCGGCAGTTAAGAAACGACCGGACAGGAAACCGGAAAAGAAACCTGGGAAAAAAAATCCTGCGGGCCATGTCTCCGGCAGGAGTCTTTCTTCGTGGGTTGTGAATCTTGATGAAAGCAAGAAGAAAGTGCTGAAAAAGATAGGCGGCCTTCTGCTTGCGGCTTTCGCTATATTTACATTTTTGGCAGTTTTTTCATATCTTTTTACGTGGAAGACTGACCAGAGCCTCCTTGCCGACCCGCGGATGATGGACCAGAATGTAAATGTCAGCAACTTGGCGGGGAAATTAGGCTATAAGTGGGCTTTCTTCTTGGTTTCCAGCTGTTTCGGTTTGGGAAGCTTTTTTGTAGTTTACTTGTTTGCGGCATTTTCGTATCGTCTTTTGTACGGAAAGGAGGGTCTCAGCCGTATGCGCATATTCCTGGTGTCTGGCACCGGGGCTTTTGTCTTTTCTCTGCTTCTTGCATATTTTTCTGACATTTTTGGATGCAGGACAGTTTTTGGCGGAGGTTTGGGAGGCGACTGCGGGGAAGTGGCGGTAGCTTCGCTTTCAAACCTGACAGGAAGCATTGTCACTCTGGTTATTCTGCTTATATTTCTGGTGATGTGGCTTTTACTGGTCAGCGGACGCTTTTCACATTGGCTTGCCCGTCTTGGCGAGAAAAAGGAATCTGCCGTTTCTGCCGATGAACCTGCTTCATCTCCTGCCGTCTCGGGAATTGACTCCGGCGCCGTCATCTCTGAAACTGAAACACATGCAGGCTCAAGCTTCTCTGGAAGTGATGCCGTCCTGGATGATGACGATGATGAAAGCCGTGAAATCATAGGAAATGATGATGGCTATTCACCGGATGGCGGGTATGAAGAGCCAGTTGATGATTCATATTCTCCTGACACTGATGAAGCTGGCTTGGAAGACAGCGGAGAAGATGACGGTGACAGTTCAGATGAAGACGAGAGCCTGTCAGACGAGCCTGGGCTTGAAGTAATCAAGGGAGATGATTTCTCGGCCAGGGTGACAGCTGACCTTCCGCGAATAAATATCCGTGATGAACTGGAGAATTATGTTTTCCCTCCATTGAGCTTGCTGGATGACTATGCCTCCGGACGTCATGAGGTCGCCTCTGAAGAGCTGGAAAGAAACAACAACAAGATCCGCGCGACGCTCCTGAGCTATAAGATACAGGTGGAGAAAGTTACAGCTTGTGTGGGCCCTACAGTGACGCTTTATAAAGTGGTTCCAGCCCCGGGTGTGAAGATCTCTGCTATCAAGAATCTGGAGCAGGATATCGCCATGTCATTGAAAGCCAGGGGAGTGCGTGTTGTCAGTCTGCCTGATTCCGTCGGAATAGAAGTGGCTAATGACTACCCGTCCATAGTGCCTCTCAAGTCCATGCTGAATGATCCGGCTTTCCGTGAGAGCAAGGCAGAGCTTCCGGTGGCAATAGGATACACGATCACCCAGAAAGTCAAGGTGTTTGATTTGGCTGATGCCCCTCATTTGCTTGTAGCGGGTGCTACCAAGCAGGGCAAGTCTGTGGGGCTTAATGTGATAGTGACTTCTCTTCTATATGCGAAGCATCCTTCAGAGCTGAAGTTTGTGTTCATAGATCCGAAAATGGTCGAGTTCACGGTGTATTCAAAGCTTTTGAAGCATTATCTGGCTGTGCTTCCAGATGCGGCTGACGAGGAGGAAGAGATGGACAAGGCTGTAGTCAAGTTCGCCGACCAGGCCGAGCAGGTCCTCCGCTCTCTGTGCATTGAGATGGATGAACGCTATAAGCTGTTCAACAAGGCTGTGGTTAATGATGTGAAACTTTACAACGACAAATTTCGTGACAGGCATCTTCTCCCTACCAAGGGACATCATTACATGCCGTATATTGTCGTAGTGATAGATGAGTATTCAGACCTTCTCATGACAGGCGGCATGGGAGCCAACGCTAAAAAGCTGGCCCAAAGCATAGAGAACTGCATCATCCGTCTTGCGCAGAAAGGACGCGCGGCCGGAATCCATGTAATTATAGCGACGCAGAGGCCTTCAGTGGATGTGATCACCAGTGTCATCAAGGCGAACTTCCCTGCAAGAATAGCATTCAGAACATCATCACGTGGCGATTCCACTACCATCATAGGATCTCCAGGCGCAGTGAATCTGATAGGAAAGGGTGATATGCTTTATTATTCAGGCATAGATTCGGAGCGTATCCAGTGCGCCCTCATCAGCCTGAAGGAACTGGACAGGGTCACCAGGTTCATAGCTGACCAGAAAGGATATAAAAAGTCTTTCAATATTCCGTATTATCTGCCGGCCGTCAATTCTATGGAAGACGAGGGAGGCGGCGGAGACGGCGGAATGGTGGATATGCAGAATCTGGACAAAAGGTTCGAAGAAGCCGCCAAACAAGTGGTCATTGCCCAGCAGGGCTCTGTTACTGCTCTGCAGAGAAAGCTCGGCATTGGGTTTGCGAGAGCCGGAAAGGTCATGGACCAGCTCGAGGCTGCAGGCATAGTCGGGCCTCAGGATGGCTCTAAGCCTCGCCAGGTCCTGGTTCCGGATTTGGACAGCCTCGAGCCTATATTGAGAGCTTTTGTCAAGTAGGGGCAAGTATCCATGAAACATTTCGCTGTCATTTTATCTTTTCTGCTGTGGGGCGTTTTTCCCCGCGCTTCGGCGCAGGATGCATTGTCCGGATTTATTTCCGGACTGTCTTCGCATGCCGCCGTATTTTCATATTCTTATGTCATCGATGACGGCCATACCAAGATTGCCGGCGATGGAACAGCTGAGATTCAGGGCGATTCTTATCTGGTGAAAGGAGATGGCCTGGAAGTCTATTGTGATGGCGCCTGCCGGTGGACTGTCGACAGGCAAAGCATGGAGGCGGTTGTCGAGTCTTATGATCCGGAAAGTCCTGACTATACCGTAAATCCTGCCGCTTTGCTGAAAAATTTCGACAAATTATTTTCTGTAAAAGGCTGCGAAAGTACGTCGTCAGGGTATGATTATGTTTTGTCTCCGGTTTCTGGGAAAACGGATGTCGAGAGTATGGAGCTGAGCCTTTCTGCTGACGGCAAGAGGCTGATGTATGCCGGCCTGAAAATGAAAAACGGGGCAGTGGCCGCGTTCACTGTCCCGTCATTCTGCTTCGCCCCGGTATCTGATGCCTCGCGTTTCTGCTTTGATGTTTCAGCCCTTCCCGCAGACTATATTGTCACGGACCTGCGCTGAACGTGTTCTCAGAATCCCTGGTTCAATTTAGTTTTTCCCGGATCTGAAAATTTTGGCCGGGATTATGGTGAATGTCATGGTTTCATAGCATGATTTATCTCCTGTTTCATAAAATATGGCGACATCTCCGTTTTTAAGTACCAGAAGGTCGGAATATGCCGCAGGGCGGTTGTCCAAGACATAAGCTTCCTCCCAGGTCTTGCCAGAATCATCGCTTTGCTTTATCGTCATATTTGTCCGTGAAACAGAATGTGCCGGATTGGAAAACAGAAGGGTTTCAGAAAGCTTTCCTTGGCGTGTGTAATTTATGATGCTTGCATTGCATACCGGTTCTATCAGGCTCTTTTCATAATATGGACTTTCGAATGTAATTCCGCCATTATGGCTTATTGCCGCCAGCCTTCCTGCTCCGTTTGCAAGCCTGTCTTTATCTTTAGTCCATTTGGCATCTCGCATATTGAGCATGATATCGCCATTCTTCAGTTCTGTTACTGTGCTTTCGTTTCCTACGTCCAATATTCCGCCTATATGCCATGTGTCGCCTGCATCATCGGAGTATATCACATGTGATGCAGTGCCTTTGCCGAAATTCCCGTGGTCGCAGGGTATTACTATCCTTCCTTTGTGAGGGCCTTTGGCAAGCTGTATCCCATGGCACGGTCCGGTGGCATACCATGTCCATTCTGGCAATTTCGCCGATGAAGTTATTTCGCGAGCTTCGGACCAGGTGAGTCCATTGTCGTCAGAATATATGACGAATACTCGCCTGGTGTCAACAGATGTTCTTTCGTGTATTGCCTTTTCTGGGTCTTTCCCGTGATTCCATGTTGACAGCAGAATAATTCGGCCTGTTCTCTTGTCCACAACAGGGCAAGGATTCCCGCATACATTTTCTCCGTCATCCCATATGGTGATGATTTCTCCCCATGTTTTGCCTCCGTCAGAAGAGCGTCTGGCTACCAGGTCTATATCTCCAGTGTCGCCTCCTCCATTCTGGCGGGCTTCCGCGAATGCGATTATCGTTCCGTCATTGGCCTGCACTATTGCCGGAATTCTGTATGTATGGACACCTTCATCTCCTTTCTGAAACAAAATCTCAGAGTGTACAGATGCCGGATGCTGGCATGAAGCCGTCAAGCATGCAATAGCTGCAAGCCCAAGAATAATTTTGCTTGTCATAACTATTCAAATAAATTCAGGTATTAAATTGTGTGCCCGTTTTCTGACACCTTCTACATATTTTTCAGGAATGGATTTGTATGGCCATCTGAGATTTGGGCCGATATCGGCCCAATTTCCCACAATAGCCATGAATCTGTCGCATGCATGGTTCGGATAATGCATATCCGCAATGAACGGATCTATACATTCCGCCATGAACTGCTGTATGCGTTTTTCAAGCTCGAGCGCCGATTCCATGTCGTCAAGCATCATATTGTACCATTTCTGTGCTGCCGAGGGGTTCAGGCAGCTTACATTTGAATATGCTCCGGACGCCCCGTTCTTGATTCCTGTGGCCAGATGGTGCCCGGGAACGAATACAGAGATTCCTGTAGAGCATCTTCTCATTTCATTGTACCATTCATCCGAACAATTGTTATCAAAAACTTTTACGCCGATGAACGACGGGACACTCTTTTTAAGCGTCTGCCAGCATTCTGGAAGGAGGACTCTTTTGGCGTGCGGAGGGTTGTACAGCACCAAAGGTATTCCTTCGGCATGTCTTTCCATTTCTGTCATGAATGAAAGGGCTGTATCGTCACTGGCTGGAAACCAGTCTGGCAGAATGACCTGGACAGCCCCCGGCTTAAACGAGGTCGCCGCCATGAGTCTTTCAAGAGATTCATGTGCGCAGGGATGGCTGACACCTATCTGGTATGCAGTTCCTGAAGCGGTGCATTTTGATGACAGCATCTCGCTGATGCTTATGAATTCCTTCATATTTTGCGAGTAGAATTCGCAGGCGGTGCCGTTGGAGTATATCCCGTCAGGCGATGACGCTATCAAGGCATCAATCTCGTCTGACATGCGGGACCAGTCTATCCTGCCTCTGCTGTCAGTGGCAAGAAGCAGGGTAGCCCAGTTCCCTTTAAGTTCTGATGATGTCAAAGGTTTCATCGCGTTTCAAATGAAAGTGTGCAGCTTATGTTCCTGGATGAATTTCCTATCAATGCCTTGTAGACACCTGGATTTACTTTCCAATTATGAGATGTCTCATCCCAGAATGCCAGGTCTTCATAGCTGATATTGAACTTGACTGTTTCAGTTTCTCCAGGGGCCAGATAGACTTTCTTGAAATGTTTGAGTTCTTTCTCAGGTCTCAAGACAGATGGCTTCTCTTCGCTTATATACAGCTGTATGACTTCTGCGCCCTCCATTTCACCCTCATTTTTTATTTGTACAGATATTGTGATATATCCGTCATCTTCTATTTTTCTGGAGGATTGCTGCGGCTTGGAAATGCTGAAGCTTGTGTAGGAGAGCCCATGCCCGAAAGGGTACAATGGCTCTATTTTCTTTGTGTCATACCATCTGTATCCCACAAGGATGCTTTCATCGTAGTGGATGTCATAGACGTTTATCATCATTTCGTTTCTCAATTCATTATAGAATTGGGCCCCTTTCGGGAGATAGCCGTATGCAGGGGAGTCCTTGAATGACTTTTCTATAGTCATAGGGAGTTTCCCTGATGGGTTTTTCTTTCCGGTGATGATGTCCGCCAATGCTTTGTATCCTGACTGGCCTCCGTACCAGCCGTAGATGACAGCCGCCGCCCTGTCATTCCAGCCTGCCATATCTATTGCCGAACCTGAATTTACAACTACTACAGTATTGGGATTATGCGCTGTCACATAGTTGGCAAAAGATTTTTCACAGGCAGGAAGCGAGAATGACCTTTCCACAGATTCCCTGTCTTCAGTCCCTATGCTCAGTATGACTGCGTCAGCTTCCTCCAGTTCGGCCACTGTTGGCTTCTCGATGTAGTATATCGTTCTCCCGAATTCGTTTTCGAGGGCTTCTTTCATTGAAATGTTGCCATAGCCTGAAACCTCTGCCGCCCCATATCCGCAGGCTATTTTATTTACAAATTTGCCGGTCAGAAGGATTTTCCTGTTCACCCCGGGGTCAAGCGGCAGAATGTGTCTTTCATTTTTCAGCAATACGATACCTTCTGCCGCGACTTGCTCAGCCAGAGCTGCATGTTCCGGGAATTTTGAAAGCAAGGATGTGTCCTGCCGAGGCCTGGAATAGAACCCCATTGCCAGGCTTGTCGCGATGACAGGCCTGGCCATATTGTCCAGGTCGCTTTCTGAGATTTTCCCCGCTTTATAAAGATCCATGACTGAAACCCCGAAATCATAGCTGCCGGGCATTTCTATATTTTGTCCGGATTTTATGACTTTTTCCAGATCCCATACGGAATTCCAGTCTGTCATCACCATCCATTTGAAGCCAAGCTCCCGCCTTAGTATGTCCTGGATGACATAGCTGCTTTGTCCGGCCCATTCTCCATCTATCTGGTTATATGATGTCATCACGCAGGCGGCTCCTGCGTCAATGCCTGCTTTGAAGCCAGGAAGATATATCTCATGCATGGCTCTTTCCCCTATGACAGAATTGCTCCTTTTCCTGTAAAATTCTGTCTGGTTGCCAAAGAAGTGTTTAAGGCATGCCGCTGTCCCTGTGCTTTGCAATCCTTTTACATAATTCGACACCATTTCTGAAACCAGATAAGGATCTTCACCGAAGTATTCGAAATTTCTCGTGCATTGGGATTGTCTCTGGATGTTCAGCCCAGGACCGAGCAGTATATCTATGCCTCCTGCCCGGCATTCCTCGCCTATTGCCTTAGCATAGCTGTATGCAAGTTCCGGCGAGAAAGAAGAAGCGAGCATGATTGTGGCCGGAAATGCTGTGGAACTGTCCAGCTGGTCCACAAGTCCCGGCGAAGGGTGGTTGTTCCTCAGGTTGACTCCCATGCTGGCGTCAGACATGTATACAGGCTTTATACCATATTGATCAAATCCGCGTATCCAGAATTTGTCGAATCCGCGTACTATCTGGGCTTTTTCTTCTATTGACATTTTTCCCAGAATCTCATCCGCCGCTTTGTATGCGGCGGATGGGTCCATGGATGGCTGGGCAGAGAGATTGACGCAAACTGCCGCCAAAATTGTTATAAGTCCTTTTTTCATGACATGATATTTATCTGTGGCTGTACAGCGCCTGGATTTCTTCTTCAGAAATAGCTCTGTTGTATAATATGAAATCGTCTATGAGGCCGTTCATGAAATTTTCAGGAGAGAAAACATTGTCTGTACTGCGGTAGTTGCATCCGATATAGAATGGCGTGGTTTCCACGATCTTTTCCGGCTTGTCCATTGCGGAAGCCGCTATTTGTCCGTCAATATACAGCCAGCTGTCGCGTTTCCCGCTTTCATCTTTTTTGTATATGCATACATAATGATGCCATTGTCCATCATCGTATTGTGTCTCGCCTTGATATTCATTCCAGTTTCCGCTTTGCCCTGAGTATTCCACGCAGAATACAACATGCTTCTTGTCTGTCGTGATTCTGAACCACGACTGCCGGCTGGCGTTTGGCATTCCTGGAGCTGCTCCATA
Source organism: uncultured Bacteroidales bacterium (assembly GCA_949289565.1). Lineage (GTDB taxonomy): Bacteria > Bacteroidota > Bacteroidia > Bacteroidales > UBA932 > Cryptobacteroides. The sequence continues at coordinate 169,673 of CASEOO010000002.1, forward strand.
ATGGAAGACCGCGGCTTTTTTCCCGGAAGGAAGTTCGTCTATTTTAACCCAGCATGATACGCTGAAGTCGCCTGAGGCATCGAAGTGCTGGATGATCTTCTCATCTGGAACTCTTAGTACAGAGTATGTTTCGGCGTCTATGCTGTTGAATTTCGCCGCATGCCTGTCAGCTGAACCATCTCCTGAGAATCTGGTTTCTGCATTGAAGTCTATCGAGCATTCTCCGATGGTTGCTTCGGATGCGTTGATGTCAAATGGACCCGCATCCTGGCAAGATCCGTCGAACGGATAGAACAATATCAGTCCGTCTGACGGGATGACGTTTATGTAGCCTTCTTTTGTGACGGCGTCTTCATAGTCTCCGTTGACCACTTTCAGTGAAACTTTGTATTTTCCTGCCTGGCTATAAGTTACAGTCGGGTTCTGCTCTGTGGAAGAAGCCGGATTTCCTCCTTCAAAAGTCCACTCCCAAGTGTCGGGCTCGCTTCCGATGGATGCATCATTGAATGTTATAGACCCTCCTGCATATGTGTCTCTGCATAGTGCGGTAAAATCAGCCGACACAGCGTTTTTGTCTATGACAGTTATGTATCCAGGCATTTCTTTTTCACCCTTGGCTTTTGGATTTTCAGCCACCAGTTTGACTGAATATACTCCTGGTTCTTCGAATGCAATCTGCGGATTCTGCAGATCAGAGGTCAGAACAGTGCCGGATCCGGATGTGAAAGTCCATGCCCATTTTTCTGGATACCCTGTAGATTTGTCTGTGAACGTTACAGTCTCTCCATCCGTGACAGAGGTTTTGTCAGCTGTGAAATCAACACTGATTTCAGACGGATAATTCACGGTGATGTATTGGCTTTTAACTATTTCACTCTTTTCATCTCCCCTCTGGACGGTGAGGGTTACTGAATATGTGCCAGGCTGATTGTAAACCACTTCAGGTCCGAAAAGAATAGACGTTTCCGGATCACCGCCTTCGAAAATCCAGTTCCATCTGGTCGGATTCCCTGTGGATATATCCTGAAATGTCACTTTGTCCCCTATGCCTATTTCTGTGGCATCTGATTCGAAATCAGCTGCCAATGGCGCTATTTCTGATTTTTGGCAGGCGGCCGCCAGCAATGCCGCCGCGATCAATATAAAGGTATTGGTTTTCATGATGTGTTATTTTTTAATGATTTTGAAGCTTATTTTCTGATAGGGATTTTGAACCCCGTTCTCATATAATATGGCTATTTCATGTTCATTAAGTTCCACAATGTCAGAATAGGCTGACGGCCCGTCATAAATCAGGATGCCGCTGTCCCAGTTTTTCCCGTTGTCGGAACTTTTCTTGACAGTCATGTGGTCGCGGGTGGAGCTGGCGGCATTTGAAAAATACAGCATATGTTCCCCATCCACAAGTGCATTGAGCATGCTCCCTTGACAGACAGGGTCGATAAGGTCTCTGTTTTCTTCGCTTTTACTCCATGTTTGTCCCCCGTCTTCACTGCAGGCAAGCATCCGGAATGTCCCTGGGTTGCGCATGTTCAGAACAAGCCTGCCGTCAGAAGTCTCGGCCACGGTGCATTCGTTCCCGTTTACCAAGGTTTCTCCGTATTCCCAGGTCTTGCCATGGTCGTCGGACCATATGACGAAAGAATATTGTTTTCTTCCAGCCCCTATTTCTATGCAGTCGCATGGTATTACAAGCCTGCCCTGATATTTGCCTGCAGATATGGCTATCCCGTGGCACGGTCCGGTGGCATACCAGCCCCACTCCTCATTCTTTGCCTGGGATGTGATTTCTTCCGGTTTTGACCAGGTAAGCCCGTCGTCATCGGAGAATAAATGGAATACGCGTCTGGTGTCGTTGCTGGTGCCCTGGTTTATCATGCCTATAGTGTCGTCTCCGTGATTCCAGGTAGAGAGAAGATGTATTCTGCCTGTGGCAGGGTCCACTACCGGCGCTGGATTTCCGCATGTGTTGCCGCCGTCATCCCATATGACGCTGAGAGCGCTCCATGTTTGCCCTCCGTCTTCAGACCTTCTCACTACGAGGTCTATGTCTCCTGAATCAGACCCGCTGTATTTCCTTCCCTCGGCAAATGCCAGCAATGTGCCTTCTTGTGTGGCAATGATAGCTGGTATGCGGAAAGACCTGTAGCCATCGGTGTTTTCCTGATATATGTCAGGAGAATTTACAGTCTCGCCTTTATCGGGCCTGTCTCCTGCTGCACTGCCGGCTCCTGCCTCTTCTTTCCCGCACCCTGCAAGTGCCTGGACGCATGATGCCAAGAGCAATAATATTGATAAAACTTGCTTCATTACAATATTGAACTTTTTTTGATTATTTTAAAATCCAGCCCGTCAGTATACCTGTTTTCCCCGCCTTCATAATAAACTGCTATCTCTTCATCGTTGATTTCCACGATGTCAGAGTATCCGGATTTTCCTGAATAGACAGTGTACAGGCCGGTCCATGTATCTCCTTCATCTGCGCTTTTCCTGACAGTCATATTTATCCGTTCGGTTGCAGACGCCGCATTGGAGAAGAAAAGAAATTCTCCGTCCGAGAGAATGCATCCCTGGCAGTCGCAATCTATAAGTTCATTGTCTGCCGCCGGCTTGCTCCATGTTGAGCCTCCGTCCGTGCTTATGCTGTATTTTCTGTAGAATCCGTCAGATGCCCGCATGTTGAGCATCAGGCTTCCGTCATTCAGTTCTGCTATAGAGCATTCTCCGACACCTCCTTCCGGGACAGGGCTTCCTGCTTTCCATGTTTTGCCTCCGTCATCGGAAAACGCGGCATGGGAAAAAGATGTCACTTTTCCGTTTTGCTTGACAGTGAAGTAATTCGGGGAAATCAGCCTGCCGGCGTATTTGCTGTTTTTCATCATTATCCCGTGACATGGACCTGTGCCATACCAGTCCCATGATTCGTCTTTTATAGAGGAGGTGATTTCAACAGGCGAAGACCAGGTAAGTCCATCGTCTTCTGAAAAACAGTAAAATGCCCTTCTGGTGTCTTTGCCTGTCCCTGATGTAATGGTTCCCCATTTGTCTTCTCCATTGTTCCAGGTCATCAGGAGGTGGATGATGCCGTTTTCTCCTGTAATCGGCACCGGATTCCCGCATGTATTAGTTCCGTCATCCCATACTGTGATAGCGTCGCTCCATGTCTTTCCGTCGTCTGATGACCGTTTAAGCACGAGATCTATGTCTCCGCTGTCTCCGGCGCTTCTTGTTTTCCTCGCTTCGGCGAACGCCAGCAATGTGCCTTCTTCAGTTTTTACTATGGCAGGTATCCGGTATGCTTCGAATCCATTCTCTCCTTGTTCGAAAATATAGTTGAAGACTGACGCAGGCTCCACTGGGTCAGGGATTGTCCCTGGCTCGCCGCCAGGGACAACTTCAGGCTTTTGGCATCCGTATGCGCCATTCAGCATCACAAAAAGAAGTGTCAGTCCTATGTCAAAGATTTTCATACCCTTCTGTTTGTTTGAGATTGTGATTCCTGTCCAGATCGCTGAGCGGAATGGCGCAGTAAAGCGGGATGATGAGCCCCTGCTCTTTTTTGCTCTTAAGATTCGGGACTTCCTCGTAAACATCGATGACTCCTGCGTAATGGAATCTGAGCATGTCCGGCCATCTTTTGCGTTCCAGGTAGAATTCCCTGCCTCGCTCTTCCAGAATTTCTTTTTCTACAGATATCTTGTCTGCAGGCCCGGTGTACTTCCCTATCTTGGCACGGTCGCGCACTTTGTCCAGTTCCGCTATAGCTTCCGGTATCTGATTCAGGGCGGCATAAGCTTCTGCCTTGAACATATACATTTCAGCCAGCCTGTACAGAATGATGTCACTGTCGTATGACCTGTCGGTTTGGGTCGCTGTCCCTTTCATTTTGTTGTCAAATATTCCCAGTACATTTCCTGATGCATCTACTGCTGTGATGATTGAAGCATCCTTCCTGATATCTCCAGGATATCTGTCAAACATTGCAATCAACTTGTCGCTAGGTGCATACGTATTCCTTGCTCCGGTCTTTGACCATGCTATCTGGTCGCGGTTTACAGCATTTTCCACGAAAATATCCCTTGGCTTCAGAGTGCGGCTGTACTGGGCATCTTTTTCGAGGTATTCGAAATGAATGGAGAAGATGACTTCCTTGCCCTTTTTGTTTCCGCTGTCGTAGATAGCTGAGAAATCGTCTTCAAGAGCCAGGCCTTCGCTGGCCATATCGGCGAGCTTGATGACATCTTTCAAATCTTCTTCTGTCCCGTCCAGAACCTTGGCTTTCCACAGGAGGATGTCGGCTTTAAGAGCGTAACATGCTGGTTTGGAGGCTCTGCTTTTTCCTTCCGGATATCCGTCCTGAGGAAACAGGCTTATGGCTGCATCTACATCGCTCAGCGCCCGGCCTATGACTTCTTCTGCCGGCGATCTTCCCAGCTTCGGCTTGTCGGATCCTTCTGTCGGCTCCAGCTCGATAGGCGCATCTCCCCAGACGCGGGCTATGCAGAAATACATGTATGACCTGATGAAATATGTTTCAGCCATTGCCATGTTCCTTTCAGATTCTATCTGATATTCTATCTGAGGCGCATATTTCAGCAGCATATTGCAGTGCTGGATGACAGTGTAGTAACTGTCCCATCCCTGGCCGTTCTGCGATGTCAGGTTCTGGGCCCACATGTTGGACGGCCCGCCTTCCAGCCCTGTGACGAATTCATCGCTCCGGTCTTCCAGATGCAATGTGGAGTTGCAAGCATCGCGGAAGCTGGTGTATATTCCGGTGAGATAGCTTTCCACGTCACCTTTGGTATTCCAGTATCCGTCGCCTGTAATGGTGGAGATCGTCTCTACGTCCAGCAGGCTGCAAGAGACAGCCGTGCAAGCCAGAGCCAGTCCTGTTATGAATGATTTTATCTTTTTCATGATTGATTCTTCTAAATGGTTTATTGTCAGAACGTGAAATTGACTCCCATATTGAACTGGGTCGGCCTTGGATATGTGCCGTAATCCAGACCCGTGTAAATCTCAGGGAACATGCCTTCATATGCAGTTATATAGCCGAGATTGTATGCGCCTGCAAATATCTCGAGTCCGCTCATCCTGATTTTCTTCAGCCATTTTTCAGGAAGCCTCCAGCTCAATGACACTTCCCTGAATGCCAGAAAATCACCTTTGCTGTAGTACAGGCTGTTGTTGGAAGCTCCTTGTGCTGAATTTCCTATCTGGTTGTCCCATCTGCAGTGATTTCTGTACTGGTAGTCATAGTCGCTTTGAACGGTGTATTTAGGATATTCACTTCCGTCTCCGGCATATTGCCAAGTATTTGTGAGGCATTCGTCGATAGCATTGTTGTTGTTCCGGCTGCTTCCCATGATTTGCGCCTTGAATCCGTTGTCTATCACATGGCCGACGGCATAGTCCATTACGATGCGCAGTGTAAGTCCTTTGTATGAGAATGTATTGACAAGCCCTCCTACTTTGTCAGGCCTTATGTATCCCATGAATATCATATCGTGTGAATCAAGCTTTCCGTCCTGATTTACATCTTCGAATATGGCGTCGCCGGCATGTTTCTTCCTGCTCTGGGCATTCGGGTCTACCGGGGCAAGAGCCGCCTCTTCTTCTGTCTGATATGTGCCCAGATAGTGGAATGCCCATCTGCCCCCGAACCGTTCACCTTCAGCGATTCCTCCGACTTTCACTTCTTTTCCTGCTTCCTTGTCCCATGCGAAATTACCGCCTATCCTGTTCTTTTCTTCGCCATTTTCAGGCAGTTCCACAACTATGGAGCGGTTGAATGCGAAAGTGAAAGTCATATCCCACCTGAAATTCCTGGACATCACGGGAGTGGCGTTGAGCTCTATCTCGATACCGTTGTTGCGTATGGTTCCATAATTGCTCTTTATAGAGTCGAATCCAGTAGAGCTCCATAATGGAAGATCATAGAGCCTGTCATATGTGAGCTTGTGGTAATAGTCTACCAGCAGGTTCAGCCTGTCGTTGAAGAAGCCGAGGTCAATTCCTACATCAAAAGATTCGGTTGTTTCCCATCTCAGGTCATTGTTTTTAAGTGTGGTGTTCAGTATGCCGACTTCGCCTTCATATGGGGTGCTTGTTATTCCGTATTGCCCTCTGGAATTCGCTACACTGAGGTTGTTGTTTCCGGTGAGACCATAGCTGGCTCTCCATTTCCATCTGCTGACCACTCCGTCAAGCGGCCTGAAGAAATTCTCTCTGTGCATGTTCCATCCGGCTGACACTCCCGGGAAGAATCCCCATTTGTGGCCCTCGGAGAAACGTGATGATCCATCGGCGCGCAGGCTGGCTGACACCATATATTTTCCGTCATAGTCATAGTTCACACGTCCGAAATAGCTGAGCATAGCTTCGTATGTCCTGGTGGAGCTCGCTCTTTGTGTGCTGTCTGCTGTTGCGTTCAATGTTGGTATCAGGTCGATTGCGGAGCCTGATCCGCTTCCGTTCAGTCTGTAGCTGTAGTCGTTGGTCCAGCTGGCGCCTGCAACGGCTCCTACGTTGTGTTTCCTGATTTTTTTGTCATAAGACAGCAGTACGTCGGCTTGAAGATGTCTGTCATAGCCATGCTCCGCAGACGCAGGGCGGACAGCATTGCTCGTGGTTTCGTTAAGAGCTTCAAATGCATTGGTTATGCCTTCGGTGCCGAAGTAATATACAGTAGGTTTGAATGTGAGCCCCGGTATGATGTCCCACTGCGCTCCCACTTGGAAATTCGTTCTGTAAACTACTTGGTTGTTGTATTTTGTCTTGTAGTAGATTTCATGCAGCCTGTTCCTGAATGAAGATATGCCTTCTCCGGGAGCAGGGGTGCCGTCTTCATAGTATAGCCTGTATGTAGGAGGCATAAGTATATTTCTGGAGATGGCATTGTTCGTATTTCCTGCGCCGTTTATATCTCTGACCATAAGCGAGGCCTTTGTGAAAATTGTCCACTTTTTCCCTAATTTGTAGTCTCCGTTGAAAAGGATGCTGTAGTTCTGATAGTCAGTGCCGCGCAGGGTTCCGTCCTGATTCAAATACCTCAATCCTACATAATAGTTGGCCACATCCGTTCCTCCGGAAACATTCAGGTCTACTTCGTGTTTGTATCCTGTCTGGAAGGTGGCGTCCTGGAAGTCGTTGTTCTGGAAGATGAGCCCTCGTCCGGTGACTGGGTCGATCATTGTTTCCCATCCTTCATTCTCAAGCAAATTGCTTACATAGTCCTGTCCATAATTTGCCAGATAGACATCTAGAAATTCCAGAGTGTTGGGAGAATTTCTCGGGTTGCCTGTGGACATTCCGAATGAACCGCTCAAGAATGTGTCCGGATTAGCTGTCCCGTTGTATGTCAGCTCCGGTGTATTGAACTTGGCTGTGTTTGACCTGGTCAAATAGATATAGTCCCTGGCGTCCAGCAGAGGCAGTCTCTGAGGCCTTTGTTCTATTCCGAAAGTATATCTAAGGTTTACCTTGGCTTTCCCTTTCTGTCCGGATTTCGTAGTGACCAGGAGTATGCCGTTGGCCGCGCGCGCTCCATATATGGCTGTCGACGCGGCGTCTTTAAGAACTACTATGTCTTCGATGTCTGCGGGGTTCATGTCCGATATGCTGCGGAATCCCTGCGATATGACCCCGTCCACTATTATGAGCGGCGTATCGCCTTCAGGTGAAGTGGAGCTTCCTCCTCGTATGAAGACCGTCGGGTCTGCTCCAGGCTGGCCGCTTGAAATTTCCAGAGAAAGTCCTGGCACCTTGCCTTGAAGCTGCATAAGCGGGTTCTGTCCAGGAGCCCGCAGGAATTCTTCAGAAGACACTCTTGAGATGGAATTGGTCACCAGTGTCCTTGACTGTTTGCCATATCCTATCGCCACGACTTCGTCCAGCATCATGGCATCGGTGGTCATGGTGACATTGATTATTGCCCTGCCGTTGACAGGGATTTCTTCGGTGTTCATACCGATAAACGAGAAGACAAGGACAGCGTCATCAGAGACGTTAAGGCTGTATTTCCCGTTTTCATCGCAGGTTGTTCCTTGGTTTGTTCCCTTTATCTGGACAGATACTCCTGGCAGGGACAATCCATCTTCGTCAGATACTTCCCCTGATACCGTTCCCCCCCCCGGTGTCTGGGCGAAGGCCGTATTGGCGATTGCCGCCAGTCCGAATGCTAATGACAGGAGAATGTGTCTGGGATTTAGTGTTATCTTGTTCATGGTCTGGTGGTTTTATAAATTGAATTTGTTCTTGTACTGTTCGAATGGCAGTCTGGACAGATCTTCAGCAAATGACTCGTATTGCCCGTCCGACAGGGTATTGAGAGGAGGCCTGCAAGGCCCTAGATCCAGTCCTGCGGCTTTCATGAATGCCTTTCCGCATCCGTTGCCGTATTTGCCCAGAAGCTCGATGAATCTGTTGGCCGCCAGCTGAAGTTCCGCGGCTTTTTTTATATTGCCTTTTTCGAATTCCTGTATCATTTCATTGTATACAGGCGCATGATAACCATATGTGCTGCCTACAAATGCCTGTGCTCCGATGGCGATGGCCGGGAGCAGCATTTCATCCCTTCCCCAAAGAATGTCATATTTGCGGTCTTTATAGTTGAGGCAGAGCTGGTAGTCCATCATGTTCTCAAATGTGAATTTTATTCCGCCCAGATTCGGTATGGCCGCGTCCATTTTCTGCAGCAGGTCATACATGCTGAAGTCCACACCTGTCAAAGACGGAATGTGGTAATAATAGAATGGGCAGTCCGGTACAGATGCGGCTATGCTATCGCAGAACTTGCATAGTGCAGCGGTGTCGGAAGGCTTTTGGTAGTACGGGGCTGTGGCGGCAACTGCATCTATGCCGCATTCTTTTGCGTAGAGCGCCAGCTCTTGGCATTCCTTTAAGCTCGTCCCTCCGAGAAAGGCTATTATGACGAAGTTTTCGTCTTTGAATTTAGCCCATTCTTTGAAAAGAAGCTTTTTCTCGGGGATTGTCAGCGATGACCCTTCCCCTGTTGTCCCGCAGATGAAAGCTCCGGCAATTCCATTGTCCTTGTAGAATTTTTTCTGAGATTCTACTTTGGACAAGTCTATCTCGCCATCTTTTGTGAAAGCGGTGAATGGCGCGACGATCATTCCTTTGATTCTTTTCATGCTTTTAGGATTTAAGTGCTGAAAAATTGTATTGCTGTTCGTGGTTAGTGAACATGTGCTACAAATGTATTAATTATTTATTAATATGCAATATTTAATACACGAAAAATAACTATAAATACTGCGATAAGTATGAAAATATTATTATAAGTAATATTTATTGAAATTATTTTGTATTATTTATTTTTTATTGTTAAGTTTGCATTGTGACCACATAATGTGTGTTGAAAACATTGTGTACAGCCGGTGTCGGCTTTGTGTAACTTTAAATAAACCTGAAATTTATTGTCATGAAAGAGGATGTGTCGCTTGTCGAACAGACGCAGAGGGATATCTTGAAGTATATATCCCAGAATGGAAATTCTTCTCGCCTGCCGAAAGAGCAGGAGTTTGTAGAACTGCTGGGTGTGAGCCGGGTGGTGGTCAGAGAGGCGCTCAGCAGGCTGCGGGCAGTGGGCATTATAGAGACTAAAAGAAAAAAGGGGACTGTAGTGGTCGTCCCCGAAGTGTTCGGGGTTCTGAAGTCTATTGTTGCTTCAGGGCTTTTGGACAAGGATACTTTGAGGGATTTGTACCAGCTTCGCCTGATGCTGGAGATAGGAATGGCAGACTTTGTTTATATGAACAAGACAGAGGAGCAGATGGCAGACCTGGACAAAATAGTGGCGGAGGAAGTTCTTCTGAATAATGAAATGTCCGTGGCTTCTGATATCGATACACAATATGAGATAGCGAGGAAGCTGACAGATGTCGATGTGCGTTTCCATAGCAAGCTTTTCGAGATGACGGGCAACAAGAGCCTGATAGATTTCCAATATATACTCAGGCATCTTTTCACATTGTACTTTCCCAAAGTGAAGACCGACTATCATTCGAGGGCTCTTGTTTCTCATGTGAGCCTTTTCAATATATTGAGGACCAGCACTCCTGATGCGTTCAGGATGGGAATGAGGCTTCATCTGAAGACGCAGTTTGACAATATGGAGTCTATACTCGACAAAACATTTAACGGCAATCAATAATTATTGGCAAAATGAAACTTGTCTGCAAACCTGTTTATCTTCTTGCCGCCGTGCTCATGCTTGCCACGGCGCCGTCTCTTGCGGCTAAGACGGAATGCGAGGTGCGCTGTGTGGCTTCAATGCCTGGCGCATCATCGTCGCACGCCGGCGTGTCCGGTGCATTTGTCGGCGTATCCGGCCATACTGTGATTATCGCCGGCGGTTCCGATTTCCCGGATTTGAAGCCATGGGAAGGAGGCCATAAAAAATATTATGACACTGTCTATACGCTGGCATTGCATGACGGTGAATATGTTTGTGAAGTTTCAGATGCCAGGCTGCCTGTGCCGTTGGCGGGAGGATGCGCCGCATCCGATGGGCGGACTGTTTATTGTTTTGGAGGCAGGAACGATGAGGTGGCCAGTGATAAAGTTTACGCTATATCTCTGGACGGAGGCGAAGTGAATGTATCTGAAATTTCGACTCTTCCCGATGGGTTCGTGCCAGCTTCTGCAGTATATTATAAGGAAGGCGGCATATTTGTCCATGGAACGGCATATGGGCAGAATGCCATGTACAGGTACTCTATTCCATCGGGGAAATGGCATGCCGGGCCAGGGTGTCCTGACCGGACAATATCAGAAGGCTGTTCATTTGTCTATCAGCACAATGGAAGGGAAGATGCTCTGTATCTTATCGGAGGCCGCGGTGTGGACAGTGACGGGCTGTATATGTCGTCTGCCATATGGGAATATCTTCCGGTTCATGGCAAATGGAACAGAAAGACCGGTATAGTCATTGACGGCAGGCCGTCACCCCTGATGTATTCGTCGGCTGTGCCATATGGTTCTGCGCATATAATCGTGGCTGGCGGAGATGACGGGGTGGAATTCCAGAAGAGATATGCTCTGGAAGCGATGCTTGAACAAAAGATGACGTCAGAAATGCGTGACAGCCTTGAACGTGAACTGGCTGACGCCAGCACGCATCATGCAGGTTTCTGCAACAAGATTTTTGCTTATCATACAGTCACAGACACCTGGACGGAGATAGGGGAGGCAGATGTCGCTATCCCAGTAGGAACCGCTCCTGTGCTTGTAAATGGCAAGATTCTGATGCCTTCTGGAGAAATACATCCTGGGATAAGGACCGGGGATATCCTTGAGATAACTGTTGCGGATGAAGTGCGTTTCGGCTGGATAAATTATGCTGTCATAGCCGTTTATCTGCTGGGGATGATGTGCGTGGGATTTTATTTTTCCCGCAAGGCCAATAATACTGATCATTTTTTCAAAGGAGGAGGCAAGATTCCATGGTGGGCCGCCGGCATAAGTATTTTTGCTACGGCATTGAGCGCCATTACTTTCCTTTCTATTCCCGCGAAGGCTTATATGGCTGATTGGGGAATGTTTATTTTCAACATGGGAATACTGATCATCGTGCCTGTCGTCATTCATTTTTATCTTCCTTTTTTCAGAAAACTTAATGTGGCGTCGGCATATGAATATCTTGAACAGAGGTTCAGTGCGCCTGTGCGGTATCTGGCTTCGCTTTTCTTCTGCCTGTTTATGTTTGCAAGGGTTGCTATTGTGCTTTTCCTGCCGTCGCTGGCTTTAAATGCTGTCACAGGGCTGGATGTTTATCTCTGCATTCTTCTCATGGGGCTTGTGACTCTGGCGTATTGCACGTTGGGAGGCATCGAGGCTGTTATTTGGGGCGATGTCATTCAAGGAATTATACTTGTGGGAGGTGCAGTAGTCTCACTGGTGTATCTGGTGGCAGGCGTGGATGGAGGCCTTGGCGCTTTGGTGAATATCGCCATTGATGACCATAAGTTCAATATTTTGGATTTTTCTTTCGACTGGACCAAGCCAGTATTCTGGGTTACGCTGCTTGGCGGCATAGCAAACCAGCTTCTTACATACACCAGCGACCAGTCAGTAGTGCAGCGGTATATTACGGTCAAAGATACTGCCGGGACTAAAAAAGGCCTGTGGCTGAACGGCATCATGGCAGTGCCTATAGCGCTGATATTCTTTTCTATCGGGACTGGCTTGTATGTGTTTTTCAAACAGCATCCGGATATGCTGAATGCGGGCATGTCAAATACCGATTCGATTTTCCCTCACTATATTATGTGCGGGCTTCCTGTGGGGGTGGCAGGACTGCTGATAGCGGCGATTTTTGCGGCGGCGATGTCTACGCTTTCGGCTAATATAAACTCTACTTCCACTGTGATGACAGAGGATTTCTATGCCAGGCTGAAGAAAAATGTTACTGATAAAGGCAAAATGAAATTTGCCAGATGGACAGGAATCGCAATAGGAACATTCGGCATCGTTATGGCAGTTCTGCTGGCCACTTTTGATATAGCTTCTCTTTGGGATCAGTTCAATTTCTTTCTTGGCCTTCTCACTAGCGGCCTGGGCGGATTGTTCATGATGGGTATCTTTACTAAGCGGATTGGCACACGCAGCGCTTTGACGGGCTTTGCGGGCAGCATAGCTGTCCTGTTGCTATGCCATGGTTTTTCACATGTGTCGGTAATACTTTATGGTTTCATCGGCCTCGTGTCGTGCTTTTTGACAGGGTGGCTTTCGAGTTTCCTTTATGGCTATGGAAAATAACTCGTCACCAGCTGCCGCTGGCGCCTCCTCCGCCGAAGGAGCCGCCTCCAAATCCGCCGAATCCTCCTCCGAAGCTCCCTCCGCCAAAAGAGCCTCCGCCGGAATAGCCTCTGCCGCTTCCGCCGAGGATATTCCCGATGATGAGGCCTCGCATGAAGTCTCCGCTGTCATGGTCTTCGAACCGTCCGCCGCCTTGGTTCCCTCCGTTTCTTCCTCCGCGCCCTGCGATGGCTGCAATGATGAATACCATGATGAACAGGGCGAGCCCGGCTATCATTCCGGCCGGAAGTCCGCGTTCTTCGGCAGGCTCGGAAATTTCCCCTGATGCAAGCTTCATCAGCACGGTGCATGCCTTGTCTATCCCTGCATAGTAGCTGCCGGCTTGAAACGCTGGAATCATATAGGCGGATATTATCCTGCTGGCATAGCTGTCAGGTATCGCACCCTCAAGACCATATCCGACGCTGATGTTTACCTGCCCGGGGGAGTCTGATGTCTTGGGTTTGACCAGGATGACTATCCCGTTGTCAAATTTTTCTGACCCTACGCCCCATGCATGTCCCAGCTCTGTCCCGTATTCAGATGGGGACATGCCTTCCAGATCATAGACAGTAACTACGGCTATCTGGTTTGATGTAGAGTCATTGAAATTTGTCAGCTTCGTTTCCAGCATATAAGCCTGGCGGTAGTCAAGCAGCCCTGCGAAATCATTTACAAGCCTGGGCGGCTGCGGCCTGGCCGGTATCGCGGCAGAAGAGATGGCGATACATAAAAGCGCGATGAAAACTGCTGTAATTTTCTGTATTTTCTGCATGGAAAACGTGGATTCAATGCGGGCTTGCAGATGCCTCTATTTTCTATAGGAGATTTCGTCAGGCTGTTCGTTTACGTCCCCGCTTTGGTACGGAAAGTAATATTTAAGCTTTTCCCCTGTCATTCTGACTGCGTCTGCTATGCCTTCGGCGAATCTCCCTGTACTGAAGCATTCATGAATATGTGCAGATATATCCTGCCAGAAGTTTTCCGGGACGATGTCGTTGATTCCCTTGTCTCCGACGATTGCGAACACTTTTGAAGTGCATGCTACATAGATCAGGACTCCGTTTTTTGCGGCAGTTTTGTCCATGCCGAGTGCATAGAACACTTCTACAGCTTTTTTATATGCATCTTCGCAAGTGTCGTCTATGTGCACCCGTATTTCGCCGGAAGTATTGGTCTCGGCCTCTTTGATGGCCGAGACTATCATTTCCTGTCCTTTTCGGTCAAGAAAGTCTTTGGGGTTCATGGCCGCTATGGTCAGAATTCCACCTTAGGAGCTTCAGAGGCATTGGCGTCAGCCTCGAAGTATCCTTTCTGCCCGAATCCGAAAATCGAAGCGAGGATATTGCGCGGGAACTTGCGCACCATGGTATTGTACGACTTGGCGATTTCGTTGTATCTGCGCCTTTCGGTGGCGATGCGGTTTTCGGTTCCTGCGAGCTCAGCCTGGAGTTCCGAGAAGTTCTGGTTTGCCTTCAGATCCGGATAGTTTTCTGAAATGGCAAGAAGCCTGCTGAGAGCGGCCCCGATTTCACCCTGGGCTTCCTGGAAAGCGGCGATGTTTTCTTCGGTCAGCTGGTCAGGGTCGACAGTGATCTGTGTGGCTTTCGAGCGGGCGGCAACTACGCTTTCGAGTGTTTCCTGCTCATGCTCTGCATATCCTTTTACGGTAGCTACCAGGTTAGGGATGAGGTCGAGCCTCCTCTGGTAAACATTTTCTACTTGTGACCATGCTGATTTCACGTTTTCTTCATGAGAAACGAGTCCGTTGTAGCCTGTGACGGCCCATATGGCTATGACAGCGATGGCCGCGATGACGATTATAAGTCCTTTTTTCATGTTTTTTCGTCAAATGACGCAGTTAATATGTGATAAATTTTTACTGTTTGTCCCTTACGCACCTTACAGTGGTGGCGAAACTGTTTTTAGATGCATAATTTATCTGGAGTACGGGAGCGTTCCAGTAGATGTATCTGTAGAATGCCTCTCCATCCTCTCCTGAGGGCCCGATGGCGTCTGTCTGCGCGTTGTATTCATCTGAAGACCAGAATGCCGCGAAAAGATAATAGTCGGAATCGAATGTGCCCACACGCCTTCCTTTTTCATCGTATGATATGTTCGCGAATCCGCACGGAATGACAGCCAGGCCTGATTCATTCGTGATTTTTACGTCAGGCCAGTATTCCCACATCTGATTTTCTTCGGAGTTGAAGCTTGCTTCTACCATCATTTTTCCTGGTATGCCTTCCATGATGTTGAATGCTTCCAGTTCGGCCTCCCCGTCTTTGAGTGCGTTCCCCAGGTCCAGCCAGTCATCTTCAGACGGCAGTCTCCATCCGTCCGGGCAGGCCTGCGAAGCCTCTTTCCATGTGTAGTATCTGCCGAAGATATCTGACATGGCTTCTGAGTTTTCGTATGCAATCCCGATTTTAGCAGGCGTTTCTTCTGATTCGCTTTCCCCTGCCTGGGTGGCCGCATCACCGGAGTACTTCAGATTTTCAGCGAACCATTCCAGACTGCCGATACGCACGGTGTTGTATGTCTTTCCGTCGCGGCTGTCTGTGTATGTGTCTGTTTCGTATTTTCCGCTGAACCCTTTGTCCATGTTTATCAAGGATGCCTCCTTGTCCACTGTGGTCACTGTCTTTGATGACGACGTGGAATAATATCCTGATGCGAAAGCTGTGCAGGAAATGGTGTATGTCCCTAATTCGTCAGGAAATTTGAATGTGCTGTCGCCGTGTTCCGTAAGGTGCTCTGTCTCAGTCCAAGTCGTGTCATTCTTGTCTTTGAAAGAGACTTTCCAGAAGTAGCCGAATCCCTTTCCTTCGGGATGTATCACCCCTGAGGGCGTATAAGTCTGCGACGAGCCCTTTTCTATATAAGGAGTCACCTCAAACCTCAGCTGTCCGCTCAGTGACGGCAACGATTCTTCACCTTCTTCATCTTTCTTGCATGCCATGATGGCCATGACGGCCAATGTCATCGCGAAGGCGGCTTTTATATATTTTGAAATATTCATCTTCGTATCATTTGAATCTTACCCAAGATGCAAATATACGTAAAATTTATTTTCCGTCAAATGTCAATAATGCCTGTTCCTGAAAATGCATGTCCATGACAAAATTTGCGCAGATGACGGTCATTCTTGTTGTAAAAATTCATATATTTGCACAAATAAGTATGGATTTATGCGGATTTTCACATTTTTTCATACTTAATAGTGTGATTTTATGGAATTCAAGAGGGAAATGACAGAGACGCTGAAAAGATGGAAGGATGCGTCAGACAGGAAACCGATTCTTTTGCGCGGAGCAAGGCAGACGGGGAAGACATGGGTCATGGAAGCATTCGGAAAGGAATGTTTCGAACACTATGTAAAATTCGATTTCGACCGGACTCCTGAATTGAAATCAGTATTCAAGGATACAAAAGATCCGGAAAGACTTATTCGCGGCCTGTCATTGTATTCCGATGTCCCGATAATTGCAGGAAAGACACTGATAGTTTTTGATGAGATTCAGGAATGTGAAGAGGCTTTGAACAGCCTCAAGTATTTTTATGAAGAAGCGCCGGAATATCATATTATAGCCGCTGGATCGTTATTGGGAGTGGCCGTGAAGCGGAAGCAGATGACGGTGCCGGTCGGAAAGGTAAAGACCTTGACGATGCTTCCGTTGACATTCAAGGAGTTCCTTGCTGCATCTGACAACCGTACATATCAGTTTATCGAGAATCTGCAGTCGTTAGAGCATTTGCCGGAAATAATTCTGAATAAACTTATTCTGGAGTATAAGCGTTATTCCGTCTGTGGGGGAATGCCTGCGGCGGCAGTGAGGCTTATAGACAATCATGGCACGAGGGCTGTCGACGATGAACTTAGGGAAATCCTTGACCTGTATGAACTTGATTTTTCAAAATATGTGGAACCGCTGCAAGTGTCCCGGATAAATGCTCTGTGGCATTCGCTTCCGTCGCAACTGTCCAAGGAGAACAGAAAGTTCATTTATAAAGTCATCAGGACGGGCGCTCGTGCGAAGGATTATGAAGATGCACTGACATGGCTGGAAGATGCCGGTCTGATATACAGGATATTCAATGTCTCCAAGCCAGGAATGCCTCTAAGCGCATATTCTGATATTGATTCGTTCAAGGTGTATGCGAGTGACTGCGGTCTGTTGAGACGCCTTGCGAATATTCCTCCCGAAGTGATCTTGGATGGCAATTCTGGATATTCGGAATTTAAAGGGGCGATGGCGGAGAATATGGTTCTGCAGTCTCTTGTATCAATACTTGAATGCGATAAGCCATATTATTGGACTTCCGGCAATACGGCCGAGGTGGAGTTTGTGACACAGTTAGGCGCAGAAATAATCCCGATGGAAGTAAAGGCAGAGAACAGGATAAGCGGACGGAGCCTTTCGGAATACACTAAGAAATACAATCCGCATTTCCGCATAAGATATTCTTTTCAAAATCTCCAGTATAACGGGGGACTGCTCAGCTGTCCATCGCCACTGGCATGCTGGACCGAAGACCTGTTGAGGCTTGCAGATATCAGAGTATCTGAGTGAGTAAAGGGATATATTTCTTTGGATTTTTGCAAAAACTGGCGATTTATTTCTTTGGTTTTTTCTCTATAGAGACAATTTATTTGTTTGGATAATTCTATATAGCTATTTTTGCATACAGAAACAAAGCGTTATTTTTATGTACTGCAAAAGGCTTATCGACAAATATCTATCGGAGTGGGCATCAAGAGATATCCATAAACCATTGCTGCTTAGAGGTGCCAGACAAGTCGGAAAATCCACGGCTGTCAAGGAACTCTCTAAAAAGTTTGAGAATTTTGTCGAAATAAACTTTGAAAAACAACCGAACTTTAAAGTTCTATTCAAAGATGACTTGGATGTCAGGCGTATTGTCCCGCAAATATCCGCCATACACGGAACCTCTATTAAACCAGGTAAAACGCTTTTATTCCTTGACGAAATTCAGGAGTGTCCGCAGGCTATTATGGCTTTACGCTTTTTCAAGGAGGATATGCCTGAACTTCATGTTATTGCTGCCGGCTCTCTCCTTGAATTTGCATTACAGGAACTTCCTGCATTCGGGGTCGGAAGAATTCATTCAATGTTTATGTATCCAATGACTTTTGATGAATTCCTGGAAGCAAATGGCCAACAACTGCTCATTGAAGCCCGTGATCAAGCTTCAATAGATAATCCTCTCCCTGAACCTTTGCATGATAAGTTGGTAGAATTCCTCCGTACATATATGCTTGTTGGAGGGATGCCTGAATCTGTCAAGACTTGGGTTGAGCATCATGATTATGTAAGATGCCAGGAAGTCCAGGATGACATTGTTGTTACATACGAAGATGATTTCCCGAAGTACAAGAAAAATGCAGATCCAGTATTGTTGCGCCAGACGCTGCGAAGTGCGGCAGTCCAGGCTACAAAAAAGTTCATATATTCAAAAGTCGGTTCTGGTTATAAGACCGTAGAAGTGCAAAAAGCAGTGGAGTTGCTGGCTCTTGCAGGTATTCTGCATCCGGTGACACATACAGACGCCAATGGTTTGCCATTAGGCAGTGAAGAGGATAAGTCGTATCAGAAAATGCTGTTACTTGACACAGGACTATTGCTTCGCCTTCTGAATATGTCGTTAGGTGATATATCTGAACTGACTACACAGATTCTGACTGCAAGTGCTGCAGATTTAGTAAATAAGGGCCCGATGGCAGAACAGGTAGCAGGACTTGAAATTCTACATTATATGAGTCCGAATATCCGCCATGACCTGTACTATTGGGTGAGACATGCAAAGAATTCCCAAGCGGAGGTAGATTACATATCAAGTTATTTGCAGGTAGTTGTTCCGGTTGAAGTTAAAGCTGATACACAAGGAGGAATGAAGAGTCTGTGGTCGTTTATGCGTGAGAAAAAACTTCATTATGCCATTCGATGCTCAATGGAGAATTTTGGAAAATTCAACTATGTAGATAACGAGGACAATGCCGAAGTGAGACATGTCCGGATTTGCCCACTGTATGCTATTGCCAAAATGGAAGAGATAAAACAAGGTATTGAAAAATAGTATATTCAATTATACATATCCGCATAGCGGAACATACCATCTGAATAGTCGTTACGGCTCGCTGGTCATAGTATCTGAGTCCGACGTCTTCAGGAAAATTCCGCTATGGGCTTTCGGCTTTTTGTATTAAGGACAGGCTGGTCGCATTTTTATACATAAAGTGGTCCTGAGAATTTTCTGACAGGATTTCCCCTGAACATCTCCCGGGCAACGAGCGTAACTGCCATGGCGCATTCGACTGGACCGCGGCCGGCTGTTATCTGTATGTATTTTTTCATTTTCCGGTGTCTTTGATATTGAATTTCGGTTTGACGAACGATATGACATCTACCGTAGGAGTTATCAGAGACAGTATTTCTTCCGATGACTTATAGGCCTGCGGAGATTCATCGAGAGTCTCGGCGCAGACTGAAGTCGAGAATATCCCGCTCATCGAGGCTTCGTATTCCGAAAGCGGAATCAGTTTCCTTGCCTGATTACGGGATACTTTCCTCCCTGCTCCATGAGGTGCGCTGTCAAGCCACTGTTCATTACCTTTCCCTCTGCAAATTGCAATGCCGTCACGCATGTTGAACGGAATGCAGACTTTTTGGCCCTCCGAGGCTTCTATGGCTCCCTTGCGAAGCATCGGATATTCATCGGTCACCGAAATGTAATTGTGAGTCGTATATATTGACTCGGCACATTTGGCTTTGCAGAGTTTTTTGAGAATGGCGAAAATCCTGTCCCTTATCGTATCATGGTTGAAAATAGCGTATGCCTGCGCAATAATCATGTCGGAAAGATAGCCTTTCAGGGCATCGCCCCACAGATATCCGATATATTGCGCTCTTTTGGGGTTGTTTGCGATGTTGTGCCAATGATTTGCGACTTTTACTCCGAGATTCCGGGAACCGCAATGAATCGTCATCCAGCCTTCTCCTGATTCTTCTTCCCCGTATTCGATAAAGTGGTTTCCTCCGCCGAGCGAGCCGATGCTCTTGTAGAAAATGCCTTCCTGCAATTTTATCCGACGGCAGAAATCAGAGATGAAACGGGCATCGATTCTCGGGGCTTCGTTGATAAGGTCAGGGGCGGCCGAGCGTGCTTTCTGATATCGGGAATTCAGAAACCGGAACAGGTCCTTTTCGTTGATGCTGTTCTTTTCGCATATCTCCGTGCCTGTCGGCACAGTTTCACGGATTCTGTGGTCAAGCAAGGCAAAGTCGTCAGGATTCATGGCAACCGACAGCCTGTGCATGGAAATAGTGCAGCCAATGTCCACACCGACATGGTCCGGATTGACATAAGCACCTATCCTGTAGACAGTGCCGACATTGCATGCATTCCCTGCATGGACATCTGGCATCTGCAGGATTCTGACGCTCTCGAATGCAGGATGGTCGCATTGTTCCCTGACCCATTGCAGGGCCGCATCCTCGATATTCTCTGTAAAGATTTCAGCAGTGGTGTATTGTCCGGAGATTATCATGAGGCTTGTTTAAAATTAATTGATTTTGATCTGCAATAGGGTTTCCAGTTGTTCCCGTGTCAGAAAATCATCATTCTCATCGTCTCCATAGTTCCAACGGGAGGTAATGGAGATGATTTTGGAGTCAGGGCCGGTGATTACAGCGATCAGGGAATATCCGTATTCGTCATGCGGATATTCTTTCCCCGGGAAAGCCGGGATTTTTTCCATATCGTCCCTGATGCAGAAATAAATGCGGTTTTTTCCGTAGCCTGCATGTTCGTCGTATGCAAATTCAGACTGGAGGATGCACCAGTCAGGGGCATACTTCCTGTATTCCTGCGCCTGGACAAAGGATTCAATCAGTTCTATCCTGTAACTGTGGGGATAGTCAGAATGATATTCTTCGGCGTCAAGGTCAATATTCAGACTGCCTGCAACAGCATCGAGTGACAAGCCGTTGAAATTGCCGTCATAGCAGTCGAATGCCGGGGAATGGCAGATGATTTTCAGGAGAGCATTGATCCGGGCTATGCCTTTATCACTTTTCAAATCTATCTCTCCTTCCCGGCTCCATCTTACAATCCCGCGCCGGAAAGTCCCGTAAGGATAGTTCAAATCCAGTTTCTGACACATAGCACATGTATTTCAATGCCATCCACAATCGTATCATGCTCCACGACCTTGTCTTTCAATGCATCATCGATGTCAAGGGATTTGAAGTCGCTTCCGTCCTCCTTGTGTATGGGAATGATTGCGGCAGACGGATTGACCATGTTGCATACTTTCGCAAGGGTTTCCTGCGAAGCATGTCCGGATGTGTGCAGACACTCGAATTTCCAGCCGTGAGAATGGACAAACTCGTCCGTGTCGGCCTTATACGCTTCGTCTCCAGGTGTTATATAGCCATTGAACTGTGAATATATGAAGACGGTTTCTTCGTCCGGAAGCATGCGCATAAAATTATCCAACAGGCTCTTGAACTTTCCGGATGTTCTGACTATCATAGTGAATCCGGATTCTATCATATCCTGGAATAAGGATTCATCGTATTCCTGCGCTTTCGAGAAATCGTATATCCCTATCTTCTTTTTCTGATATAAATCATCTGTAAACAGCTCAAGCATTTTGCATTGATAGCTGTCAGCAATGAACATTCTGCCCGGGTGCCGGGTTGTAGCCTGGCAGAATGAAGCAAGTCTGTCAGGGTCAGTCGAAGAACACAGCACGAAAGCATATTTGTACTCTGACATCAGTCCGTATGCCTTGTCCTGCAATTCTTTTTCCGGCATCATCCTTTCATCACCTCTGGAAAGCATCGTCCCTTCCGTGATAAGAACATCCGTTTTCGGCTTTATGACAAATTTCCTCAATGTGCCGTAAAGACATTTGCCGATATAGCCGTGGTCTCTGAAATCTCCGGTATGCAGGACTTTCCTGCCGTCACATTCGACTACGAACATATAGGTATCGGCCGCTGAATGACTGAGATAATACGGCGTGATCCTTATGTCTCCGACAGTGACTGTAGTGTCCGGATAATACTCCTTGAATCCCAAAACAGCATTGAAGGCAGCCTCGAATTTTTTGCGGCTTTCTTCCTGAGGGACATTCTTCATGTGGGCATAGAATTTCAGTTTGACCTTTCTCGCCAGACGTCCGAGATATTGGTCAATGCCTTTCTTTGCAACGGCGGCTTCAAATGCGATATGGTCCCCGTGATAGTGAGTATAGAAAACCGCCGAGATTCCGTCAAGAAGCCTGTCAAGATTTCCCGGCACATCATATTCGTCTTCCGCCCGGCCGTCAGCATCAGGCAGATTATGTCCCAGGTCGATAAGGATTTTCGTCCCGGAGGAAGACTGTATTTCGGTGATACAGCCTCCTATCTGGTTTATTCCTCGGTGGATAGTGATTCGCATTTTTTATAACTTAATCCATCTTTATTAATTATGCCTGTTATTTTTTGTGGCTTTTCTATATTCAGATTACAACACCAATAAGTTATTTGGTAATCATCTTCTAAGTTTTTTTTATGCCGCAAATTATCTGGATTCTTCATTTTTTCTTGGATACTTTGCAACGTATTACGCTTGTGACCCTTTAATTCTAAGTTGCGGAAGTCATTAAAGTCGCTTCCATTGTTTATTATTTGGATAAAATATTTTAAACAATCAGATTCAGATTCTTCATTTATTAGCTTACAAATGTCTTTTCTATAATCCTTTTCGTCAGGATTATGAGCTTTGAATTCTATCAAGGCTATACGTTTAATAGTATCGTCCTTTTTTTGATAAATGACTAAATCGATATTTGCTGACCGCCCAGCTCCCTTTTGTCCTTTCTTTATGTCGTGATCTTTTCGTTCAACAACGTGTGGAACTCCATTGAAATCATAAAAATTTCCAGTAGGCGTTTCAATGGAATAGAAAAGTCCGTTCTTTTTCGCCTTGTCTGGTTTATTGAATTGTTCGACAAAAATAAACCTCAATTCCTGTTCACTGATTCTATCAGATCCGACATCTTCTGTGTCATCTTCTGTGTCATTATCCGCTTTTTGGGGAAATATGATATATGAGTTGTCAGGTGGTACTACTGTAAAGTTTTCTGGGTTCGATTCTTTTTGGTACTTATACACATTTGTTATGACACTAAATGTGTCACTGATGATTTCCTCAATGATTTTTTTAACATTTTCCATGATTTTAATATTTTAGAAATTCAATATACGGTTATTGTCTATGGTCAGTTTTATCTTTTCAAAGTTACAATTTTTTATTTAACCTTTTTATCCTGATATCCTTAACTGCCTTGATTTCAACGGATGATCCGTCTGCCCGTTTCCATTGCGGATTGATGGTGTTGTCGGAGTTAAGATAAGGACGCAGACCTCCATTCCATGTGAACCTGCCGAGCACCACAGGGGAATATCCATATCTGGCCACATAATCTTCTATCCGGGACAGACCGTATAATGTTCTGTCCTCTATTATCCTTGATGACTGTGCCGAGTACTTCAATTTGCCATTGTCCCTGCTATAGTAATATGGATACCCCTGGGCATCCACAGCTTTTATGACAGTCTGCGTGACGGCTATAACGTATCTCGTATTATTGCCTTCTGGCGAGATTTCCTGAGTTTCAAGTACAATCATTGTTCTGCATCGCATCCCCTTCTGAACTCAAGGTATATCCTGTCCAGCCTGATTGCCGGGACACCAAGCCTTAATTTGCTCTTTTCCTCAAACATGCTGTCCGCAAGACGAATCATGGCATCGCGCGTATCGAGGTCAGAAGAAACCCACACATTCAGGTAGCGTTTTTCAAAATCGTTTTCGAATTCTTTCGGTTTCAGTCCGGCAGCAACAGGGTCATGCCCTGTCATGCCAAGGCAATAGGCCACTGCACTCCCGGCAAGAAATCCGTCTGTCGGCAGTGCCGCGATTCCGAGGTTTCTTTTTGCTGCATCAATGAAATTCTTGAGCATAAGCATCCCTTTGGCAAGCCCGTTCCGGCCGAACCAGTCGTATTCCATATCCAGACGTTTCCGGATTTCATCTGTAAGTTCCGGCCAGGACCGCTGTACACGCAATTCAGTATATGTCCTCAGCGCTTTCCAGTCATTCTGCAATTGGATTTTTTCCTGTTTCCTGGTTTCTTTCTGACTCTTTTTCATGGTATCGCTGTTATTTCAGGCAAAGATATCGACTGCTTCGGCAAAAAAGTGGCATAATCTTTTTTTATTCGAATACAAACAAAGAAATACTGCGGTCATTTAGAATATTGTCATTTTCCTGTACTCCTCTTTTTATTTCATTACAATCAAATAAGTCCCTGATGCTGTTCAATTCTTCAATCGTCAATGGCAATAAAGAATTATAGGAAACAGAGAGTATTATTGCTGCAATCGTCTTGATACCGTGCTTTTTTACCTCTGCAACGGCAGTTTTAGTTTGCTCCGACACAGGTGCAGGAGAATCGACAATCACTTCCATTGCGAGCTTGTGCTTATTTGCAAACCCGTAAAAATCGTTCATGTCAGGATGAATAAGTCCGTGCGCCTGTGCCACGTTAGTGCGGTAATTGTTTTCTATTTCGTGTTTGTCTGTGATAACCTGCACGATTTCTTTCCTGTTTTCCATCATCTTATTGTTCATGGTCATTATTGTATTTGGAAATATTCATAAAATTGATTCTGCCGTTTTCCGTAAGACCGCCGGTCCGGTGGATATGACCGAATAAATGGTAGCAAGGCTGAGCCTTAAGTACGAAGTTCAGTATCTCCGGACTGCCAAAACCATCATCCAGTATGCCGAATGGCGGGTAGTGTGTCACCAGGATGTCGAGATCCGCAGGAATATCCTCATCGGCAATCCTGCCATTCCCGGAAATTGCACCTGTTACAATACCGTCAAAATCGTCCACTGCATCTTCCATCAGGATAATCCCGTGCGTTTCAAACAGATGCCTGATATTTTCAGCCTCCCCGATATCAAATGACAACTCATGATTTCCCGGAACGAATATTTTATGTTTGCCGGGCTGTATCGAGAACCAATTCAGAAAATCATCATATTCATTGCCTTGAAGGTTGTCTTCGACGGCATCCCCGGCACAAATCAATATATCAGTGTCATCCGGTACCCGAATCTTCCTGTGCCCGCCATGCGTGTCGGCGAATGCAAATATCTTTTTCCCCTTGAACAATAGTTCCATAACAAATTTCTGTCTTTTCCGATAAATCGCTGAAACTAGCTTGTCAGCCGTTATATATACTGTTGAGGTCTCTTACCGTTTTCCCTATTTCATCCCTCACGTGTTCCGGCTCCAGGACTTCAATGCTTGCCCCGAACGAGAGTACATCCTGTTTGAAATCGTAATCCGGAGTCAGGAAGTATTTGAAGACAGTATATTCCGGAGTCTCTTCAATGATCTCCTGAGACTGGTGCAGAGGCAGGGACCTGAAGTATTTTGACTGCATGTCAGAAACTTTCAGCACGACTGTTTCCGGTTTCATATCCGGGTATACTCTTACTCCGTATATGCCGGCAAAGTATTCACTGGCATTGAATTTCTTCGGAAGAGAAAAATCAGTCTTGCCGATTTCCATATCCTGTACCCTGTCAAGTGCAAACATGTGAGGTCTCTCGTCATTGTCCTTACGGGCATACAGATACCATCGCCTTTTGTATTCACGGAGAAAATACGGTCCCAAAACCAATGTCTCCGGAGACTGTTTGCGAAAACTATGATAAGTGACATTTATCACTTTCCCGTCCCGTATTGCCTGAATGGCAGTGGACAAGTACTTTTGGCTTGAAGGCACATTTTCGAAGATGATGCGGTCTTTGAGTCCGGTGCTCTCATTCAAGAGACTGTTCAGGCTCAATGCTGCAAGCATCCAGTTCCTTATGTCGTTACCCCCGATTTCATCTTCGTTCCTGATGTAATAGGTGTTGTCGCGACGGTCGCACGCTATCTCTATGCCGAAAATGTCTTCTATTGATTTAGTGTGGTTGGAGAATGTCCGTGGAGCCAGTTCCTTCTGTTCATCGTTGACCGAACTGCGCAGCCAAAGGCTTTGAAGCTCCCTGAGAGTGAGATGCCCCCGGCTTTGGAGAGTTTCTATTAGCCAGATATAACTCTTGAAATAATTCTTTGCCATTATGTATCTGTTCTGATATGGTATAGATGATTTAATACCATAAAGTTAGTAATTATTTCCGGCAAAGATACAGTACGCTTCGGCAAAATTATGGCATAAGTTGAGTTTTTGTATATCATTCTGGTAAAAGTGGGTGGGTCAAAAGTCACGAAATGACCGCGACTGGAAGGAGCGAGATCCCCCTAATAGGGGTCGAGAGCGGTTCTAGGAGAATGTCCGGTGGACATTCGAAAGCGAACAGAGGGGGTTAGGATGGGGTCAGTGTTAAACTGCGTTTTTCCATTATCCTCACCTCGGTAATTCGTACAAGCACGATTACTCTCGGTTCGTCAATGGTTTCGAAGAAAGACGTTTGAGGGTGACCAAAAGCCCCTTTCATCCACTTTCCCTACGGGATATGAAAAATCTTCACCTGATTCGGTTTCCGCAACAGAGCCCATGTCTTTATCTCCGGCCATCCTTTCTCCTCGATTTACAGCAACTCCAAGCAGGCTGCCAGCGGCCACGATATCATATTGCAGATATTCTTCCTGAAAGTATTTCAATGCAAGCAACGCCCGTTTGCAGTCTTGTATCTCATCCAGTATTATCAGAGTTTCGTGAGGTACTATCCTGATATTGTACAGAGATTCAAGATATGCTATGATTCCTAAAAATAATTAAAACTATGAAAAAATCATAATTTTGATTACTTTTTGGTAGTTTCCAGTTGAATGTTGCTTATGCCTGCTTTCAGAGTATCTGCGTGATGAGCGGGATGCTGAGAATTGACAGCAGGGTGGAGATGAGGATTCCCTGGACCATGACGGTCTCGTCCTTGCCGTACTGGAGGCAGAACATTGCACCGTAGGTGCCTACAGGCATGGCTGCGAGCACGGTATTGATTCCGAGAATGTCGCCGCTGAAGCCGATGAGACGGGTAAAATAGTAGATGACTATCGGCAGGATCAGAAGGCGTAGAATAGATATGCCCCATACCAGTTTCCCGGAAAAAATCTTTCGCAGGTCCATCTGTGCCATGGATGTGCCGATTATCAGCAGGGCCGCAGGGACTGTGATGTTTCCGAGCAAGGTTATCGGTGTGGTTATAAGATTCGGCAGACCCTTGATGTCGAAAACCACTATCAGGGTGGACAGGTAGCAGGCTATCATGGCCGGGCTTATGAGCACTTTCCAGTCCAGTTTCAGACCTCCCGGCCCTCCCTGTATCATTTTCCGTCCGAGGGAGAAAGCCAGAAGCGTGAACGGGATGTTCAGAAGACTCGCATAGAATATGGCATATTTGCCGAATATCGAAGCCACTATCGGATATCCGATGAAGCCTACGTTTCCGAAGGTCAGCATGAATCCGTAGATGCCCTGCATGTCTTTGTTCTTAGTGATGATGCGCGAAAGCAACATCGCCACAGCCACGAAGAATGCGTATGTCACGCAGCCGATAGCCAATACCGGCAGGATCAGGCTCTTGTCTGGAGAAATGTCGCCCATTACTGAGGAAACTATCAGGCAAGGGCTGCTGATATTTATCACGAACACAGACAATTGCTGCGAGAAACGTCCGTCTATTATCTTGAGCTTCGCTGCACCGTATCCCACGAGAATCAGGATGAAAAGTGCGGCCATCTGGGAAATAATTGTCAACATAAATTCTTCATATTATTCAGGCGTTACGCCGTAGTCCATGCGACTTTGTTTGTCGCCTGTAAACGCAAATTTCAATTTTCGGGGCGCAAAAATAGCAGTTTCTTGCGGAATCAGGAAAATTTTATGCGGAATTTGCACGGGAGGGCAAAAGGATTTAATTTTGCCGGCCTGATGAGATGAACGGGGCGGCAATTGTTTTGCCGTGCAAAAATTCAAACAAGTTATGGCAGAAAAAATAATCGTGGATATTCAGAATTGGCCGAGGCGTGAGCATTATCATTATTTCGGAGAATTGGATGATCCGTATTTCGGCATTACGGCGAAAGCCGATTTCACTTCGTGTTACCGGCAGGCGAAGCAGGACGGGGAGTCTTTTTTCCTGTATTCCCTTCATAAGATTCTCCAGGCGGTAAATGCAGTCGAGGAGATTCCGAGGATTTCCACAGGGAAATTGGTCCCGGACGGGGACAGAATGCTGATATCGGTCTCTGTCGAAGTCAACCACGGTCTTGCTGACGGCTATCATGTCGCGCAGTTTTTCAAGGAACTGGATTGATGGTAATCTTCGCCACTTGACCACAAGGTAAATTGTCTCCAGAACGAAATGCAAAGGTTTTCTATGGTGTCGAGAGACTCTCTTGAGGGACGCTGATACTCTGTGCCGATAAACCGACTCTTCAGAAAATTTATTAACTTAGCATGGTTAATAGAGCAATTCATCTGCCATGTCAAAACTAGGTTATATCCAGCGTTATCTGTTGATTATTCGGTTGATACGGAACCACCGGTATATTTCGCTTCCGGAACTTGTCCGCAAGGTTGAGGATGGACTCGTATATTTTGACGATACTGAAGATATCGGCATTTCTCGAAGGACTATTCTGCGTGATTTGAAGGAAATCCGCTCTGGGCTGGGTATCAGCATAGAATATTCCCGGACTGAAAACGGCTATTATATACCTGAAGATGAAGACCAGATATCCGATATTGAAAGGATATTGGAACAATACGATCTTATGACAACTCTTCATGCACGGGAAGAACTGTCCTCATTCGTTTTCCCGGAAAGAAGGAAGCCGCGAGGTACAGAGCACCTGTCTCCGTTGATTCATGCGATCAAACGCAGCCTGATAGTGGAATTCACCTATGTCAAATTCAACAATTCGGTTTCGCGCACCCGCAGTGTCATGCCATATGCCTTGAAAGAAGGACGCGGGAGATGGTATCTGCTCGCAATCGAGATAGGGGAAAATGTCCGCCATGCCGGAGAAATCAAGAGTTGGGGACTTGACCGTATCCGGGATCTGAATGTCACTATGAACCGTTTTACGAGGAATCCTGCGATAGACCCGGAAAAGGAGTTCAAGGATGTGGTCGGTGTATATTCGAACAACGATCTTCCTGTCGAAGAAGTCATCCTGTCGTTTTCTCCGAAAGGAGGCCGGTACAACGAGGCATTCCCGCTCCATGAGTCGCAGGAAACATTGGTCGATGATGGCAATGAATTCCGTATCCGCCTGAAAGTCAAGATTACATACGACTTCAAGCAAGAACTCCTTTCCCAAAGCGACGACCTTGTCGTCATCGCTCCCGAACATCTCCGCAAGGAACTCTGCGAAGTCTACATGAGAGCATTGAAGCGGAACAGGGAATCGGACTGAAGTGACTGTTTTGCCGGAAAATTCAAAAGAAAGGAAAGTGTGGAACCTGTCTGAATTTGAAATCCGGAATTGTTTCTTAAATTTGTAGAAATTGAAATACCGCAATACTTCATCTTGCCTGTTGGAACCTGACAATTTCAAATTGATGCAAAAGATGAGGTCTGCTTACGCATAGCGTGGGCTTTCCTTTCGTGCATCAAGGGTTTTGTCAGGACCTCAACAGCCGCCGGGATTGCCCACGCTTTTCTGTCGGCAAAGATGAACGACCACAGTGCCGCATTATGACACTATGTAGAGTAATTTTGCGCACAGATAATAAATGACATTAAAATCAGATAGCTATGAAAGATCAGGGACACGGAAGCCATTGGGAAACGGTATTGGGAGAGGAAAGTATCGTTGCAAAATTTAAGGAAATCGTGCAGAATAGCGGTGTGCTGTCGAGAAAACGGACACAGGTAGACTTTGGCGCCGGTCCTGAAGAAAAGGATGTGTTTACGCTTGTGTGCCCGGCATCTGAAGACTCACCTTTGGATTTTATGACAATCTTTGCTGAGAATAACGGATACAATGAATTGGTATCCGGTTATCCATTTGTCAGGGAAGGAGCGTTGCTGAAGGGCAAAATTACAGATATCGAGATATGGAACAACAATGTCGAGGCGGTTGTGACGATGGAATTCGGGGAAGACCGCGAAATCATTTTCTTTGCCACTGATTACAATATCAATAAGGATAAATACCAGGTTGGAGCATATTGCGAAGTCAGGCTTGCCGCCTTTGCGTATGAATGTAAGGTGCAGGATACGCAGAAACTGTCTTTTCAGTTGGAAGGGGACGCTGCAAAAAAATTCCGGGAGAACTTAGGCAAGGAAATCATGGAAAAGATTGGTATGGACGAGCACGATGAATCTCCGATTTCTTTTGATACATCTGAAATGACGATGTTGCGTCCGATAAGTGAGGATTACAAGGATGATTACCGATTTGTGTCTCCGGTACAGTATGTCAGTTCTTTTGAAGTGCTGGGTGTCAGAATGTTGCAGATGGGAATCTTTGTGGATGATGTTGATGCTGATCGTCTTCCGCTGCCTTTGTTTGTCAGGGAATCAATGTTCGGCGGACAGGATAATCCGAAGCCCGAGGTGGGGAAGTCTGTAAGCGGGGCATTTTGGCTGCAGGGGCATCTCGACAAATGGTATGAAGGCCTGAAGAAACCGGAGCCCGAATATGAGGCTGAGCATGAGCCTGAACCAGAAACAATTTCCACAAAGGAATGGCTATCTGATATCATGTATGAATCATGGAAAAAGTTCCGAGAAGTGGCATCCACTTGGGCCTGTATTGACAAAGAGCAGGCTTGTCGGACTTTTGCCGACATTATCAGAGACCATGCCCCTGAAGAAACAGGATTTTTCGTTTGGACAGATGTATTGCCGAAAGGTACTGTTGGGAGGAAAAAAGTTGACATAGTCTGTGGATTTGAGGAAGACGGTGAGGTGTTGTATTCCTGTGCTGTCTTGTTGAAAGTCATAGATAGTGACAATGCGTTTACAAGCAAGATGTTCCGAATATATAAAGATTTGCATTTTCTCGAAAGTGTTTTAGACGGGCAAGGGAACGGCCAAGGATATTCGGAATGCAGTTTTTATTTAATCACTGGCGCCGAGGCGTTCAGGACAAAATCGGCATACAGGACCAAATCCGAAGATTTTCCTGAATTCGGACTGAACGGACAGACTACCGCGAAATATGTCAGATATCATGATGCCAGGGAAAGTGGAGAGAGACAGGAATTGGTATTCAGAAAAGAATATGACA
Organism: uncultured Bacteroidales bacterium; assembly: GCA_949289565.1. Classification (GTDB taxonomy): domain Bacteria; phylum Bacteroidota; class Bacteroidia; order Bacteroidales; family UBA932; genus Cryptobacteroides. The sequence goes on from CASEOO010000002.1 coordinate 200,835, forward strand.
TATCATGGGAACCTCAAACAGGAGCATCAGACTGGCATTTTCTTGAAATCGACATCAATGATGAGGTTGTGGATTGTATTGTAGGAGTTTTCCGGTTCATGGATGAGGAACGGGTCTCGTACATGCATGATATTATTGACAAAAAGGAATATGATGGCTTGGTATCCAAATATCCCGACCGCAAGTTGGAGGCGGCTTTCCGGCTTTCCGAGACTCCGTTTGACAATGCCGGAGAACAGCCTTGGACTATGTCAAACGGCAGGATTCTTTACGTGTCGGATATTAAAGTCAGCAAGTCTGCTCACTCTGTAATATGCGATGTGCTCTATGACTTCCTTATAATAAATACACAGGAAATGGGCGGCAAGACATTGAGAGTTAAAATCGAGAACAGAAAACTGATAAAGTATTTCTCCGAATCGGAGGATTATGTATTGGCAGGCAAAGAGAAGTCCGGCATTGTCGGCAAAGTCAAGGCTGCCTATTTTGAGGTGGATGCTGAAAATTTTGAATAATGCTTTAATATAAATATCGTTAGTTATGACTGAATTACAATTGATCAAAACAGACTATCCGTCAAGGATGGGAAAAATTCTTGACGAGGCGTGGGAAGTCTTTAAATGGCAGTTTAGAAACGGCACATTTAATGTTGAAATTGACAATGAAGCTGGTTTTCAATTTTATTTTGCGTCAACAATAAAGCGCATAGGTGAAATGAGAGTGTGCAGCAATGAGGACTTTTACCTTGAAGTCGAAACGAAGTGGGGCGCTCCGTCAGGAAAAGGAAGCGAGAGAATAGATATAACGTGCGGATTTAAGGAAGATAATAGAAAAATTTATGCGTGTGCCATAGAATTGAAGTTCTTCAAGACGGGGCATACTTTTACAAGCAAAATGTTTAAGGCATATCAGGATATTGCCGCATTGGATGAAAGAGTAAAAGCCAGTGGGATAGAAGGTATTACTCGATATTCTGAGGGGCGCTTCTATCTTATTACCGATTCTGAATCTTACAAGAAAAAATACGCGTATAAGACAAAAACAGATGATTTTCCGAAATTCGGACTTGTTGAAAAAACAGAGAAGTATGTAAGATATCATGATGACAGGGAAACAAAACTTCCTCAAGAATTGTATTTGTCCAAAGAATATAA
>CASEOO010000003.1 GCA_949289565.1 uncultured Bacteroidales bacterium
CAGATCGGCAGGCACATGGTAGTCGTATGTGTAGTAATCATTGTATTTGGAAGGGTCTGAAAACGGAGCCGGAGCTGTCATGCCGTCCGTACCGCACTGTCCGGCCAGGACTATCGGGCCATACAGGACGGCAGCCTTGGAAGGGTTGTCCGCTGCTGGTTCAAGCCTGAGCGACATCGGGAACCTGGCCGTGATCCTGTCACCGGGTCTCCATTTCCTGACGATTCTTATATATGAACCGCAATCCTGCGCCACTTTCACTTTCCTGCCGTTAACCGCGATTTCCGGCTTCCCGCTCCATGACGGATATCTGAGGAAGATTCCTGTTTCGCTGCCATCCGATTCCATCACCGTTATGTCCACCGTGTCATCTTCAGGAAAATCTGTTTTCTGCACGAGGTCCAGGCCTTTCTCTTCCCACTCCAGCACTGAAGGTATGAAGAGATTTACATAAACATTGTCATCGTCATGGAAGTATATGCTTTCCCCATACTTCGCATTGCTCTCGAATCCGCTTCCGACGCAGCACCAGAACGAATTCTCCGGTGTACTGTAGACTTTGTAGGCACCGTCTTCCAGAGGCAGGAAATAGCACAGCATCCCTGTTTCAGGGTCCTGCTGGCCGAGGATATGATTGTACAAGGCCCGTTCATAGTAGTCTGCCACATCTGCAGAGCCTGTCCAGCAGAAAAGATGACGGCTGAGTTTCAGCATATTGTAGGTACAGCAGCTCTCTCCCGTATAGCCGGAAAGATGTTCAGACATGCGGTCAGGATCGAAGAAATGCTCCTTGTCGCTGCAGCAGCCTGGCGCAAAGACATGTCTGTCAGTCACTGTATTCCAGAAAAACTCCGACAGAGTCCTGCAGGTATCGCTTCCTGCCAGTTCATAGTTCCGGGCCTCCGCCAGGACCTTAGGTATAAAAGTGTTAGTATGCTTCGTGCCCATGTCCGCATCACCCTTTTTCAGCGGGTCTATCACATCATCATGGTAGAAAAAATGCGCCAGCCACAGATATTTGTCGTTCCCGGTCAGTGAATACAAATTGTAGAAAGATTCGTTGATACCGCCGAACTCGTTCCTTATCATTCTTTGTCTGGTCTCTTCGTCCAGAGGAGAGAGTTTCGAATAAGCCCAGTCACCCATGGCGGACGCTACATCCAGCGCTTCGGCATTGTCTGCATACAAATATTGGTCGATCAGACCTGAAAGTATCTTGTGAAGCGTATACCATGGCGCCCATACGCTTTTTCCCTGGATATTCCTGTCTATAAGGCCTTCGGGGAAAGCACTGAGATAGCCGTTCCCATGAGCTTTCTGCACTTCCGCCAGTCCTGCCACCAGGCTGTCGCCCTTCATCTTGAAGATTTCGTCTCCGGTAGATGCATATGCCAAAGCCAAAGCAGACATGACATGCCCTGTCGTATGGCCGCGGAGATCACAGTCGAGAGACTCCCAGCCACCCAGCTTCTTCACTGTCATATATCCACCTTCCTTTCCTGAAAAGACACCGGCCGTCGTCCTGAAACTGTGCAGAAGCCTGTCCGTACCGATGGAGGCCAGCCATGCCGAATCCCTGAGCATATTGTCATGAAACCGCCCCGGCAGCAGCCTGATATCAGACAGGTCGAAACACCTGATTTCCGTCTCTACTGCGTCCTTCACGACTCTCTTGTCTTCAAACTGTCCCGGATACAATGATTGTGCACCGGCCAGTGCCGGTACAATGCAGGCTGCCGCCAATAAAATCCTCCTTACCATAATGTGTTCGTTTTTTAAATAATGTGTTCGTTTTTTAATAATATACGGACATTGCAAAAGATTTACTTATTTCCAGGCAGGACATGCGCATCACCGGAAATCATCATCGGTCAAAGTACCGAACTGCAGATTCACCTCATCGGGGACATGGTCGGTGTCCCATACCAGAAGAGGAAACGAACCCGCCCTCGATGAATGGACATAATAGCCTTCCGGAACATAACTGTCAGACGTAGAATGTATTCGAATCACACGCCTTTCCGCATCTACCATATTTATCCAGAACTGGACATGATCCCCACGATCAGAAATTGCCTCGGCTATCGTCACATCAGGAGAAACATGATTTACCTTCTGGATAGCGTAGGGCCAGAAATCAAACTCATGCCAGACTACCACCGAATCTGAAATATAAGCAGTGAAAAGCTGATAGTCGCTGGTCACTACCTCTCCATTAAGAGACCTGAGAGGCAGGAATACGCCCTTCAGATCACCCATATCCGGACACGGAAAATCGAGCCCCCTGGCCTTGATCTTCCTGACCAGATATTCGATATCGCACTTGCGTCGTCTGGAATCCAGTGCCCAACCCATCATCCTCTTGAATTTTGCAGACGTACTGTCCCTGTCAATATACACCCGGCATTTTTCGGTGTACTTTCCGTCATGCCAACAACCTTCATAAAAGAACGTTGTATCACCAAGTTTGTACGGGCCATACCGGAAGGAATTCATGACAGTAGAATCCTCATTATATAATGTATCGAAAGGTGGCACATCCTGCCGCTCCTGAGCCGGAGACAATGCAGGGACAAATGCCCAGAACATCAAAAGGATTATATATTTTTTCATAATCTCGAATTAGTTGCCGAAAGCGTAGGGAAAAACTGTCCGGGTGAAACCGGGGCCAGAATGAAGCCGGGCTCAATCCTCCAAAAACGCAACAGTTCTCGTCCTTATATTTTCCCGGAGGCTGTCCTGATATAGAGTCAGTTCGAGAAGATGGTAGTTTCCCTTTTCGAACAGCCCTGCCAGAGAAGGATGATAATATTTCCCGCTGTCCAGTCCCTGGACAATGAGAACATGCGCATCGGTATCTACAGAGACCGTCACAGTGTCCTGGACGGAAGCCGGTTCGGGGCCGCAGCTCCAGTTCAGAGGATTGATGCAGAACTCCGATGCCGCCAGACCGGGAGAGATGCTTGCGACAGATTCCACGGAATTGTAGCAGACGGTCACTCCAGTATCGTCAGCGGACTGCGCGGGACGGATATTCGGATTCCTCATATCCATCTCTGTCACCTTGTAGCCTATTACATAAGCCGCTATCAGTCTGGAATATTCATCTTCGTCTAAAGACTTCAGGAGTTCCACCACACATTTGGCACCCTGGCTGAACCCGGCCAGAAAAAACGGCCTGCCGTCATTCCAATGCTCCATATAGTAGTCGAATGCCCTGTAAACATCCTCCATTGCATACGGAAAGCGTTCTTCCGCGATTTCATCCGATGTCCACGAATCAAGTGTAATCTGCCTGTAATAAGGAGAATAGAAGTCTGCATATTCTCCGAAAATATCATCAGCAAGCTCATTCGAAGGCATCAATGCCGCAATATGCTCAGGATTCCGCACATCAGCGAAATGGCAGGTACGGCCAAGGCTGTCAGTCCAGTCCCATACGCAGGTCGGCAAGATATAGAACACATCTGCCGGAGCTCTCCCAGTCTCCGGAACTGTTTCGGCATCTGCTGTATACCACATCTGAGACTCCTGATAGTCAGGAGCCTCAGCCATTATAAATTCATCATTATGTCCGGCACAGCCTGCAGCTGCATACACCATGGACAGAGACAGCAGTGCCGGGGATATTGTCCGGAACGGAAATTTCATTCTCATTAGGATCTATTCAGGATTATTGGCGTTAGTCAGAGTCTTGCCCTGATATTGCCCTGTAAGGGCATCCAAATAGCTTACGATTTTAGAGGCATCGGAATCGGAAATCTTTTTTCCGGACTGGAAGCGGGCCATTTTCTTCACAGCCTCATCGAGGGTGGCGACACTTCCGTCATGATAGTACGGCCAGGTGAGTGCTATGTTGCGCAGTCCCGGCGTCTTGAAGCGGTAGCGGTCGCGTTCCTCGCCGGTCTGTGCCCAGCGCCCGTTGTCTCCGTCCGTCAGGCCGGATTTCAGTGTGATTTCCCTGTCTTCGAAATAGTTGTCGCGCTGACCCATCAGCTCGTATGACAGGCCTCCCATGTTCACGCCTGCATGACAGGTCGCACAGCTGTACGCCTTGAAGAGTTCATAACCTTCTATCTGTTCTGCAGTCATCGCCGACTTGTCTCCTTTCAGATAGAGGTCGAACGGAGAATCAGGGGTGACCAGGGTCTTCTCGAATTCACCTATCGCATTCGTAATAGTCTCCTGACTCAGGCCCTCCGGATATACGGATTTGAATTTTCTGACGAAATCCCTGTCCTGTGCCAGCCTGGCGACAATCTCATCGAATGACAGACAGCCCATCTCTACCGGATTCAAAGGCGGTCCGCCAGCCTGCTCGGCCAAGGTAGCTGCACGTCCGTCCCAGAACTGGACGAAATTGAAAACGGAATTATAGACCGTAGGGGCATTCACACCTCCCAACTGGCCGTTTATCCCTTCCGAATAACGTTTGTTGTCCACGCCTGCGGTCTCCAGGCCATGGCAGGTGGCGCATGATATGGTGCCGTCAGCTGAAAGCCGCGTGTCATGATAGAGAATGTCTCCCAATTCCGCCTTGCGGGCATCGTAAGGGACACTGTCTGGCACCGGTCTTACGGGCTCATTGGAAAATTCAGGAGCCGCGAGAGGGTTCGGATAATATTCGGCTCGCAATTCCCTGACATCCGCCAGGACCATCTCCTTCTTGGCACCGGTCATGGAAGAGCCCCAATGCACGAGATAATACTGCGCCAAAGGCATGCTTCCGTCCGAGAGGCAGCGCTCCACCTTGGCCAGGTCCACCTCGGAAGGAGCAGTGCCGTTTCTGAGAGCGTCCTCGAACGGCGTGATGTCGAATACCGCATACCCCTCCTCGATATGTTTGCCGATAAGGGATTTGGCCACAGGCCAATTTGCGTAGAACGGCATTTCCGGATTTGCAGTATGGCACTCTGCGCATCCGCCGTCGTCAAGAATCTGCAGCAATTGCTCTCCGGCCGCCATATCGGCGGACGGGGCTGTGTTGACGGCACGGTAGATGACAGCCAGTGCAGCTATCGCCACCGCTACGGCCAACAAGATTTTTGAACTTTTCTTCATATTCATTCGAATTATGGAATATTATCAAACATTGTCAGTAAACATGCATGCTTTCCTGCGCTGACGGGAGCCAGTTCACTCCATACCAGCACATTTGCAAACCGATAAATGCCAGGATAAGCAGGATGCATGAAAGTTTCCATCCGCTCTGTCTGACAAGCCTCAGATGCACGTACATCAGGCACAGCAGCCACGTCACCGCCGCCCAGGTCTCCTTCGGGTCCCAGCTCCAGTACAGTCCCCATGCCGATTTGGCCCACAAGGCGCCGCTCAGCATGCCGAATGTCAGGAAGGCCGTTCCTACATACATCAGGCTGTCTGCCGAGTCGAGATATCTGTCAGTTCCGCGTACAAGAGAGGCAAGGCCCATTATTGCGGCGCAGCCGATGACAGAATACGAGAACATGTATACGGTGACATGCGGGACGAACCATCCGCTCTGCAAGGCCGGCATCAGCGTCCGGTCATGGATTTCAGGTTTCAGAAGATTGATCATGATGAAGACAGCCGCGAGCAATGCCGAGAACGGCAGTATCCATCTGTAGCGCCATCTCGCATATACGGCGGCTCCGGAAAGGGTCATGAAAAACGAATACCACAGCCTCGTCTCCCCTATCGTACGCATTGGCGGCCTGTGAAGGCCTGCCCAAAAAAGGATTATGAATGCTGAGTAGACGGCTATTCCCGACACAGTGAGGACAATCGCGGCCCGATATCGGCCACGGACTGCCATGACTGCGCCTGAAATCCAAAGGCCAAGTGCAGGCAAGGCGAAATATATGAAATCAGGCCAGCTTATCATAAATCAGCCTCCTCTGTTTTCGGACAGCCAGGCCGCTTCCTCTTCGTGGAGACTGAAGCAGGACCTGACCGGAAGAGCATTGCACTGCCTGCCAGGAGCATTATTATCCCTGCCCATTCCGCATACTTCCACGGATGCCTGACTATCTGTATAATGCAGCTGCCGGCTTGGATGTTCCCGTCTGACATCCCGTTCACCCCGGCCAGATACATGTCATCGCGCCAGGAAAGGGCATACGGATGATTCACTCTCAGAATAATGCTCTCCGTACTGTCGAGCAATACTGACGCTTCATAATTCTTCGGGACTCCGTTGCTGTATGAATCGGCTGACACACCCTCCAGACGCAGTTCATGCTGTAATCCGGCAAGATGTCCATGCTCATCCACAGCCTGGGAGGTATCATGCAGCATGTCCGCCACAGTCCGCCATTCTTTGGTGTCCGGACTTCCGAACAGGCCTGCTGCCAATGCGAGCAGAAGCCCTCCATGGTTCAGAATGAAACGTGTCCTGTGCGGCCGCGGTCTGAGAGCTCCCCTTAAAAACACCATCAGAAGATGGGAAATCAGGGCGAAAACAGCGGCTATGAACCACCATGTACCGGTGATTTTTACCGGGGAAAGCCCCTGGACGATGCAGACTGCCAGGAGAGCGCATAATGTAATATAAGTAGTCTGCCGCGATGCCAGGAGCCCTCCTGCCGTAGATTCCGGATATTCCCTGAAAATGACCCAGATGACGGATACCCAGAGCAGAAGCGAGGCAAAATTGACAGGAAACTCGAAAAATGATGACGGAAAGTCACCTGAAAGCAGCTGAAGAACTGCGGCCAGGGTGAAATAGCCTGCCCAGAAAATCCATATTCCGCGTTTTCCCTTCATAGCTGCTTGCGTGTTTTTCCCATAATCCGCCGCCGGTTCAGAAACTCAGGGTAAGTCCCAGTCCGTTCTGAGCAGGGCCGAATGCAAGACTCGTCTCTCTGCATGAAGAATTGCATGCATCCGTCATAGTATTCAGACGTTTTTTATAAATGCAATACACGGCTGTTCCCGTTACCATGCATAGCATTCCCGCCCCGACCATGCAAACTCCGGCTGTGGCGACGCCGGCGAACTTGCTCTTGTATCCGATATCCACCTGCTCGCCTGAAACAGCGGCCAGCGGAGCAAAAAAGGCAGTGCCAATACCCACAGCCACGCCTTCCATCATTACACCTGCGACACCGATGCCTGTGGTCAGAATACCCGCCCCTGTCAGGGCTCCGAAACTGATAAGCAGCCCTTTGCCGGCATTGAATCCACGCGATGCATTCTGCCAGTCTTTACAGGAAACGCCTTCTACGGACTGGAACAGTTCCTGCATCTGCGCCGGACTCAGTTTCGTTCCATCCGAATACAAAGCCGTGCCTTTACGTGACAGCTGTGCATACTGAGCCGAGGCTTCAACTCCCGGCAAGAAAACAAGCAGCAAAACGGCAATTATTCCCGGCATTCCTTTCATAAAATGAATTATTTGGGTGTCTATTTCAATTCAAACGAAACCTTCCCGCGCACATCGTCAGCCGCCGCGGCTATATACAGATCGAAGACACCAGGCTCAGCCACCCACTCATGTTTCTCAGGGTCGAAGAAAGCCAGGTCCTCGCTGTCTACTGTAAAAGTCACCATACGGCTTTCGCCCGGTGCAAGGCCGATCTTCTTAAAGCCTTTCAGTTCCTTCAGCGGACGCGGAAGGGACGACTTGCGGTCGCCTATATACAGCTGCACGACTTCCTGTCCCTCACGGTCTCCCGTATTCGTCACCTCGACTCTCACCGTCACAGTTCCGTCAGCAGTCATCGTCTTGCTGTCAAGCTCTGGCTTCCCATACTCGAACTCAGTGTAGCTCAGGCCATGACCGAAAGCGAACAGAGGCTTTGTCTTCTTCTGAAGGTCCGTCCATCTGTACCCGACATAGATGCCGTCATTGTACCTGATGTCCACCGTATCTCTCTGAGGCACACCTGTATATTCTCCGAATATATGTGCCGGAACATCCTCAAGCCTGGCAGGAAAAGTGAACGGAAGCTTGCCAGACGGATTCACATCGCCAGACAATACGTCAGCTATCGCATGGCCTGCCTCCGAGCCTATATACCACGCCTGAACTATCGACGGCACATCGTCAACCCACGGCATACCGACCGCATTCCCCGACACATTAACCACGATAAGCCGGTCTGTGGCTTCCGCCAATGCTTCTATCACTGCATCCTGGCCGTAAGGGAGGCCCAGCCCTGTCCTGTCGCTGTCCTCGCAGTCCTGATGGCGGCTCTTGTTCAGTCCGCCTACGAAAATCACATAGTCCGCATCTTCAGCTTCTGCCACGGCATCGGTTATAAGTTCTTCCGCACTCCTGCTTTCGCTCAGGTCCTGGCCCGTCGTGACGCCGTTGTACTCCCCTGTCACGTCTCCGACATAGCCTCTCTCATACACGACTTCCGCCACATTCCCGAAGCGCTCGATGATCCCTTCCAGAGGAGATATCTCTCTCTGAACCTTCAATGACGAGCTGCCGCCGCCCACGGTCATCATCTTGACGGCGTTCTCTCCTACTACCAGTATTTTCGATCCTTTCTCGACTTCCATCGGAAGCAGATCGCCTTCGTTCTTCAGAAGAACTATGCCTTCGCCACCGATTCTCCTGGCTGCTTCATAGTGAGACTCCGAGCACAGACTGCCGAAAGGACGGTTCCTGTCCAGCACTGTCCGGTACGCAAGCCTGAGTATCCTGCGGACCTTCTCGTCAAGCTCATCAGTCCCGACTTCTCCTTTACGTATTCTTTCCAGATATGGATACGCCAGATAATAATTCTCATACGCATTCTTCGTTCCGGCTGAAAGACCGTTCGTCCAGGACCCGAACTCCATGTCCAGCCCGTTCCGGATGGCCTGGTCCGTATCGTGGGTGCCGCCCCAGTCAGAGACCACTACGCCGTCGTATCCCCATTCGCCACGCAATATCTCATTCAGAAGTCTTTCATTATGGCAGCAGTGCTCCCCTTCATACAGGTTGTACGACCCCATGATGCTCCATGTCCCGCCGTCCTGCACTGCGGACTTGAAGGCCGGAAGGTAGATTTCATATAGAGTCCTGTCGTCTACGATCACATTCGTCGTATGGCGGTTCGTTTCGTGGTTGTTCAGAGCATAATGCTTCACGCACGTTGCAACGCCGTTCGCCTGCACGCCCTTGATGTAGGGAACAACCATCCTGCCCGCCAGATAAGGGTCTTCCCCCATGTACTCGAAGTTCCTCCCGTTCAACGGCGTCCGATAGATGTTGACTCCAGGGCCGAGCAGGACGCTCTTGTTCCTGTAACGGGCTTCCTCTCCTATGCTTTTCCCGTACAGCGCCGACATTTCCTCATTCCATGTCGCCGCCAGGCACGTCAGCGCCGGGAACGCCACGCACGAGTCATTCGTCCACCCTGCCTGGTCCCATTCATCCCACAGCACTTCCGGCCGGATCCCGTGCGGGCCGTCTGTCGTCCAGATCTCAGGGATTCCTAGCCGCGGCACTCCAGGCGAACTGAATTTCGACTGCGCATGGACCATCGATATCTTTTCTTCCAGCGTCATCCTGCTGAGTGCGTCTTCTATCCGCTCTTCAACAGGCTTCGTTTCATCCAGATAAACAGGGGTCTGCCCAATCATCGGCGCAGATGCCGCGACTAGCCCGGCAATGACATTTAAAATCTTCATTTCAATACCTTAAATATAATACAACATTTTTCAAAGAGACAGCCTTCTGTCTTCAATCTTCAAAATTAAGAAAACTTATGCAAAAACACGAGCGTATTTGTCATTCTCGTGTTTTTTATATACTTTTAAATTTGTAAAATATCATGTGCAGTCAATATGAATTGGGGAATCACAGCTGGGCTGATTTTAATTTTTGCCGGGACGGCGCTCACATTATGGGCGGCGTCCCGTCCGAACAGGATACAGGTAAGCGGAGACAACCTGGTCATCAAAGGAAACTACGGATACATTGTCAGGCTTGACGAAATCAGGGCTTGCGAACTTATAGAGAAAATGCCGGAAATAACTTTCAGAACGAACGGCGTCGGGATGCCGAATATCCGGATCGGACATTTCCGTGTGTCCGGCATAGGCAAATGCAGACTTTATATTAATCTCAAATATCCCCCGTTCGTGCATGTCTCTACCGTCTCGGGGAAAAATATTTTCTTCAATACGAAGGACCCTGAAGTGACCGCCGGACTGTTTGAGGCGATATCGGATTCCATCAGGCAGGATTGTAATGAGTAAAGCGAAGGCTATCAGCGATTTCAGCGCATTGAAATCGCTATTGGCAGAATTGCCGGCAGAAAGTCAGTGCGATATTGGCCGCAGGCCAGAAGAAAAATCAAGACAGACGCCCGTAAAAGACTCCCGTATGGAAGGGAAACGTGATGGCCGCGGTCAAGGGATAAAACCTGGGACGAGCGTGATTCTGATGGATTCGGACTTGAAAGGCAAAGTCCTGGAAGCTGGCAGAAAGGTGAAAATAGAACTTGAAGACGGACTGACAATAGATGTGGAATACGGAGAATTTGCCACAACAGATTCCGAGGAAGAAAAGAAACTTATACATTCGGCATATACAGGAAGCGTGGGCGAGAAAGGCATGAATCTGTCTTCCAGCAAGACATCACCAAACATCAGAGAAACCAGCCCGAACTCTATAGAAGTCGACCTGCATATAGAAAAACTGCCAGGAGGGAGAGCCATTCCTGCAGGAAGGAGGCTTGAATTCCAGATGGAGTGTTTCCGGAGTGCACTGAGATCCAGGCTCCGGCACAGAGGAATGAAAATCACATTTATACATGGAGTAGGCGACGGCATCCTCCGGCATATGGTATGCAAAGAGCTGGAAGAAGTGTTTGCGCTTCGTTGCTCTTGGTCATCCTCCCCCGCAGCTACTGTTGTCACCATCCGATGACGTGGCATTATAAAAACATCGGAATTTGTGCGGATATTTTTTGCATGTACTTCAGTTTGGCACAAGCGAGTGTTAAATTTGCATTCGAAACGAATTAAGACGCCTTGAATGAGAAGGGACTGACCTATCAGATATCAAAAGATGAAGATAATACACACAAGCGACTGGCATATAGGCCAGATTTTCTATGAGCATGACAGGACTGACGAACACGAGGCCTTTTTCAAAAAACTGGCTGACATAGTCAGGAAAGAACGTCCGGATGCCTTGCTGGTCAGCGGGGACATCTTCGACAGCGCTATGCCGTCAGCCCAGAACCAGAGGCTATACACCGACTCTATCCTGTGTCTCATGGAGGCCTGCCCTGGCATGACGGCTGTCATCACAGCAGGAAACCATGACAGCGGCTCCAGGCTGGAAACCGTGAGAAACCTCTGGGAGAAGGCCGGAGTCAAGGTCGTCGGATGTCTGTCCAGAGACAACGGACAGGCCAGATACAGCGGACACATTTTCAGGATACCTTCCGTGTCCGGGAATGGAGAGGCAGCGGGCTATGTCATCGCCCTGCCGCATATTTACAAACAGAACTACCCTGTCAGCCAGAATGGAGACCGGCAGAGAGAACTTTACAGGAAGCTGATGGAAACCGTAGATGAAGAAAATTCTGCCGGCCTGCCAGTTGTGATGATGGCGCATCTGGCTGTCTCAGGATCTGACATCTCCGGACATGGTCTGCAGGCTGGAGGAATGGATTATGTTCCAGCGGACATTTTCCCTGAGGGATGCAGCTATGTGGCGTTGGGACATATCCACAAGCCCCAGACATTGCATGTCCGCCCAGGGAGAAATGTGCCAGGCCCTGTTGTCAGGTACTGCGGCTCGCCATTGCCGCTGAGTTTCGATGAAGTGTACAGGCATTCCGTGAGCATCGTGGAGATATCTGAGAAAAAAGAAGTCAAGATACGGGAAGAAGAGATACCATGCATCATGCCAGCGCTCACTGTTCCTGAAAATCCTGTTCCGTTCGAGACAGCGCTGAAGGCACTGAAAGACTTCCCTGCCGAAAAGAATGCCTATATACGGCTGAATGTACAGATTACAGACTACCTGCCTCAAAATGCATCCATACAGGCCGCCCAGATGGCTGAAGGGAAAAAATGCAAGTACTGCGGCATGAAAATCACAAGATCAGGAGAAAATCGCGGCAGGGAGACCAAGTCTCTGACGGTAGATGAAATCAAGGCCATAAATCCTATAGACGTGGCGAAGATGTTCTACAGGAAAAAATTCGGCATAGAAATGAACGCGGAAATGGAAGATATGCTCAATTGTGTGATAGAAGAAATATCGGAAGAAAAAGACGAAAGGAAATAGCCATGGAACTGCTCAAACTGAAAATAAAGAACATAGCATCGATTTCTGATGCCGAAATAGATTTTTCGGCGATGCCGTTGGCAAATGAACCGATATTCCTGATATGCGGGGAAACCGGAGCAGGGAAAAGCACGATTCTGGATGCCATATGCCTGGCATTATACAATGAGGCTCCCCGGCTGGCAGTTTCCAGCTCAGAAGCGCTCGTGGACGATTCCATTCCGGCTGAAGCCCGTTCCGAGAAAGACACAGTGAAAATTAATGACACCAAGCAATTTCTCCGCAAAGGTACAGGAAACGGCTTTGTCGAGCTGACATTTACCGGAAATGACGGGAAACAATACGAGGCTGTCTGGAGTTTGTCACGTGCCTATGGCAAGCCTTCAGGAAGGCTGAAGAATGTTGAATGGTCAGTTAAATGCGGAAACGATGTCTGGGGAAAAAAGAAAGAGGTCGAGGCCAAGATAGAAGAAGCCACAGGCATGAACTTCGAGCAATATTGCAAGACAGCTATGCTGGCTCAGGGAGAGTTTTCGAAATTTCTTAAAAGCTCTGAAGACGAAAAAGCCGTTATCCTAGAAAAGCTGACCAAGACTGACATCTACTCGAAAATAGGGGCGATGATAGCCAGAAAATACAAGGAGCACAAAAATGCGTTCGAGATCCAGCACTTGAAGACAGAAGGAATTGTGCTCATGAATGCAGAAGAGAAAACCGAATGCCGGAATGAAATCGTCTCCATGGAGCATGAGTCGTCCATTTACAAAATGAAAAAAGAAATTGCTGACAAAAAGCTGAAATGGCTGGATGACGCTCAGAAAAAACAGACCATGATAGAGGAAGCTCGGGCCTGGTATCAAAAGGCGGAGGCAGAAGCATCGTCAGAGGACTTCCGCACAAAAGCGGATATATGCCGCGACTGGGATGCCACGGCTGGACAGAGAGCTTTGCTGGAGCGCATGGAACGGCAGAATGAAGCTCTGCAGAAATGCAAAACAGCACAGAGACGATGCAGGAATGATTATTCATCCATGAATGCCGACATGGACAGGAAAAAACAGGAGATACAGAAAATGTCGGATGAGGCCGGGAATCTCAGGCAAAAGCTGGAGCATGAACGCGAAAATGAAGGAATGTTCATGGCTGTGGAAACCATCTGCGCCATTTTGAATGGTGTGACAAAGGAACGCGGAGTGAATTCAGAAACGAGGAAAGTCCTGGAGCAGAAAAAAGTAAACATCCAGGCGGCTGAAGAAGCCATCGCCACAGAAATAGGAAAGAAAGCCAAGCTGGAGGCAGAAAAAACGGCATGGCAGGAAGCCTATAAAAACCTGACAGAAAAAATCAGACTTTCAGGAAAAGAAAATCTCACCGCTGAAAAAGACAAGCTTGCAGAGAGAAAAGTGACTGTCACGAAAGCAGAGGCGGCAGTCAGGAACCTGGAGACTGAAGAAAGAAGGCTGAAAGAATATACAAATGAAGCCGCCAGAATGAATGCCGCTCTCATAGAAGCGCGCAGACGCGTGGCTGAAAACAGAATCTTGTTTGACGCTGCAGACAAGAAATTCCATGAAGAGAAAGAGCTGTATCTGAAGATGAAAGAATCCACCTACGACTGGGCTGTCGAAACCAGGGAAAAGCTGAAAAAAGGGGATATATGTCCAGTTTGCGGTCAGAAAGTCGAAACCATCCTGACCAAGGACAAATTCAACAGCCTGCTTAAGCCAGTAGAAGAACGCTATAAGTCTGCAGAAGAAGCCAGAACTGCCGCCGATTCCGCATTGAATCTGGCTATGGCAGAGGAAAAGTCAGCTTCCGAAGTCCTGCATTCTACAACTGAAAAAGCCGTCAAAGCCGAAGAAAACGCAAAAGCATGCCGAACTGCCGCCATGAAAGAATGCGCACCGTTGAAGATCAATTCTGATCAAGAACATATAATGAGCGCATTGCAAAGAATCTATGATGAGACCGAATCAAAGCTTTCGGCTCTTTCAGCCAGGCTGGAAACAGTCGCAGAACTGGAAAAGAAGGCCGCAGAAACTCATCTGAAACTTGAACAAGCAGACACTGCGCTGGGGAAAAGCAGGACTGCCGCAGAAAATCTCAAGCAACAGACAGACTCTCTGAAAAGCGAAGCAGTACGGCTGGAATCCGATATCACAGCCAGATTGAAATCTATAGAGGCATCCATGGGGCAGGCAGGCAAGCTCATTGCCAGAAATGGATGGATCGAGGAATTTGACAGAGATCCAGATGCGTTTTTGGAAGCACTGACGAAAGAATCTAAGGCATACATGAATATCATGCAGGAACTCACCGGGCTTGAAAAGGAAATAGAGAAGAAAAACAGCATATTGGCAAATGCCGAAATGCTCAGAGAGGAAGTCAAAGGCTTTTTCCCTGAGAGCGGAAGCCCGGCGGATATACAGGAATCAAACATCGGATGGGATTCCATGGTAAATAAATGGAATGCATTTCTGGCTGATATCAGGACTATAGAGCAGCAAATCACAGAAACAGGTGCAGATATCATGTCTTGCTCAGGAGAGCTGGAAAAGTTCTATTCTGAAGGCAAAATAGGTCCTGACAGGCTGAGAATGCTTTACAGATATTCCGCAGCCCACATAGAAGCAGAAAAAGCGAACATCGCATCTGTACTTGAACGCCTGACAGCTTCCCGCTCAGCTGTGGAACAGAGGAAGAAGGATTTAGAAATTCATATGTCTGCCGCTCCTGCTCTGAATGAAGAAGACAGCATGGAACGCCTGCAGGCTGAATCGAAGAGGCTTGACGAGGCCATCGCCAAGCTTAACCAACAGATAGGGGCTATGTATCAAAAGCTGCAGATAGACGAAGAGAACTGCAAGAAATTTGAGAATGAGAAAAACAAGGAGATGGAGCTGAAAGCCATAGCTGAAAAGTGGGAAAAGATGAATATACTTCTGGGCGACAACGAAGGAAAGAAATTCAAAAGGATAGCACAGAGCTTCATACTTTCAGACCTGATCAGGAATGCAAACACTTATCTGGAGCGTCTGTCCAGAAGGTATGTTCTGGACCATCAAAACGGTTCTCTCACCATCACGGTCAGGGACATATACCAGGGAGGCGCAGAACGTTCAGTGAACACACTCTCCGGTGGTGAAACATTTCTGGTGTCCCTTGCTCTTGCTCTCGGTCTGTCATCATTGTCCAGCAACACCATGAAGGTCAGCACTCTGTTCATAGATGAAGGATTCGGCACACTGAGCGCTGAATGCCTGAACACAGTCATGGAAGCTCTGGAAAACCTGCATCAGATAGGCGGGAAAAAGGTCGGCATCATCAGCCATGTTGAAGTTCTGCGCGAAAGAATCCCCGTCAAAATACAACTGACGCGACAGGGAAATTCCTCCAGCCGCGTCAGCATTGTCACAGCATAAAACGAAAGATAACAAACGCATTCTCCATACTGCACTGGCGGGTGTCTGCAGACTTTTCTACTGCAGACACCTTAGTGGTAAGTATCTACACAGAAGCACGTCGGACTAAAGCCGCATAGGCGCGAAAACGTAGTTAGTCCCGCATGAAAGTGTCGGACTAACGCAGCATATACACGAAAACGCAGTTAGTCCCGCATGAAAGTGCCGGACTAAAGCCACATAGATACGAAAGCGTAGTTAGTCCCGCATGAATGTGCCGGACTAAAGCCACATAGACTCGAAAAGGCAGTTAGTCGCACGGGGAAATGTACTATCTGCATCATTTTGGGGCGTTTTTGATGCAGATAATGCAGTCACAGGTACTATCTGCGTCACTTCCCAGCGTTTTTGATGCAGATAGCGC
The DNA here is from genome assembly GCA_949289565.1 of uncultured Bacteroidales bacterium. Lineage (GTDB taxonomy): Bacteria > Bacteroidota > Bacteroidia > Bacteroidales > UBA932 > Cryptobacteroides. Next base: position 16,049 of record CASEOO010000003.1, read on the forward strand.
AGTCTCAGGTAGCATCTGTGTCATTTCCCCAGCGATTTTGATGCGGATAGACTAGATGCAGATTAGATACAGATTAGATGCAGATCTGCAGGCAGATGGGAAGAGGGCAAGGGCGGGATGGCGCAGGATGTGTTGAAATTAAAATGGCCGGAGGTCTTTCAAAAGACTTCCGGCCATTGACTGAAAAGCGGCGGCTGCCTACTCTCCCACCTGGTGGGGCAGTACCATCGGCGCAAGTGAGCTTAACTTCTCTGTTCGGTATGGGTAG
>CASEOO010000004.1 GCA_949289565.1 uncultured Bacteroidales bacterium
AATCGTTGTAAAGCTGGAGTGAATTTCAGAACTTTGAAGAAAACTAATTCGATATGGAGGAACGTGGGGAGATTATAATTTATCAGCCGGATTCGGAGGTGAAGCTGGAAGTCAGACTCGAAGATGAAACCGTGTGGCTGAACAGGCAGCAAATGTCAGTTCTTTTTGGCCGTGACGTAAAGACAATCGGCAAGCATGTACAGAATGCCTTGAAAGAGGAGTTGTCAGGTATTTCAGTTGTCGCAAATTTTGCGACAACTGCAGCGGACGGCAAAATATATAAAGTCCAATATTACAATTTGGATGTGATCTTGTCTGTCGGCTATCGTGTAAAATCTTATAGAGGTGTTGAGTTCAGGCGCTGGGCAAGCAAAATTTTGAAAGAGTATCTGCTGAAGGGTTACTCAGTGAACCAGCGGTTGACACAGATTGAGAAACGTGTGTATGATACCGAAGAAAACAATGTTTGCCTTTTCTAAACTTGCGATTCCGGCTGCGTCCATCACCGCGCTGCTTTAATGATCCGTTCAAACTGATTGTAGTCCTTCCTGGCATCAAATCTGCCGGAACTGACTTTGACGCATGCTGGACTAACCACGTTTCTGGCCCTCAGCGGCTTTAGTCCTCCACTTCCCGGCGCGACTAACCACGTTTTCGGCCCTCAGTGGCTTTAGTCCGACACTTTCCTGCTGGAAAGCGTAGAATAAAAATATTGCAGGATACTCAACTCGAGTATCCTGCAACAGTATTGGCGTGAGCCATCCAGACATCATTGATTTCAGAAATCAGCGATGCGTCAGCTCTGGTTATTTGCGATAGCAGGCTATATCCTCTTTCTGGAAATTCTGGATGAAGGCGTTGTGCTTCTCCACCTCGGCTTCAGCGTAGTTCACGTAAACCTTGGCGGATTCGGTGAACATTTCCGGAGCACGGGTCGCATCCTGGATGATAAGGTGTGACATCACGCACACTGCAGCCATTTCGTAGAGACGGCGAGCCATCAGATCGTGAAATTCCTGGTCGGCTGCATCTTTCACCAGATTAGTGCAAGCCTCGAACTTGTCAGCCATGGCTTTCACACGCTCCATCAGAGGCTTCATCTCCTCGGAACAAGCCACCTGCTCGTAGTCACGCAACGTAGCCAGATATGAACCATTCGTCACATAGCGGATGGCGGCCACTGTCTGCAGCTGTGTAGTACCCTCGTAGATGCTCGTAATACGTGCGTCGCGATAGATCCGCTGGCATGCATACTCCAGCATGAAACCGCTTCCTCCATGCACCTGGATGCAGTCGTAGGCATTCTGGTTCGCATACTCTGAGTTCATACCCTTGGCCAGCGGAGTGAAAGCGTCTGCCAGTCTTGCGTATTTCTTCTGTTCCTGTCTCTCTTCCGGAGTCAGCTTGCGTTCGCGTGCGATGTCGTCCAGAGCCTTGTAGATGTCCACATAGCGTGAAGTCTGGTACAGCAGGGCACGCCCGGCGTCCAGCTTGGCCTTGATGGTGGACAGCATGTCATACACTGCAGGGAATTCGATGATGGCCTTGCCGAACTGCTTGCGGTCCTTTGCGTATGCCAGGGCTTCGTTGTAAGCAGCCTGGCTCAAACCCACGCTCTGTGCTGCAATGCCCAGACGCGCTCCGTTCATCAACGCCATCACATACTTGATAAGACCCAGACGGCGCTCTCCGCAAAGCTCGGCTTTAGCGTTCTTGAACACCAGTTCGCATGTAGGGGAGCCGTGGATGCCTAGCTTGTTCTCAATACGGCGTACATTCACGCCGCCGTCTCTCTTGTCATAGATGAACATGGAAAGTCCGCGTCCGTCTTTCGTGCCCTCTTCTGAACGTGCCAGCACCAGATGCAGGTCAGCGTCGCCGTTGGTGATGAAACGCTTCACACCGTTCAGCCTCCAGCAGTTCTCCGCTTCGTCGAATGTGGCCTTGAGCATTACGCTCTGCAGGTCTGAACCGGCGTCAGGCTCAGTCAGGTCCATGGACATAGTCTCGCCTGCGCAGATACGCGGGATGAAACGGCTGTGCTGGTCCTCGTTCCCGAATTCATAGAGAGTCTCGATGCAGTCCTGAAGAGACCAGATGTTGCTGAAACCGGCATCGGCTGATGCCACGATTTCGGCGCACATGGTATACGGAGTGATAGGAAAATTCAAACCTCCGAAACGGCGCGGCATGGTCATGCCGTTCAGTCCGGCCTTAACCATGGCGTCCATGTTCACCTTGGTGCCGCTGGCATATTCCACGCGGCCGTTGGCGCAGTGAGGGCCTTCGAGATCCACACTTTCCGCATTGGCGGCGATGACTTCGCCGGTGATCTCTCCTGTGATTTCCAGGACCTTGTCATAAGAGTCGATGGCATCCGCGTAGTCCTGCGGCGCATAGTCGAACTCATCCTTGTCCCTGTAGTTCCGCTCCTTGAGCTCGCAGATGCGCTCCATCATCGGATTGTTCAGATGATAGCGCAGTTCAGGGTGTTCTGTATAGAAATTTGCCATATTATTTGCTGTGTGATTTATAGTACTTGATCATCTTCGGGATAACCTCCTCGACAGTGCCGTTTATGACATAGTCGGCGATGGTGTTGATAGGAGCATTCTCGTCATTGTTTATGGAAATGATAATGCTGCTCTCCTGCATGCCGGCTATGTGCTGGATCTGCCCGCTGATTCCGCATGCGATGTAGAGTTTCGGACGTACGGTCACACCTGTCTGGCCGATCTGCCTGTCATGGTCTGCGAATCCTGCATCCACGGCCGCACGGCTGGCGCCGACTTCAGCATGAAGTTCCTTCGCCAGTTCGAAAAGCATGTCGAAGCCTTCTTTTGATCCCATTCCGTATCCGCCGGCAACTACGATAGAAGCGCCTTTGAGATTGTGTTTCGCCTTTTCCACGTGACGGTCGATCACCTTGACCACATAGTCGGTCTCGGGCACGTATTTGGCCACATCGTGGCGGATAACTTCACCTTTGTAGTCCGGGTCGAGTATTTCTTTCTTCATCACACCCTCACGCACTGTAGCCATCTGAGGACGGTGCTCTGGATTCACGATAGTCGCAACGATATTGCCGCCGAAGGCAGGCCTGATCTGGTAGAGCAGGTCCTTGTACACTTTTCCGGCTTTCTTGTCCTCATGATCTCCGATTTCGAGGGCCGTACAGTCTGCGGTCAGACCGCTGGTCAATGCTGAAGATACTCGAGGCCCCAGGTCACGGCCGATGACGGTAGCTCCCATCAGGCAGATCTGCGGCTTCTCTTCCTTGAACAGGTTGATGAGGATGGATGAATGCGGCAGGGAAGTGTATGGGAACAGTCCCTCTGCATCGAAAACATGAAGCTTGTCCACGCCGAAAGGCATCACTTGCTTCTCTATGCCTTCGAGATTGTGGCCTGCGGCAATGGCTTCCAGCTGACATCCCAGCTGATTTGCCAGCTTGCGGCCCTTGGTCAGCAGCTCGAGGCTGACATCGGCAACGGTAGTGCCCTCTATTTCAAGATATACGAAAACGTTGTTCATGATTCTATCCTATCGTATGGTTTGCTAAAAGTTCTGTAATCAGGCCTTCCACATCCTGGTCGCTGCCTGTCAGCGTCTTGCTTTCCTTTGCCTGGAAAGAAATGTTCTGGATGGTCTTCACCTTGGTGGGGGAGCCGCTCAGACCGCACTGCTCGAGGTCTGCATTCACGTCCGCCGTGCTCCATTCGGTGATATTCAGGTACGGCCGCTCGTCATAAAGCCCGGCGTAAGGAAGCTCAGCCCCTTCTTTTGTGATGGCCGCCTTTTCCTGTGCCCCCATGGCTCTCTTGTATTTCTGGACCAGCTTGGCATTCCTTGGACGGCAAGGCGCAGCGCTTCCGTTGACCGTTATCACCAGTGGAAGAGGGGCCTCAACTGTCTCCACACCACCGTCGATATGACGTTTGATGACGACTTTTTTCGCCTCTTCATCCACGCTGAGAATCTCCTCAGCATATGTCACCTGCGCCAGTCCCAGTTTTTCAGCCACCTGCGGACCCACCTGGGCGGTATCTCCGTCGATAGCCTGGCGTCCGCCGATGATGAGGTCATATCCGCCGATTTTCCGGATGGCTGTCGCCAATGCGTATGAGGTAGCCAGAGTGTCAGCTCCTGCAAAAGCCCTGTCTGTCAGCAGATATCCTCCGTCAGCCCCGCGGTAAAGGCCTTCGCGGATGATTTCGGCAGCCCTGCCAGGTCCCATGGTCAGCATGGTCACGGTAGAGCCCGGATGCGTCTCTTTCAACTTCAGAGCCTGCTCCAGTGCATTCAGGTCTTCAGGGTTGAAGATAGCAGGAAGAGCCGCGCGGTTGATAGTACCCTCGGCTGTCATGGCATCCTTCCCGACATTCCGTGTGTCGGGAACCTGTTTTGCCAATACTACAATTTTCAAACTCATGTTCTAAAATTTATTTTTATGATAATTATTGTCAGTTCATTGTCCTCCGGACAATTTAAAATCCCAATCCTGCAAAAATACTAAAATTTCAGAATTTTTAAAAACTGAGCCTCTAAATGCAGGATTTCAGTGCCTCCGTTTCATTTCCAGTATGGGGAACGGATTGCCCTCGCTGTCAAATTCATTGCGTTTGAAAATCTTGAATCCCATATGTTCGTAAAACTTTGCTGCGCCCGGATTCTGTTCGTTTACATCCACATACTCCACGTCCAAGTCATGGAATGCACGTTCTACGAACGTCTTGCCCAATCCTTTGCGAAAATAGCCGGGATGTAGGAACAGCATTTCTATCTTGCGCTCCTGCACACCCATAAACCCGATGGACCGCCGGCCGTCAGCCATTACCCATAAAGTCTCGATGTTTCGTAACGCTCCTTCGGCCTGGGGAGTCAGTCTTGTGATGTCTGCCTCCGTCAGGAAATGATGGCTGGCACGGACGGAGGCCTCCCAGATTTCCAATAATTCGCCGATGAGCATCGGGCTTCGCCGGTCTTTCTCAATAGTTATAATATTCATCATTCTCTATATTATATTGCATGCAAATATAATTTCAAGAGTGCCTTTTACAATGATGAGTAAATGTAAAATTCAGTACTTGCAAAAAGCCTTACGCCATTATCGGTGTCCAATAATTTAATGCTTATCCGTAAAATAAGTGCTTTTACCCGTAATTTTGTCTTGTGTTGCACTTGCTCGTTGACTCTGCCCTGATTTTCATACTGTACCTTCCAGTCCCTGAGCGAGCTCCGGTCCTGTCCGTTACGGTACGAAAAACGCCAGACCGTCGGTCTGGCGCATTCTGCTTTTTATGTGATCCGGTTGGGATTCGAACCCAAGACCCACAGCTTAGAAGGCTGTTGCTCTATCCAGCTGAGCTACCGGACCGGCCTTTAAAAGTGCCTGCAAAGATATGATTTATTCTTCGAAACTCAAAATAAATTTTAACCCTGCAGTCTTGGCCACTGACTGTTGCATTTTGGTGTTGAATTTACAAAGCCGCAGCCGAGACTATGGTTTCAGAATGCATTTACGTCTCTCACGCAGCGGATCTGGTCGCCGAGCGCCTTCCTGCTGTTGTTGATAAGTCCGAACTGCCAGTCGTTTCTCAGATAGCATACCCAGTTTTGCCCGGAGCCGTTGGGGTCAGTCGTTCTGAGTATGGCATTCTCGCCGTCACCGTCCAGCCGCAGTCCTCCTTGTGGATAAATGAATCCGCAGGCAGGCACCTGCATTGTCGCAGACGGTGTGGACCAGTCGAAATCCGATTCGATGAATTCCTCTTCTGTATTCAGTCCGAGGAATGACATCGTCTTGTCCCCGGTGAAGTATGAGAATTCAAAATAATGCTTTCCTGCCGAACTCAATTCCCCGAAGCCTGCGGCTTTGGTCTCTTTCATGACTATCCTTATCCTGTAGCAGTCCTCCCGTCCCTGATTCTTGATGATGTATATTGCACTCTCCCCGTTTATCTTTCCGTAGCGCAGGTGTTCCGGCCGCTTTGTGATAGCTCCCGTATATTGCTGAGGGGCGTAGAAATCATCATCCCATGGTGCCTTCAATGTTTTGTCCGGCAAGAAAGTCGCAAAATCTTCTCGCGTCGGCAGTCTCCAGCCTCGGGGACACGGATGCTTTTCAGTGCTGCCCGTCCACATTTCATTTACGACAGGCGCTTCACTGTTTACTTTCTCATTGTACAGCCACGTCCCGCTTCCGGTATCATAGATGAAGTTGTAAATCAGAGTCTCCCCATCATTGCCGGTATCTCCGGGATTCATAGCCACATTCGGATAGCGTACGGAAAGCCCTGCCGGAGTGACGGCGCATCCTGGAGGAATTTCCGTGGTCGGAAGTTTGGTCGTGCTTCCGGCCTGGAATCCTCCATATACCTTCTCGCCTTTTTCATTGTAAGTATAGAACGCCATCAGGTTCAGTCCTCCCACGGCTGAGCCTAGCTCTATGGCTATATCATATTTATCCATATCCAGCATGAACGGAATATTCCTCCCGTACTGATAATAATACCCCCTGCAGTTCCACCAGTCATTCTCGCAGTCGGCACTCTTCGCCCCGAGATTCCTGTCCATCCACATCTGGTTCGCAAAAGTCACCGGCTGCCCAATATATGCATCGCCATTATCCACATTTATCTCTTCATCGATCCAGTCATATTTCTGAGGAGCTATCGCCACCGTCCTCACATCATCCTTCAGCACCGTCACCACCAGCGTGTATTCATGATTCTGCTCGAACACAAAAGGTCCCATATCCTCACCGGTGTCCTCATTCATGAGTCTCACATTGAATTCCCGCACGACCACACCATCCGGCTGTCCGTCATCAGTCACCTGATTCCCGTTTTCGTCCGTCATGCCGGACAATGTCACCACGATGCTCACCTCTCCTCCGTCCGAGTTCGGGAAAATATAAGATGCGCCTTCAGATGCCGGCGCAATGCTTTCAGGATTCACGCCGACAGCCAGACCGCCGGTATCCGCATAGTATGTCCGTGTCTCCACATGGTCATCGGAAGAATAATTCCACTCTCCGGAGACTATGTCGAAAGTCCCGCTGCTTCGCGTCCCGGCTATCTCCACTTTCAGCAGTTGCAGCTTTTTCATCTGCTCGATCTCGTCGTCTTCCTCGTTCTGTTTCACGACATACAGGTTCAATTTGCTGAAAGCATGTTTGAAATCCATCTCCAGCTGGCTTCCTGTGCTTCCGGTGCATCCCGTGAGATTCCTGGATACCATCAGGTCGGGGAGGATGCCGTCATCCGAAATTCTTTCCTTTATCTCAAGCAGAGGCATCCCTTCGTCTGAAGACGACACAACAGGTACGGCGTCAGTTCCCCCGTATGTAGCTCCGTAGAAGGAGAGGGGAGAGTCTCCGTAAGTCAGCACGCTTCCGTAGTCGATGGTATGATTCTCCGTCTCTACAGCCGCATCTGCATCCTGGCATTTTCTTACCCACCTCGTTCCGTCGTGTACGAACAGGGCATATTTCGTTCCGGCTTCAAAATACGAGGCCGCATCACCGGCCTTGGTGATGATATGCGAGCGGTAAGCGCGAAGATCCACGGTGCCGCCATCATTGATACCTTCCGGCGTGAGACCTTTGTCTGCCGAGCATGCCATGATGGACGCCGCCATGGCAAAATATGCAGCAAAACCTGGTATTCTTTTCATAGCCCTTTCCCTTTAACCGTTTCACGCTTCAGTTCGGAATACTTTACCGAATCCTCTCCTGCCGTCAGTCTCTGCTCCGGTCCCAGATTCAGAGTGAAAGTATAGTAGTTGTTCGCATACAGAGTATAGTTCCTCTGTGAAGAAGAAGGGGAATTGTTTCCCAGCGCCACGTTCCATTCCATGCCGCCGGACGTGATTTTCAGCGTAGTCGCGTTTTCCGCACCGGAGCAGATATTCGGCGCTATGTAATGGTACAGCAGCCATGATTCCCCGTCAGCCATCGTGCCGGTATCTTCATCGATGAAAGCTTCGTCCAGATATGCATCGGCAGGCAGAGCCTCCTGCCTGGCCTGAGGATAGACATAGGCTTTCGCGGGAATATGTTCCAGCTCGGCGCGGATTCCGGAAAGGCTCTGTCCTGTATTGTTGTTTATGACCAGATTGATCCTGGTCATCATGCGGCTAAGAATGACGGAAAGAGACAGATCCGCCGTCACATCTCCTATCCAGTATCCGCACATCGGCATCCTGTCCAGGTCCAGCTCGTTGTTCGCACCGACATCGAGAAGTGTCCTTTTGAAAGTCGGGAGGTTGTCCGGCCATGAAAGGTCCGGATTCATCGTATTGGCCACTATGCATACAGTGCTTCCGGAAAGCGCCATCAGTTCGAAACTCTCGTTCTCGATCACCTGTCCTGCGAGACCCTCCCTCGGATAAAACGAGGCATTCACATACTGTCCTCTGCTGTTGAACTGTATGAGCCAGATGTCATGGATCAGGTTCTCCACTTCGTAAGTGTGCGGTGACGTGGATCTGGTCCCGGCAGGATTCTGAAGCCTGGCGCCAAATGCGGCGGCGTCAGCAACACCGGTGTCAGCGCTGGCATCGGCCATGCAGGCATGGCCGAAAGAAGACACCCCCATTGACAGTGAAACTGTCACCGGATTACCCTCATGAAATCCCTCGGTCCGGGGCAGGGCAGTGCACGCTCCAGTCAGAAGCAGCACCGGTATCAATATGCAGCGGAAGTCTTTCATTTTCATCATGTTTGTCTTTATTCTCCGGTCTGTCCGGACGGTACTGGCGTGAGGTCTGCGGTCCAGGACTGGTTCTGCCAGGTCATCACGCTTATCTGGCCGTCCTTCACGGATACGGACCATTTTATGTTGTAAGAGTGGCCATGCATGAGTTTCATCCCGCTCAGCAGGGTCATGTACTGTGTCGGCACTCCGTTCACGGCGAGGTTCAGCAGTATGGCTATCGAGTTCTGCAACGCATAAGTCGGAAGCACCCCTATGTCGGCCTTGATGATCCCTCCTTCACCGGTGGAAATCTGATTCCCCGGGATAGTCACCATCGCTCTCTTGTCTCCGTATTTCATCTCTAACGTGTCGCTGATATGTTCGGAGCACCAGTTGAACGCCACGCCTGATTCGGTATTCTGGATTCCGCTTATTTCTATGCCGGCTTCCAGGGGCTCCAGCTCGTACACTCCATCGCCCTTGCTGATTTCGAAAGTAAACCTCGCCACCTGGCTGATGATAGGATTCAGGCGTATGTATTGCACACCTGTCTCATTGATTGTTATGTCCATAGGCAGCGGGCAGGTTTCTTCATATCGCCCGTCCGTAGAGTACAGATACATGCCGTTGTCCACATTCATGGTCAGAGACTGGTTTATAGGGTAAGCAGGGGAAATCATTTTGAACCTGTACGTTCCGGTCTCCAGATACAGAGGAGCCCCTATTTCGTCTTCCTGAATATAGTACATCCCGTCTTTCCCTACCTCGTAAGGACATGAAATCAGGGAGTTGTATCCTCCGGCGTTCATCTCCACCCTGTATGCCTGCAGCTCGGGAGTCCCGTATTTTCCTGTTCCCTCGTCCAGTTTCGAGTAATATATCCACAGTGTCTCGCCTTCTTCCAGAGGCACTATTTTCGCGCCATCGGGCAATTTATGCCAGTTTCCTTCTCCCAGTACATCATCGCCCTCGTATGCCTTTGATGCCGGAATCCGCGAAAGCCCTTCCCCGTAAACTTCAGGTGCCATGATTTCGACCCTGACCATCCCTTCAGGTGCCTCCGGCAATGCTTCTTTTTCTCCGCATGCCCCTGACAGGGCAATGGCTGACGCCAATATCGCTGTTTTCAGATATTTCATATTCCGCCTCCTTCGCTGTCATTTGAATCGTCGGGAAGTATCGGGTAAACAGGGATGATGATGCTGCCTCCGTTTTCCCAGGCACACTTTTTCCCGGTGATCTCGATTCCCTCCTGCTTGAACCGCAGGGTGAATGTATAGGCCTCTCCGGGATATATCCTGTCGCTGGATTTCAGATTCCCGTGCATGTCCACGTCATCAGGGTCCTGAGGATCTCTTGGGATATTGAACGGAATCCCGGTTTCGAAAGTCACCTCCTCTGACTGGGAGAAACTTACATCGTTCGATCTGGTGACAGTCACCTGGACATGCAGTGAAGAGCCGGGCGCGATATAGAATGAGCCTATATTGTTCGTCATCTGCGGTGTCAGCTGCCTGGCATCTTCCCCCTCGTCAAGAGTGTATGGAAAATCGTCAGTCCCTGATATTACAGCTTCAGCATCATACCTTCCTTCTGTCCTGTTCCATATGAATTTCCTCGCTATGTTCGCCTCCGACGGCCTGATACGGACCCTTTTGTAATATATCTCGGTATCTTCCATGCTTTCATCCTGCCTGGCCAGGAAGGAGATTTTCGAAAGGGCGTGCATGAATTTCATGGGTTCGCCATCCGGCCTGTCGAAAGGAAGTGCGGCAGAGCCTACTACAGTATTTACGGAAGTAAGCACGTCGGTGACGCATATCCCGCTCTCGTCCAGGGTAAGTTCGAAATAGTTCTTCTCTCCTCCGGAAATTACTTCCGGTGCAAGCCTTGAAGCCGGTGCATAGCCTGTGGCCATGACCCTCAGGCCTCCGTCAGGGTACAGGGAACCTGTATTGAACGGCGTATTCGGCCGCGAGTAGTCATTTATATTATTGGCAGGATAGCATACCAGCATCGGTACTGGATAATCTTCGTCCGCTATCACATCTCCGAAGTCCCAGAACAGGAATACAGCTTCATCTATGGCTTGTCCGCTGTTTTGGGAGCCGGATGACCCTGAACTGCCGTCTTGCGTCTGCGTGTAGAGCATCATGGTCTTTCCGTGCAGCACAGGGGCATCGTACACCTTCTCTTTCGAGCAGGCGTTGATTGTCAGCGCGATGGCGGCTGCCAGTATGATGCCGGTCAGTTTCATTTGTGTTTTCAGTTCTGCGGAACTGTGATGTCTATGTCTTCTCCTCCCTGGTCTATCCAGTCTATGAGTTCGGAATGTATCCTCATGGCTGCATTGCCCGGATCGGATGCACCTGGAGTGATGATTTTCTTGACATTCACTATGTAATAATGATTTCGTTTCAGCCCCCAGTATTCCTGGTTCATGTTGCTGATCATGTCATCGGCGGTTTCCCCGTCGATCATGGAGTACCAGTAACCCCATCCTCCGTCGTGCCTGGCGAAGACTGCTGTCGGGTCATTGCGGGTCTTCCATTCCATGGCCCTGTACGTGTAGTATTCGTGATCATTTATCTCGTACCAGAACGTACCGTCTTCGTATGTGACGCCCAGTTCCTCGTTGAGGTCTGACTTCAGAAACCCGGCGGATTCTTCTTCTGTCGATGAAGTGTGCAGGACAAGCGTTTCATCGTCCTGCCCCTCGTTTTCCAGTATCCAGACAGTTCTCGGTACATATTTCCCTCCGATGACCAGATGTGTGGAGACCAGCCGGTTTGCGGCGGTGAATTCATCTTCAGCGGTGAATTTGATATCCTTGTGCACCATATTTTCCGGACAGAAAAGCCCTTCAGTGTAGTGGCTGCCGGAATCTGCTCCAAGTCTTTCCTCGTCATATTTCGTGGCGGTCCTGCTCCGGCAGTCCATGTAGGTCTCTGTACCGCTTCCGTCTTCTGTTTTCTGCATGGTGAGCATCTCTACCATGTTCTGCGTGTTGTAGTAGACGAAATTGTCCAGATAGTTTTCCAGATTCTTAGGGCCATAAGTCCAGCTGCCGTCAGCAGTCGAAATCCTTTTTTCCACCATTTCGCTCATGTTCAGGTTTGGGTCATCCAGATATCCTGCGTCGACAGCGTACGTCTTTTCCTGATATATGGCGAAGGTCTTGAGATTAAGCGTGTTCAGGATGTATCTGACATTTTCAAGATGGAGCCATCCGGTATATTTGCTTGTCCCGTCTTCCTGGTCCTTGATATCAGTGATATTCACGAGATCTTTCCCGTCCTGGCTATTGACGGAACAGGTCATCAGTACTTTCGACACCGCCTTGGTGAGGCTGACAGGGGTTTCCACGCTGATGGTTACGGCATCATCGGCCATGCTCTTTTCGAACTGGTCTCCCAATTCTGTGATATCGAAGTCTGTCTGCTCTTCCTTTCCTGTCACGGTGCCTGTCATCAGGATATTGCTTCCTGCACCGGTCGTGTGGTCCACGGTCATGAGCCGTCCGGCTATGCTGTGACCGTCATCGGCATCCCCGAGATCTATCATTGTGCCCTTTTCCGTGAAAGCGCCTATATGCAGCTGGGTCATGTTGGCCCCTACATAGAAACGTTTGATGCCTTTCCGTCCTCTGAGGTCAAACGTGGCTGGAAAGACATCTTCATCAGCCGAGCCGTCAGTCTGTACGGTCTGTGCGAAATCAAAGACCTCGCTTCCGTCCGGCCTGACATCCATCATGATGAGGGTAAGGGAATGTATCATATGCTCTTCCGCCGTGAATCCCAGATCGTATTCGCCCTCGCCCTTGTCTATGATGCTCCTGGTCTTCGCTCCTGGCGCGTCGGCGGATGTCGTGGCGTATGACGTCAGGTAAGCCGCCGCAGGATTCCTGACTTTCAGCCGGACGGTCACGTCTGTGTATTCAGGATTTTGCGGAGCACGCTCAGGCGCAGGGGCAGGTTCTTTTTCAGCGCATCCATATCCTGCAGATGCCAGGGCCGTCAGTCCCAGCATCCACTTGCATATATGAGTTATTGCGCTTGCCATCCGTTTTTGCAGTTACGATTTCTTCGAAATCTCCTTCCTTTTACGAGTCACCAGAGGTAGTTCTCTGGAATTCATTTCTTTCATTTCATCGAACTCACGTTATGTTAAAGTTCCACATCTGTCATCGATATGACCCACCCGTTCACTATGATACGGTTCTGGAACCAGAGCCCGTTGTTGAAGAAGAAGGTCAGGGCATATTCATCCTGCCTGTCCAGATATTCCTGGTCGCTCCATTCCGCCCTGTGCTCCTCTATCTCGGAGAGGGAGAGATACCATGTCAGGTTTATGTCCATCAATTCCCGCCCGCTGGCGACGTCCCTGATTTTCAGTCGCGGTTCAAAATCGTACATCAGCCTTGAAGTGCTGAGCTCGGCTATCACGGCGCTGCTGATTTCAGCCCTGGTGTTTTGGAAGCTGCGGCTTCCGTCATCCGGGCTGGCGCCGGTCACACTGCTGTTTGAAGCACTGCTCCCTTCCTGGAAATAAGGCATGTATACGATACGGTTTTCTCCGAGAGGGGAGGCGTCGCAGGCCAGTATTCCGCATTTGTCCTCGATGCTGATTTCATAGTCTTCAGGGTCTATAGCCGCTCCTCCCTGCAGAGGCATCAGTATGACCCTGATGGTATGGGTGCATTTCATCATGCTGATGGTGACAGTCTGGAGCAGTCCGTCCAAATTGGCCTCGTAAGTGCCGATGAGCAGGCTGTTCAGCTTTTTGTCCATGACATCCGAGCCGGATGCAGGCGCCTGAAACGTGAGCTTGCTTTTCGGATCTCCTGTGGCCATTTCAGGTATCAGGAAGTCTGCTTTTTCATCGTCAGAGCTTCCTGCGACAGCCGTCAGGGTGTATTCCCCTGCATCTATCAGCGGAATGCGTATCTGAAAATCTTCATTCCCGCGCACACCTTCATGCCTCTCCTGCATCACCAGCCTGTCATGGCTGTCGAAGACATAGAGGTTTACCCAGTCCGCCTCCTGGCTGAAAGCTTCGGCTTCGTACATGTTGTACGTGTAGCTGAAGCGGATATTCAGTCCGCACTGGCTCAGGTCATCCCTGATGCAGGATGACAGGGCCAATGCCGCCAGGAGCAGGACCAGGCTTTGGATATATAGTGTGTATAGTGTGCGTTTCATCCGGGTGACTTCTATTTCAGGATGATGTCTGTCTGGCTTACTACCCATGGATTGGCCTGGACTTCCACCTGCATGTAGAGGCTGGTGTCATCCACAGGATTGTCTTCTATCACGTCAGGATTCCATCCTCCCGGGATATCAGTGCCTATCGCTCCGAGAGCGGTGATGTTCAGCTTGTAGACTGTATTTCTCATCACAGAGTAGTACTGTTCCGGCTGGGCTGATGTCTCGTCGCTCTGGACCTGTCTGTAGTTTTCATCCTTGATGAAGTAGAGATAGTACATCAGTCCGTCAGTGTAGACCCTGATATTGTATTTTATCCTCCAGTCTGAGATGGCTTCCTGTCTGTTGGCAGGGTTTTCAATTGCTCTGGCGGCGCGGAGTTCTGTCATGGCCTGTGCCAGATTGGCGGCATCCTGGCTGTCGACAGTGATGCCGGTGAGTTTTTCCAGAGTTTCCCAGTTGTTTTGCGGGGCATTTGTGGTAGCCGGGTCGAAGACTGCAGGAAAATCTTTCTGTATATCCTCGAGCTTGCCATAGTATTTATCCCCGTATGAATAGAAGCAGTTTTTCCCTGCGGCTTCATCACTCAGCCCGTCTGCCAGGGTGGCCTGCCACTGGTAGACCAGTCCGGTGGTGTTCCCTATGAGGGCTTCTTTGTAGTATTGAGGATTCGCGGATGTGGCGCTGGCATCGTAAGTAGGGTTGTTCTCCATGCAGTATATCGGGCCTGTCGGATTTGCCGGGTCATAGTATGCCGGACTTCCGTCAAGGTCGTATCTGTCCACGACTGCTGTGTATTCAGGAGAGTAATTGCCGCTTACGGCCTCAGGGGTGAGAGTCCTGAAATCAGACAGGGTGTTGTAATAGTCGTCTTCAACTGTCCCTGTTTCCGATGTTGCAGTCATGGCCGGGGTGATCAGGGTGTTGGTATACGGGTAAACAGTTCCGCCGGTCTGGTTCTGCCCGTCCGAAGTGTTTGTCCAGTGCTGCTGGAGATATACCTTTTCTGCTCCGTTCAGCAGCTTGAAGCCTTTGAGTGTCACATCTGTGATGCCATCATCATATTGCTCAGTAGTTCCATTGTTGTCGGAGTCGTGCCTGATGGCGTTTGCTATATTATTTTCGTCAATCGTCGTTGATTTGGCTTCAGAGGTGATTTTCACAGCCAGACGGTCGAGTTTGATGAGGTCGCAGGTGGCGGGATTTTCATAGACATTTTCCGGCTTGATGGTGATGAATGTCCCGCACTTGTCTGCAGGAGTGGCTTCACCTCCGGTCCCGTTTCCGTTGCATTCGTTGAACATCAGGAACTTGCCTGCGGCTGCATAATCTGTCTGCATCAGTTTCTGGGAGATAGCGTCAGTATATACTCCACCATCGCCTATGTAGGCTTCGGAGAGTAATGTGTTTTCCTGAACTGTAGCAGGGTAGTAGCTCTCGCTTAAAGCGCCCTTGTCGTTGGCGATGACGTAGATTTCATACAGAGTGCCGTTTTCGCCCACTGTGACATTGTCATCGAGCTTCATCTGCGGAGTCTGGTAGCCGGGAGTCTGGTTTCCGACAGTGATTTCAGACAGGTCTGTGCCGCTCAGGTAGAATCTCTGCACTACCTTATGGTCATCGCTGCTGCAGAGAAGGACAGTGAGCGACGTGATGCCGTTTTCCGCATCCGTTCCATTTTCCACATTGTCCCCTCCTGCGGTAGTCTTGGTCGCGAATCCTGCAGTAGGCCCAACAACCTGAAGCTGGATGTATGCACCCTCTCCAGGGGTTTCCTCCTGCTGATTCCCTGCAGTCTGATTCAGTTCTTCTTCTTTGTTGCAGGCTGTCAGTGCCGCTGCTATGAGGCCAGTTGCCAGCCAAAATTTTGAATTCATTTTCATGGTCTTTATTTTATTGTTTAATTTTTCCACGTTCATGCGTGTCCGCCAGTGTCTGTTATACGGGCCTGTATCCATGGTATTATAACTGGTCCATGACTCCGAGGAGCTGTCCCAGGTTGTACATCGCATTCTCGCATCCTGCTTCGGCAGCCGTATTCAGAACCTTTTCAGCCTTTTCATATTCTCCGCAGGATGCCGCCGCCACTCCGTAAATGTTCAGCAGTTCAGCATTCTTCCCGCTTATTCCGTCGCTGTCCTGCATTTCATCCGTATTGGCCGGCACGGACAGGGCGGCCGCCTTTCCGGAAAGAATATTCATGGCGGCATCGGCATTGCCCTCGGCGAGGGCATCCAAAGCGCGGTCTCCGAGTACGGCAGGCGAATCAGGATAGAATCTCGCCGCCGCTGACATTGCGTCAGCATACTCTTCAGAGTCTGGTGAATATGAACCGGCTACCCGGTATATTTCGTTCAGGTTCAGGTCCTGAGGCCTGTCATATATCATTTTCCTGGCTTCCTCCAGGTCGAAATTCTTCACCATATATTCGACCCGGTATGTGCAGTGCCGGAGATACGGATAGATGTTGCGGATCAGCCACCTGTATTCGTCCTGGCTGAGCAGGCTTCTCATCCGTGTCTCGCATTCGTTCCTGTCGGCTGTAAATGTATCTATGATGCCTGCGATTTCATCGCGTTTCGGGAAATCCGTTTCCTGCAGCTGCGCCTTGAGGCCTTCCCAGTCTTCCCCGCCCCATTCCACGGTCACCATCTCCCGGCTTATGCCTTCATTTCCGGCTATATAGTCCGCGAATGACTCTGCTCTGCGGCGTGAGAGATTCATATTGTATTCGTATGGACCTTCAGGCGAGGCGAAACCGGCCACGTATATGCCTGTGATGGCGATATAGTCCTTTTCGTTCACTATGGCTATCGAATTCGCGACAGTGTCGAGCACGGCTCTGTTTCCTTTCCAGTCCGGATCGATGTCGTACCTGTCCCACCTGAACTGCAGCCTGGCGACACGGCTTTCCTCCCTTCGCTTGACAGGCTCGGGGTCGGGTTCTATCGCGGATGTCCTCCATGACGGTATGAAACGCGGAAGAACCGGGCTGTCAAGCAGTTTTTCAGACATCCCCTCTCCGCAGTCAGCGCATCCGGACACCTTTTCCCTGATCAATATCTTGCCGTCAAGCATCCAGGAACTGTATGGCAAATATGATATGTAGGCATATTCCTGTGCGCTGCCGTTTTTTCTCATGATGACAGCCTGTGCAGAATCCCTCGCCGGGTCAATGCCGTCAATTCTGTCTCTGCGGAGGAATACCTTGTGCCTGGTTTTTCCGTCGACTATGACGGTTTCGAATTCCATTTCCTTCTGCCCGTCTTCCGATATGATGACAGGAGTCAGCGAAACCGTGTGCTGGGTGCGGATCTTGGTACTGTCAAGGCTTATGAGCATGCTCAGGCAGACATCGCTTCCGTTCTTGCCCAGCTCCCTCTGTCCGAAATCCATTCCATCCAGATAGCTGACGTTTTTCCCCGCCTTCCCCTCAGAATCCTGTACTGTCTGGCCTCCGGCCAATGCCATCCCCTCTGTCGTTCCTTCGGCCTGCGCTATACTATGCCCGGCGCTCCTGTCTTCCGTCCGTCCGGGGACGGCCAATGCCGGTACAGCCAGGACTGCCAGAACCGATATTTCTCTGAGCCATTTCATATGAATCTTCATATATATGTTCCCTGAAATATTCCTGCCTTTACCTTATAATATATATGATGGAAACCGATGCTTTGGTCGGCCCGAAATAGTCATGATGTCCGGGACCTATGCGCGGACCGCACACAGGAGCCTTGTATGCAGTATAGTCGGCGCCCACGTATCCTATGCCTGCGCTGAGTTCCAGATTCCATCTGGTCCCTATCAGCCATTGATAGCCGTAGCTGATGCCTGCTCCGTAATACCATCCCTCATGTCTGGAGTCGCGGCAGTCTCCGAACAGTCCGAACGGAGTGCGGACATTCCCGACGTTGAACTCGCCTCCATGCACATGCAGCCCGAAGAAATGCCCGTTGAATTTTTCACAAAGCCAGTAGCGAGCCTCCGGCTGGATGAGGAAGTGCTTCCATTTCCTGTTGTCCTTGAAATTCCAGCCGTTCCAGTTCCCGGATATGTCCAGTGTCCATTCGGGTGCAAGAGCAAATTCGACCCCCATGTTGATGGTGGCCGAAGCGTCGTAAAGGATATTGGTCTTTATGCCGATCTGCTGGGCTGACATACTTTTCGTGCAGAAAAGAGAAACACACACAGTCACGGCGGCGACAATTATCTTGTTTTTTCTTCTGTCAAGCATCCGATGCTTATTTTTTTCCACTCCCTGTTCCAGTTAATTTCAATTCAGCATGTTGATCTATGGCGATGTCGCTCCATAGAAGAAGCAAGTCAAATCAGAAGAGGTGCGAAATTAGTCAAAATGTCCTGATTCTCCATCGGATTTTACGGAATAAATGACTTGCTGACAATTATTTATAAAAGATTGGCATGAAATCATAAATTTGGCTTAAACTGTAAAATTCTTTTTATGCATTATTAAATTCTGCCATAGATTTTTTTCTTTTTCTTGAGTTGAAATTTATGAATTTTGCTGTCGGCAATCTTTTTTTGAGTAAATTTGTCAAATTTATTTTCGTGAATTCATTGGAATGCACGCAGATGCTAATTTTCTGAAAAATGTCAAAATACGCAGTAGTTACTGGAGCCAGTACGGGGCTGGGGAGATGCATTGCTCTGGAACTGGCAAGCAGAGGAATAAATACAGTTCTGACAGCTCTTCCGGGGGAAGGACTTCCTGATGTCTGCCAGGCGTGCATGGATGCCGGAACAGAGAGCCATGGCTTTGAGTTCGACATTACTGACAAGACGGCCCTGACCGACTTTGTGAAGAAGGTGAATGCAGAATACGATGTCTTTATTCTGGTGAACAATGCCGGAGTGGGCGGCAGTAAAAGATTCGGAGACGCTTCTATGAAATACGTGGACACTATCATCCAGGTAAATGTCGCCGCCACAGCCCTCATGGCGCATGAACTGCTCCCTAACTTGAAGAAGAATGCCGGTTCGTATATTTTGAACATATCATCCATGGCTGGAATCATTCCGACAGGCTACAAGACCGTATACCCTGCCTCGAAGGCATTTATCAAGCATTTTTCCTTGGGAATGCGGGAAGAACTGAAGCCTGACGGCATTTCAGTCAGCTTTGCGGTTCTCGGCCCAATGCCGACCAAGGCGGAAATCATTTCCCGCATAAACAGGCAGGGCTTTATAGGAAAAGCATTGTCAGTGTCTCCGGAGCGAGTGGCGAAGGCTTGCATAGCGGGAATGCTGCGGAAGAAGAGGGTGATTGCTCCGGGAGTGCTGAACTCGCTGTCGTTCCGCCTGGTCAAACTGGTGCCAGAACACATACGCGGCATCCTGATGTCACGTTCGGTAAAAAATCACGAATTGTAGAATTATTTGGTAAAATGGGAAAAACAGTATTGGTGACAGGCGCCAACGGCATGTTGGCCACGAATATTATAGAAAAATTGGCCTTGGCCGGATATAAGGTCATAGGAACTGTCCGCAAGGGCCGGTCTTATCGTGGTGAAGGACGGGAAAACGTGACGGTCGTGGAGGCTGATTTCAAGGATGAGGCTGCGATGAGGCCTCTGGTGTCGGAGTGCGATGTGGTTTTCCATGTGGCGGCGATGACTTCGCAGTCCGAGACAGATTATGAGAAATTCAGGAAGGTGAATGCGGAGTCTACGCGTATGCTGCTTGACTTGTCCGTAGCCTCGGGTGTGGGGACATTCGTGTATGTGAGCACTGCGAACACTATCGGTTATGGCGCCGCTGAAGGTGCGGAGATGAAGTATCCGTTTTCGAAGTCATTGTACGCACTGAGCAAGAAAGAGGCGGAGACGGTGGCATTGTCCTATCAGGACAGGCTCAGGGTAGTGGTTGTGAATCCTACATTCATGATAGGGAAATACGGCACAGAGAAGGGGTCGAACAGGATTTTCTCGATGGTGCGCAAGTCGAAGGTGGTTTTCTGTCCTTCGGGCGGCAAGAATGTCCTGGATGTGGAGGAGGCTGCCAGGGGTATGATTCTGGCTATGGAGAAGGCGGCATCCGGAAGCCAGTACCTGATCACCGGGACGAACTATCACTATCGCGAATTGTTCGGCAGGATGGCGGAGAATTTCGGAGTGAAAAGGATATTCATCAAGCTTCCTGACTGGCTTCTGAAGACGGCCGGATGGTTCGGCGACCTGATGGCGAAATGCGGTATCGTGACAGAAGTTTCGACCCTGAACATGGACATGCTGATGACTGAGAATTTCTACCACACCGACAAGGCTTTCCTCGAAATAGGATTCAAGGCCCGCGATATTTTCGACAAGTGATTTCCGGATGTCCCTGACGGGACAATGCAGGATTACGGATGTCGGATTTTGCTGAAAAATCTGCATAATTTTCAAAAAATTGCTATCTTGCGCCCGATTTTGATTTAGAAAGGATTATGAAAGGTATAATGTCAAGTCTGGCAATTGCAGCCACGGCATTTATGATGGCATCCTGCTGCGGGCAGCCGGATCTTGCCGGGAAATGGAATGTGCTCAAGGTGAACGGAGAAGAGGTGACTGTCCTCGGCGATGAAAAGCCGTTTGTGGAGTTCAATACAGAAGAGTCCAAAGTGCATGGCTTCACCGGATGCAATATCATGAACGGTGCTTATACACAGGATGGCAAGGAGCTGACTTTCGGCAATATGGCCACTACCATGATGGCAGGCCCGGAAGAGAATATGAAAGCTGAAAGCGCCGTCCTCGGAGCTATCGCAAAAGTGGCTTCAGTGAAAGCTGACGGCGAAAACCTCCTTCTTCTTGACGAAGAGAAGAATGTGGTGATGGAGCTCGGAAAATAATACGCAAAGTTGCAGCCCGGGCTGCCGCCTCGGGTTGCAATTACATATTGGAGAGATGCTCGAGTGGCTTAAGAGGCACGCCTGGAAAGCGTGTATACGACAAAATCGTATCTCGGGTTCGAATCCCGATCTCTCCGCACCGAAAAAGAGCCTGTCGTTTTGCGACAGGCTCTTTTTCATGTGCCATTGTCAAGCTAAAAAAGCGAGGTCGTACAGCAAAGTGTACGACCTCTTTTGTTCCCTTTATAGTGTTGGTAATGAGCGTTAAGTCAGTACCGGCACTTTCGTACAGCAAAGGTATAAATTTATTTTTGCTTTACAAAATATTTTTCAGACCTGCTATATCTTGTAGAATTTGTGCTACTTGAGGGTATTTGGAGTATTCGGAAATGATATCGTTGATATCATCTCTCCATTCATTGTATCTGTTTTCTGAAACTTGTTTCAGCATATATAGGACGACATGTAAGGCTCCATTGAGATTCTGATTTTGGCCTATGCCTTTAAACATGGCAGGTCCCTTTCTGATAGATAGCTCTGGCGTGAAATCATAAAGGACATTGCTATGGGCGCAGGCGTTGCGAATACTTTTTATGAGTTCCATGTAATTAATGAAAATAGCCAGGTGTCTTATGTTGAATTCTGCGGCAACTTTTTGTTTGATGTTCTCATCCTTTATTGACTTGAATAGGCGTAGGATTGCGCCTAATGTCATAAATTCCATTGTCTTCCATGCCGGTGCATATATATCATTGATATGATGGCGATGATGCATCGCGATTACAGGGTAATGGGCTGCAAGATCATCGTAGACTTTTTCCTTGAATTCTCTTGCTTGTTTTTGTGACACAACGGATGGATCTGCGAACCAAGTCGGCTTGTTCTGATTGTTATTGGATACCAGATAGATTACTTTTGTCCGGAATGCAATTTCTATTCTGCTGATAGCCTTGAGAAGAATGCTTCTCAACCTGAAATCAAAATAATACAATTTCACAGCATCGTCAAAATTAGCTGATGCCTTGAATTTGTGGTCTCTATTGTTTTTTTCTGGATACGATAGTTCAAATGGGAACCAATAGAACCCAAGCCTGAAATAGCCGACATCGAATAGAACTTCCGCTGCTTTTTTGACATCGTTTATTGTCATGCCCCTGCTCCTCAGTAGCTCGATCTGCTCATCTATTGTTATCGCAACTCTTCCCATTCAAATGAAATTTTATATGATGCAAAGTTAACATATTCGTTTAAACGAAAGAATCTTTTATGACTGTATGCCATTTTATTTTAAATGTCTATCCGCAAAACTACTGCCCCTTTCATGTCATTTCGAGCGGAGGACACAGTCCGAAGTCGAGAAATCTGTTTTTGAAGTATGTCAGGTCTATCCACTATTTCCTTCCGAAACCTTTCCTCCCAAAGAAGGCCCACAGTCCTGCAGCCAAACACAGAAAAAATCACTATATTAGAAGAAAAATTCACGTCATCATGTTTGGAAAAAACATATCAGGACCCGGACTCAAAGCCATGGTCTGGTTATCCACCGCACTCTACATCCTCCTCGCACTGCTTTATTTTCTGCCGGTGGCACTGCCATATGAAATAACATATCCTGTTGCCGCGATAGCCATATTCTCAATATGGTTGGTGCCGCTCCCTATGAGCATAGCCCTTATTGCCTCCGCGGCAGGAGACCTGATGGGAGCCGCCGGGAACTTTATGGCCCAGATGGAGTGCTTTGCGGTTGCCAACCTTTTTATAAGCCTGTTCTTCCTGCATCGCCTCTTCCAGACAGGCAAGGCTTCGGTGAAAAACTTCAGCGCGATACTTACGAAAAAAAGAATTGCATATCTGACCGTGACAGGCATCTGCGTGGCGGCAACTTTCCTGATGGTCATGGTCAGCATCGTACCTGAAGTCCCTGCCGGAGTTCAGCGGGCAGGAGTCGCCTTTTATGCCATAGTCGTCGCCCTGATGTTCTATTCGGCCTTGTTGCAGCGCAGTATATTCTACGCTGTCGGAGCCTTCCTTTTCGTCCTTTCTGACTTCATCCTCGCGTGGAATGCATTCGTGGAGCCGATAGAGTACAGCCGATACCTGATTATGATTCCGTACTTCATCGCCCAGTGGATGTTTTACGTCCGTGCGACGAAATACAGAGTAGGAAAGAGCCTCCTTTTAGCCAGGCTCTGATAGGCTCTGACAGCCGGGAATTATCAGAAAATGACAGCCGGAGCAGCTTCAACGTCCTGACATACGATAAGAGTCCCGCCTGAAACAGCTAAACCGACCGCTTCAGCTTCTCCACATATCTGGCGATGCGATGCAGCTCATGCGGGATGTCAATACTCTGAGGGCAGTGCGGAATACACTGCTTGCACCCGATGCAGTGATCTGCCTGGCGGACCTTCTCCACAGCCCTGTCGTAACTCACTAGATAGGCCCTGCGCGCCCGCCGGTAATCCTCGGAACCCGGATTCTGAGCAATATTTCCCTCGTTCACGCACTTGTTGTAATGCAGCAGCACGGCCGGGATATCAATGCCGTATGGACAAGGCATGCAATATTTGCAGTCGTTGCACGGAACGGCAGGATACTGCATCATCAGCACCGCCGTCTCCTCCAGAAACCCCAGGTCATCCTCTGTCAGCGGCCTGAGAGGGGAGTAAGTGCGGATATTCTCATCCAGATGCTCCATATAAGTCATCCCGCTCAGCACTGTCAGCACATCCGGGAAAGTGCCCGCGAACCTGAACGCCCAAGAAGCCACGCTGCTGTAAGGGTCACGCTCCTTCAGCCGGTCTGCGATATATTCCGGGACATTGCTCAGGCGTCCTCCGAGCAGAGGCTCCATGATCACTGCCGGAATTCCCCGGCTGGACAGCTCTGCATAAAGATACTCAGCATCCACATTCCTCGATGCGGCATGTCTCCAGTCCACATAATTCATCTGTATCTGCACGAAATCCCAATGCACCTTTTCATGCAAGCCGAGCACATAGTCGAAACTTTCCTTGTTCCCGTGGAAAGAGAACCCGAGATTCCTGATGCGCCCTGCCTCGCGCTCCTTCATCAGGAAATCTATCATCCCGTTCTCTTCGTATCTCGCTATGAAATGCTCCTTGCCTCCGTTGCCGACAGAATGCAGAAGATAATAGTCTATGTAGTCAGTCATCAGATTCTCGAGAGACTTCCTGTACATCAGAATCGAATTCTCCCTCGACCAATTGCTGAAGTTTGACAGCTTCGTCGCCAGAAAATAAGAATCTCTCGGATGCCCTGAAAGGGCAATGGCGGTGGCTTTTTCCGACTGCCCCTGGCAATATACAGGCGAGGTGTCGTAATAATTCACTCCGCTCGCCAATGCCTTGTCCACCAGCCTGTTCACCTGCTCCTGATCAATGATTTCGTTCCCGTCGCCGTCAGTCGTCATCGGCCATCTCATGCACCCGTAGCCCAGAAGGGAAACCTTGTCTCCAGTCGTCGGGCTGGTCCTGAGAGTCATTCCTCCAGTGCCTTCCGGCAATTCCTGTTCTTTCCCGGATGTGCAGCCTGCGGCTGCCAATCCCAGTGCCGCCGCTCCTGCGCCGGACCTTTTCAGAAACTCCCTCCTGCTTATTATTTTACCGCTGTCTTTCATAAATTTCAATCTTCTGCTGTTTCCGCTGTTTTGTGACTGGCGCATGCGGGCACTGTTGGTTTCAGAAAGGAATTGCAGCCCGTGCCAGCGACTGTCAGCTAAATTCTTTTATGGACCTCATGCCCCTCCACATAGATCGCGCTGAACGGCCTCGCCGGGCATAGATTCTCGCACGCACCGCAGCCGATGCACCTTTCTTCCACCACTGTGGGAATCATCAGCGAACTCTTGTCCCCCGGAATAGAGTGAACCATTCTGATAGCTCCGGAAGGGCAATGCCTGGCGCAGTTTCCGCATGAAACTCCGTCGCTGTTCACCACACAGTTCTCATAAATGACTACTGCATGCCCTATCTGGATAGACGACTTCTCTTCCACGGTTACAGGACGTATCGGCCCGGACGGACATACTTCGGAACATTTTGTACATTCAGGGCGGCACCATCCTCTTTCGAAAGACATCTCTGGCTGCATCAGAGTCATCAGGTTTCCGGAAGGCCGGAGCACCTGGTTCGGGCAAACTGACACGCACAGCTGGCATGCTGTGCAATGCTCTGAGAAATTTTTGAGGCTGACAGATCCTGCCGGCTTGAGCGGAGTCATGCGCCGCGGCGCTTTCTTGTCCTGTATTGCGGCCAGTCCGCCGTCCACTTTCATTTCCTGAGCCTTGACTGTGGCGGCTGTCAGCGCCATGGCCGCGGATGCTATGAATGTGCGTCTGCCATTGTCCGCACATGGCCCGGCATGGGCGGAATCATGGCTGATGACATCATCATTGCCCGTAAGGGCATCCCGAGACTGAACTTTGGATGAGTTTTTTTTCTTCCAGACAGGACTCCAGCTGATAGCGCCTTCTCTGCAGGTGTCCAGGCAGTCAAAGCATGCCACGCATCGGCTATAGTCGATTTCGTGCTCCTTCATGTTTATACAAGATGCCTTGCAATGCCGTCCGCAGAGTCCGCAGTTCCTGCACTTTTCTGTGTCGATGACCGGTTTGAAAAGCGAGAATCTGGACAGAAACCCCAGCACGGTGCCTACGGGGCATATGGTGTTGCACCAAGTTCGGCCGTTTTTCCATGCCAGGATGAAAATCACGATTAATGTCATTGCCGCTATGATGAACGTCGGCAGGCTTTTCATCCAGACATCAGTGCTGTAGAAGGCATAGCTGTCCACTCTTCCTGCAAACCATGCCAGGAGGTTGTTCCCCCACTGCCATATCGGTGCGAGAAAGCTGCCTGCTATTCTTCCATAAGCGCTGTAAGGCGCGATGAGAGCGGCTATGGACATGAGCCCTGCCGCAGCCACGGCTATGAATATTGCGAGCATTCCGTACCTGAGCCAGTTTTTGGCCGGGGACCACGAGAAACGGAAGCGGTTTTTCTTCTTTGCCCTGCCATGAGCCCATGAGATGATGTCCTGCATCACGCCTAAAGGACAGATTACGGAGCAGTAGACCCTGCCGCACAGCAGAGTCAGGATGACGAGAATGGATACGACGGCGAAATTCATGGCCAAAACAGCCGGCAGAAACTGTATCTTCGCCAGCCAGCCGAACCATCGGTGAAGCGAGCCTGTGAAATCAAGGAAAAGCATCGTTATTAGAGTGAACGCTATGGCCGCGAGTATAATTCTTGTTTTTCTTAACATAACGTCAGTCAGACGGTTGGATGAATGGACCTTTTCGTGCAAAAATACTAATTTTCTTTTTTCCTGCATCCTTTTGCCAGAATTTTCGGAAAAGAATCAGTTTTGAAATTTGGTATGCTCTCTCTTTTTTAGTATGTTTGTAAAATTGGCGAGGGAAAATTCACCATAGAGAGTGTCATGGTCAAGGAAAGAAAATGGATAGTAAAAGAACAGGCAGGCAGAGAAGTCGTCAGCCAGCTGTCATCGGAACTGGGCATAGATCCAGTGCTGGCAGGGCTTCTGGCGCAGCGTGGAATCAGGACATTCCAGGAGGCCAGGGCTTTCTTCCGTCCTGATCTGCAGAATCTCCATGATCCCTTCCTGATGAAAGACATGGACCATGCGGTGGAGCGGGTTCACAAGGCTGTAGAAAATGGGGAAAATATTCTCGTCTACGGAGATTATGATGTAGACGGCACTACAGCAGTGGCCTTGGTATATTCATTCCTGAAGAAACTGACCTCGCATGTAGATTTCTATATCCCGGACAGATACGATGAGGGCTACGGACTTTCTTTCAAGGGAGTCGAGTGGGCGTATGAACATGGTTTCACCCTCATCATCGCCCTCGACTGCGGCATCAAGGCGAATGACAAGGTCGCCTATGCCTCCGAAAAAGGTGTCGACGTGATTATTTGCGACCACCATCTTCCGGAAAATGAGATACCGCGGGCAGTGGCTGTCCTCGACCCGAAAAGGGAAGACTGCAGCTATCCGTTTGATGACCTTTCAGGCTGCGGCGTCGGATTCAAGCTTGTGCAGGCATATGCATCAGTTTATGGAATCCCTTTTGAAAATCTGGTCTCCCTTCTGGACCTTCTTGTCGTCAGCATTGCGGCAGATCTGGTGTCTGTAGTCGGCGAGAACAGGATATTGGCGCACTACGGGCTCAAGCAGCTGAACGAGCACCCACGCATGGGGCTTTATACCATGATACGCCTGTCCGGCCTGGACCCGGCCCATGTCACGATAGATGACATAGTCTTCAAAATAGGCCCCAGAATCAATGCCGCCGGCCGTATGGAGTCAGGCAGGGTGGCAGTGGAGCTTTTGACTGCCGTCGATGAAGACGAGGCAGAGAGAATAGGTGTGGAAATCAACCAGTACAACAACGAGCGAAAGAATATCGACCGGGAAATCACCCAGGAAGCGCTGGAGATGGTCCAGTCCGGCTCCTGCCTTTCGTCCGGGAATGCCACCATCGTGTACAATCCGTCTTGGCACAAGGGCGTGGTCGGGATAGTGGCTTCACGTCTGGTGGAGGCTTTTTACAAACCTACCATAGTATTTTCCAAGACCCAGTCGAATGGCCTGGTGACTGGCTCTGCCCGCAGCGTCCATGGTTTTGACCTGTATGACGCTATAGAAAGCTGCTCTGACCTGCTGGAGAATTTCGGAGGCCACTTATATGCCGCCGGACTGACCTTAAAGGAGGAGAACCTTCCTGAATTCTGCCGCAGAATAGAGAAATTCATCGGAGACAAGATCACCCCTGAAATGCTCACACCGGTCATTTATGTTGATTCCATCCTGAATTTCGACACCGTGACGCCCAAGTTCGTCCGGATATTGAAGCAGTTCCAGCCGTTCGGCCCGGGCAACACTTCTCCTGTTTTCCTGACCGAGAATGTCTACGACAATGGCAATGGCCGCCGTGTGGGCGCAGATGCAGGGCATCTGAAGCTGGAGCTTATCCAGGAAGCCCAGCCGTATCACCATTTGTCCGCCATCGCCTTCAACAAGGCCGAGCATTTCGAGCACATCAGAAACGGAAACCCTGTCGACATCTGCTACTCGATAGTCGAGAACTACTACCGTGGCATCGCGAACATCCAGCTCCGCATCAAAGACATCCACGACCGCGATGACTTCATTTAGGAATTTTCTCTGCGATGATGGCGGCGGTTTCTTCGAAGGAGAGGCTGTCGATGTCGATGATTAGATGTGCGCAGGACTCGTAGATGTCCTTGCGCAGGGCCATGAGTTCTTCTATGCGTGAACGGAGCGCCGCCAAGTCCGAGGGCTGTCCGCCACCCTTGCCGAGCATGGGTCTGGACTCGAAATCATTCTGCAGATTCTTCACCAGAGTATCCACGGAAGCCCTCAGATAAATGCAGAACGACCGCTCTCTGACCATCGCGGCGCACTCTGGAGTGGTCACAGTGCCTCCTCCCAGAGAAAGCACCATGTCCGCCAATTCAGGAATCCTGGCATCCATGAACGAATCCCCGTCAGACTCCGTGCCCGCCGCCAGACCCAGCACCATCTCCAGAGCATCTTTCTCCGCCGCCCTGAATCCGGTTTCCCCGTCTGCTGCGAATATTTCAGGAATCTTCCTCCCTGTCCTTTCTTCTATGAGCTGGTCGAGGTCGACCAATTCCCAGCCCATCCGTTCAGAGAGCAGTCTTCCGATGCTGCTTTTGCCGCAGCCCATGAATCCGTTCAAAGAAATGACCATAATCTGAAAATATTGGCCCGGAGGGCTAAATGAATGAACCGTAAGGATTAGAACAACGTCGGGTCAGACTCATCCGGGACAGCCTTGGAATCCTCAGGGGTTTCCGGGACGGCCTCATTTTCAGGAATGACATCATCTTCAGGCTTGTGCAGTGGCTCGATGAACCTGATACTCTTGATATCGTACTGGCTTGCTTTTTTCCCTTTCGCCTGCAGTCCCTTTTTCCCGATGAACTCTTCGGCATCTATTACCTCAGGGAAACGATGCTCGTATTTCCCCCCGAATGTCACCTCAATCTGAGGATGCTTGTCATCGCTGATGTCCACCAGATACGAACCTTTGCCGGCGGAAATGAACGTCACAGGAGTATTGTCGCTGACATCAAAGGAGAACCTTTTCACATAGAACCACTTCTGCTGCCCGTCATAATAGATGGCTGTAAACGTCTTCCCGGGCTCCATCTTCTCGATGAAAGCCAGCTCGCCCTGATATCTGTTGCTCAGGTCATAGGAAGTGGTGTAGTAAGTCCCGTCCTTGAACACAGCCAGAATGTGCTCGTCGTTCACGAACTGCCCCAGATATTTCCCTCTGGAGTCCTCATTCAGCCTGTTGATATCCTCGTCGAACCATATATCCTTTCCTCCTATGGTAGACACACCCTTGGATTTCAACATGATGCGCTGAATAGGGTTCTTTGACACCACATTCCCTCTGGCGGCCCTTCCCTTGATGGCAAGCTGCGCGAAGTCATACTCGTCCACCAGCTTTTTCAGCTTCGGGCGCGGCCTGAGATATATTTTCACTGTCTCCGCCTCTCCGTTCCTGTTCGCAGTGAACCATAGAATCTTTGAGCCTGGAGTGCCCTGTGTGATATCATACTCCTTGTCCCTGGTGATGCTGGTGACGGCGAATCTTTTGGCGTAAGCCACGGAATCTTTCCCGTCGCGGTAGATTACATTGTAGATAGTGCGCTGGTCATTTCTGTCGAAGAGTCCCACGTACAGGATGTCCTTTCCGAAAAATGCCTTGTCGCTGACCTTGGTCACGACATATTTTCCATCTTTGCGGATGACAATGATTTCCGAAAGGTCCGAGCAGTCGCAGACAAATTCTGCATTGTCTTCCTTCTTCAGCCCGATACCTGCGAAACCCTCAGCCTTGTTTACATAGAGCTTGGCATTGTTGTTTACAACACGTGTGGCCGTGATGGTTTCGAAGTTCGCTATTTCAGTGAGCCTCGGCCAGTCCTTCCCGTATTTTCTTTTCAGATTCTGGAAATATCTGATTGTATATTCTGTGAGATGAGCCAGATAGTTCTTGACCTCGTCTATTTCAGCCTCTATCCCGCGCAGTTTTTCTTCCAGTGACTTGATGTCGAATTTCGATATCTTCCTGATAGGCTTCTCCACGAGCTTCAGGATATCGTCCATAGTGATGTCACGAAGCACCTGGGCCTGGTACTTCTTCATCTCGCCGAATGTCTCGTCCAGCTGTTCCTCCCAGCTCTTCGAATCCTTCTTTTCCAGTATCCTGTATATCTCGTTTTCGAAATAAATCCTTTCCAGCGAGCTGTAGTGCCACTCATCATTCAGTTCATCCAGCCTGAGCCGCAGTTCGCGCCCCAGAAGGGAACGGGTATGCTCAGTGTTGTATTTAAGCACCTCATCCACACTCATGAACTGAGGCTTGCTGTCCACTATCACGCATGTGTTCGGAGATATGGACACCTCGCAGTCCGTGAAAGCGTACAGGGCGTCGATGGTCTTGTCCGGAGACACATCGTTCGGCAGGTGGATGACAATATTGGCCTGAGTTGTAGTCAGGTCATCTATTTTCCTGATTTTGATTTTTCCGTTGTCCTTCGCCTTCAGTATGGAATCGATGATATTGTGCGTGGTCTTCCCGTAAGGTATTTCGGTGATGGCGATGGTGTTCTTGTCTATCTTTTCGATTTTTGCACGCACCTTCACCACGCCGCCGCGCCTGCCATGGTTGTACTTCGAGCAGTCTGCATATCCTCCGGTAGGAAAGTCGGGATACAATTCGAAATCCTGGCCTCTGAGTATCGCCACGGAAGCATCCAGGAGCTCGTTGAAATTGTGAGGGAGAATTTTCGACGCCAGTCCTACAGCAATGCCTTCCGCGCCCTGTGCCAGCAGAAGCGGGAACTTCACCGGCAGATCCACAGGCTCCTGGTTCTTCCCGTCATACGAATTCATCCACTCGGTGATCTTGGGGTTGAACATCACCTCTTTCGCGAATTTCGTCAGCCTGCCTTCTATGTACCTGCCGGCCGCATTCGAATCCCCGGTGAGGATATTTCCCCAGTTTCCCTGGCAGTCCACCAGCAGATTCTTCTGCCCTATCTGCACCAGCGCCCCGAGTATGGACGAGTCGCCATGCGGATGCAGCTTCATCGCCTCGCCCACGATAGTCGCCACTTTCGTGTAAGTGCCGTCGTCGATTTTGAACATGGTATGGAGCACACGCCTCTGCACAGGCTTCAGCCCGTCATCTATATGCGGGACAGCCCTCTGCAGAATGACATACGAGGAATAGTCGAGAAACCATTCCTTGAACATCCCGGAAAGCCTGAAACGCCGGCTGTTGTCATTCAGCAGCTTGTCATACTTCCCGGTGGATTCACCCTCGCCCACGATTTCCTCGCCGAAGTCATCGTCATTGATATTTTCTATGTCCATACCTGTAATAATTCAAAAATATAGTATCGGCCTGCGGCCAATTGTCATGTCCAGTTTTTTTTATTGGCCTCCGGCCAATGTCCGTGCAGGCTATTCGTATCCGAAGCGCCTCAGCTCCCTCTTGTTTTCCCTCCAGTCAGGATCCACCTTTACAAACAGGCTCAGGAACACTTTTTTCTGGAAGAAATCCTCCATGTCCAGCCTCGCCTTAGTCCCTACCTTCTTCAGAGTCTGGCCTCCCTTGCCGATGATGATGCCCTTCTGCGAATCCCTCATCACATATATCACGGCGCTGATGTCGTATCTTTCCTCGCCCTCCTTGAAGCTCTCGATGGTGACTTCGCAGCTGTACGGAATTTCCTGGCTGTAATACAGAAAAATCTTTTCGCGGATGATTTCAGAAGCGAAGAACCTGAGGTTCTTGTCCGTGAACACATCCTTGTCGTACCAGGCAGGGGCTTCAGGGAGATTCGACACGATGGCATCGAAAATGTTTTCGAGATTGAACCTCTCCTGTGCTGAAGCAGGGAAGATGACGGCTTTGGGAAGCTGTTCCTTCCACCACTGCATCAGCTCTCTGACCTTTTCCTGCGTGCTGATGTCTATCTTGTTGATCACCAGTATGACAGGGCATTCGATACGCTGCAGCTTGGATATGTATTCTGCATTCTTGTCAGCCTTTTCCACGACATCCGTCACGTAGAGGACTATGTCAGCGTCGCCTATGGCTGTGTCCACGAAGTCCATCATGTTCTGCTGCAGCCTGTAGTTCGGTTTCAGTATGCCGGGAGTGTCGGAGTAGACTATCTGGTAGTCATCTCCGTTCACTATCCCCATGATCCTGTGCCTGGTAGTCTGAGCTTTCGCCGTGACTATAGACAGCTTTTCGCCCACGAGCGCATTCATCAGCGTGGATTTCCCCACATTTGGGTTTCCGATGATGTTCACGAAACCTGAGCGGTGTATCTCCTGCTGTGGCATATGGCTATTGATATGATCCGATTCTCAGTATGTTCACCTCTCCGTCTGTCAGGTATCTCCACTGTCCTTTCTTCAGGCCCTTTTTAGTAAGTCCTGCGAAATAAACCCTGTCGAGACCTTTAACCTCATATCCGAGAGATTCGAAAATCCTTCTGACGATTCTGTTCTTTCCAGAGTGGATTTCTATGCCGAGCTTCCTGTGGTCCTCATCATCGATGTACTCCAGTTCGTCGGCCGCTATTTCACCGTCAGTGAGGGTCACTCCGCTCAGAATCTTTTCGTAGTCAGCCTGGGAAAGATCAGAGTTGAGGGTCACCTGATAGATTTTCTTCTTGTTGTATGATGGATGCGTCAGCTTCTCTGCCATCTCGCCGTCATTTGTGAACATCAGCACTCCAGTGGTGTTTTTGTCCAGACGTCCTACAGAAAATACACGTGATTTGCATCCTTTCAGCAGATCCATCACAGTCTTTTCTGCATGCGGGTCGCTTGTAGTCGTGACATAGCCCTTAGGCTTGTTCATCACTATGTATACTTTTTTCTCGCCCTTCAGACGTTCGCCGTTGAAACGGACATCGTCATTGAAAACATTTATCTTCGTTCCGAGTTCAGTGACCACTTCGCCATTCACGGTCACCACTCCGGCCTGAATGAAATTGTCAGCCTCTCTTCTGGAGCAGATTCCTGAGTTTGCGATGAATTTGTTCAGCCTGATTTCCTCTTTTACAGGCACTGGTGCCGAATCGAAGTCTGAATAAGCTTCTTCGGCCTGAGCCATCTTCCTGGTGATCATCCTGTTTATGCCTGCAGTGGCATTGCTGACTGCCGTGGCTTTGCTGAACGGCTTTGCCATCTTCCTGTCCCCAGGCTTGCGTCCTGCGCCGGCGCTCTTCCTGGCGCCGAAAGTCTTGCCTTCTCCGTATCCGCGTTTTTCGGATGAATCTCCGTAGCTTCGAGAACTGCCGTAACCGCGTCTTTCGGATGAGTCTCCGTAGCTTCGAGAGCTGCCGTAACCGCGTCTTTCGGATGAGTCTCCGTAGCTTCGAGAGCTGCCGTATCCACGTCTTTCAGATGAATCTCCATAGCTTCGAGAACTGCCGTATCCACGTCTTTCAGATGAATCTCCATAGCTTCTGCCGGCATCCCTGCGTGCACCGAAGCTCCTGTGTTCGCTTCTGTCATGGAAGTTCCGTCTCTCGCCGGCTCCGGAATCACGATAGCTTCTGTGTTCTCCTGCCGGTATGAATCTCCGTTCGTCGCTTGAAGAGAACAGTTTCTCTCCCCCTGTCTGGGAAGACCTTGAAATCCTCGGCCTGCGGGGCCTTGACTCCCTCTGCTCCTCATTTCCATAATTTCTGCTGCCGTAATCCCTACGGTCGTCTGCTTTGCGGACAAATCCGCCCTTGTTGTTGTGTTCCATTTTTTCTTTATGCCTCCCGGCAATTAATTAATAATAAAAAAGTTGTAGTAATGCTATTGTAATTTGAAAATATAAGTGATCGTTCCTGCCTGCTGGAGCGGCGCGTCAGCCTTGACATTGAACTGAGTCTTTAAAGCCGCCTTTCTGGCCGCCTCCCAGAGAGTCTTGTCAGTGACTGTAGTGCCGGCCGCGCCAGGAACAGCGCTTGTGACATTTCCATACCTGTCCACCAGTATGTCCACGACTACTATGCCGCTGTTCTGTACAGAATACGATGGCTTGGGAAGTGTGCCGACCACTGTGCGTCCTTTCAGTTTTGCATTAGGCTCTCCGGAAGCCTTGCCCGAGACTGTATTTCCATGGGCATGCCCGGCTTTCAGCCTGTCGGAGACTTTGTCTGCCGACTGCGGCGCCAGCGTGTCTTTTACTGTTTCATTTTTGGCCGCGTGGAACAGCGCCCTGCGGTTTATTTCCTTTTTCCTTGGAGGCTCCGGCACTTCCACGTCTCCGTCGTCCCCTGTCGTAGCCTCAGGAGCTTCGTTTGCTCCAGTGCCCTCCATCTGGGCCTCGGATTTCTGCACCAGATTCATATCTTTTTCAGGGTCGGCATCAGCGGCGCGCGGCTCTGTGCCGTATGTGATTTGTTTCACCTCTTCAGTCTCATCCATTTCCACGAACTCCACCAGCATGCTCTGCTCTGGAGGCGGCGGATAGAGATATTTCAGCCCGCTTGTCGCTCCCACGATGAACACAGCAATATGCAGCACAGCGGCCAGAACGATTCCTGCCACCGTGGAGTTCCTTTCCTGCTTTCTGTGTTCCTGTTCGTAGTATTTTGCCATTCTGAAATTTTCAGGTCCTCCGGACCAATTTTGTTTTCATCGTCTCGGGGGCATTTCTGCACACGTCATCCTACTCCGGAGACGTGGCGAGAATGACCTTGTAGTGATTTCGTTTCGCTATGTTCATGACTTTCACCACTTCTCCGACAGGCACGGTCTCATCGGAATATATGGAGAAAGTCGGGTCCTCTTCTGTCATAAGCAGCTCGTTCAGCTCTCCTTCTATCTGGTCGAACCTCACCGGAGTCTGGTCTCCGTTTATATGGAATGAATATGTCCCGGTATCCTGGTAATGCTTTATCGAAACGCTGACGGTAGCCTTGGCAGACACCTGCCCTGTGCTTTTCGGAAGCAGCAGCTTCAGCGCGTTCGGATTCACCAGAGTGGAAGTCACTAAGAAGAAGATCAGCAGAAGGAATACGATATCTGTCATGGAGGACATCGAGAACTCTGACGAAACCTTGGTATTTCTCTTGATAGCCATTTTTATTCCTCTGAATTTATTTCCGGGCCCTATTCCTTGTCCTCGCCGGACTCGAACAGGTTCTCCATATCCATTTCATCATGCATCATATCCAGGAATTCAGCAGTGGCGCTGTTCATGAGATAGGTTACATTCGACACGCATGATGTGAGATAGTTGTATCCGAAGTAGGCCAGAATGCCGACAATCAGACCTCCCACAGTAGTGACCATCGCAGTGTATATACCTCCGGAAAGCAGGGTGATGTCGATATTGTTCCCGGCATTCGCCATATTGAAGAACGCCTGGATCATACCCATCACAGTGCCGAGGAATCCTATCATAGGAGCGCCGCCGGCTATCGTGGCGAGGGCTGGAAGCCCTTTTTCAAGCTTGGCCACTTCGACATTCCCGGTATTTTCCATCGTGGCCTGGATGTCCTGGAGAGGCCTGTCCACCTTTATGATGCCTTTTTCAACGATACGTGCGATAGGGGAGTCCCACTTTCTGCAGAGCTCCAGCGCAGACATCATCTTCCCGTCATGCAGGTATTCGCGTATGTCCTTCATGAAATTTTTTTCCATCATGCCAGCCTTCCTGATCATCCACCATTTCTTTCCGAAGACATATATGGCGATGATGGAAAGCGCCAGAAGCACCAGCATCAGCCAGCCTCCTTTAGCCGCCATTTCCAGCAATGAGTAGCTGACCACTTCCTGTTGAGGAGATACAGCCGTCTCTCCTGCGATCTGCAATAAATTTACAAGCATAGTGTGTTCTTTTCTGCGGCTGTCACATCCCGGACAGCTTCCTGTTTATACAATATTATATATATGTTTCTGAAAACAGACTGCAAAAGTATAAAAAATCCCGGTTAATTCCATAATTATATTAAGTGAAATAACTTCCGGAAACAATTTGGCTGCCATGAAAAGCCAGCAGGGAACTCGTATTTTTCAGAAAAATTCGGATATGATTTTGAATATTAAAAAAATAAATCTACTTTTGCACGAATTAGCGGAAAGTTTTAGTTTTTTAAATTTTTTATAGCAATGACAAAGGCAGAGATTGTAAATGAGGTAGCCAAGGCAACAGGCATTGAGAAAATTACTGTTCAGACAGTTGTCGAGGCTTTTATGGAAAGTGTAAAAGATTCATTGGCCAAGGGCAACCCTGTATATCTCAGGGGCTTCGGCAGCTTCATCATCAAGCACAGGGCTGAGAAGGCGGCCAGAAACATCAAGCAGAAAACTACTCTGACTATTCCAGCTCATGACATACCGGCATTCAAGCCAGCCAAGGTTTTCATGAACATTGTCAAGAAATAATAATCATTTAAATTTATTTAGCTATGCCAAGCGGTAAGAAAAGAAAGAGACATAAGATGTCTACGCACAAGCGTAAAAAACGCTTGCGCAAGAACAGGCATAAGAAGAGAAAGTAGTTTTCTCGGGTCTGCGTCTTGAGCGCAGCGGGCCGAACACAAGGCGGTGTCAGGATGGCACCCCTTTGTTTTTTATGAACAAGCCAATAAATCAATGGAGTCTGTAAAGGATCTTATCGTTGACGTCAATTCAACTGAAATCTCGATAGCCCTGCTGGAAAACCACAGGCTTATCGAGCTGAACAAAGAGTCGAGCCAGGGCCACAACTATTCTGTCGGAGATGTATATCTCGGAAAAGTGAAGAAGTTGCTGCCTGCCCTGAACGCGGCCTTTGTGGATATCGGAGACGAGAAAGAGGCTTTCGTCCATTATCTGGATCTCGGGCTGTATTTCAGCTCTTTTGACGAATTCGTCAGGAAACTGAATTCGAATGTGAATCCAAAGGACCTGTATTCCCGCATCAAGATAGGTCCTGTCCTGCAGAAAGAGGGACGTATCGAAAACGTCCTGACTCCAGGCCAGATGATGATAGTCCAGATAGTCAAGGAACCGATTTCCACGAAAGGGTCAAGACTGACTGCAGAAGTTTCATTGGCAGGAAGAAATATTGTACTTCTCCCCTTCGCGGAGAAAGTGAGCGTATCCCAGAAAATCGTTTCGAAGGAAGAGAAACGCAGACTGGAGACCCTGGTCAGGAACATACTGCCGAAAAATTACGGCGCCATCATCCGCACGGCCGCAGAAGGCAAGAATGCCGCGGTCCTGGATGCGGAGCTTATGTCGCTGATAGAGAAATGGGAGAGTTCCTGGAACAAGATTGCTCGGTCCAAGTCCATCCAGCAGCTGTTTACGGAATACAGCAAGACCACCACTGTCCTCAGAGACCTGCTTAACGACTCGTTTTCCAATATTTACATAAACAGCGAGCCGGTGTACGAGGAAGCGAGGAAATACATTTCCCTCATCGCTCCGGAGCAGGAAAAGATAGTGAAGCTCTACAAGGAGAATCAGCCTATCTTCGACCATTTCGAGGTCACAAGGCAGATCAAGAGCGCTTTCGGGAAGGTGGTGCCGATAAGGCAGGGAGCGTACTTGGTGATAGAGCACACAGAAGCATTGCACGTGATAGACGTCAACAGCGGCACCCGCTCGAAGAACAAGGAGCAGGAGCAGAACACATTTGACGTGAACTGTTTCGCCGCAGAAGAAATTGCACGTCAGCTCAGGCTCAGGGACATGGGCGGCATAGTCATCGTCGACTTCATCGACATGGAGAGCAACGAGCACAGGAATCTCCTGTACAAGCATATGCAGGAGCTGATGAAAGACGACAGGGCGAAACACAACGTGCTGCCTCTAACGAAGTTCGGGCTGATGCAGATTACGCGTCAGAGAGTGCGGCCGGCGACAGAGATCAATACCACAGAGACCTGTCCTGTGTGCCACGGCACCGGAAAAATAGCCCCGAGCTTGCTGATAGACGAGGCGATAGAAAGGAAACTGGCATTCTATGTTTCCGAAAAGGGGCTCAAGATATTCACGCTCAAAACCAGCCCGATACTCGGAGCTTATCTCACCAGAGGGATGTTCTCGACGGTCGGAAAATGGAAGAGAAAGTACAAATGCAAGATCAAGCTCGTGGAAGACACTGGCTTTTCAGTCCTGCAGAATGAACTGTATGATGAGAAGGGAGGCAAGCTCGAATGAGCCTGCCTCTTTTTTTTAAGAACCCCATTCTGCAGAGGCCTTTTCTTGCATTATTGCTTGACCATATAAATGAAAAGACTTAATTTTGTATGGAAATAGGCGGAGGAAGGGCAGCTTACGCCGCAGAATTGATATGTCATTTGAAAAAGTCTTGATATGAGATACTATACTCATAAGGAATATTATGAATGTCCTCAGCAGTCTCTGTTCGCATCGACGAAGGGACATCCTTTCGGAAGACTGATGGTGAAGGCCGGAGAAGAACTCAAAAGACGTGTTCCCGAAGCATCTGTTTTCATTTTCATCATATCTGGCAGCATTCAGGTAGT
This sequence comes from uncultured Bacteroidales bacterium, assembly GCA_949289565.1. Taxonomy (GTDB): domain Bacteria; phylum Bacteroidota; class Bacteroidia; order Bacteroidales; family UBA932; genus Cryptobacteroides. Next base: position 38,366 of record CASEOO010000004.1, read on the forward strand.
CACAAACAACGCCCAGCCGAGAGAAGTGTCTGCCGGCACCATGTCCCTCCTGCCCAAGTTCGCCTGCACTTACGGAATAGCCCTTACGGACTGCGACTTTTTCATAGTGAAAATACCTGACGGCTTCGACGAAGAGGACAGGCCATATGTCCGCAGCCTGCCGGAAGAGCTTCCAGAAGACTTCGTATATGACTTCAATACCCTTCCCACCTGCCCTATCATCGATGCCTACATCAGGCTTCTGCTGATGGCAGTGGACACAGGAGGCATCATCACGCCTGAATTCCTCGATGTGAAAAGACGGGAACTCTTCTACTATCTGAAGACGTGCTATACCCGGGCAGAGGTGGCCGCATTCCTTTATCCTTTGATAGGCGGACGTTCCCAGTCATTCAAAGATCTGGTTCTGAGCAATTTTGTAAGGTTCAACACCGTGCAGGACTTTGCCCGCGATTCCGGCATGAGCCTGAGCACTTTCAACCGCAAATTCAAAGATGCGTTCGGCGTCTCGGCATACAAATGGATGGATGAACGCAAGTCGGAGGTAGTCTACAAAGACATAGTCACGACAGAGATGACTTTCTCCGAGATCGCCTACAAACACGGCTTCTCTTCTTCCGCATATCTGGTCTCGTTCTGCCGGCGCCATTTCGGAAAGCTTCCGGGAGAAATACGGAAAAATACCTTGGGGGGGGGGGAGCGATATTTAACTATCATCCTGATAAATAACCACATGAGGGTGACCAAAAGGGGCTTTTGGTCACCCTCAAACGTCTTTCTTCGAAAGACTGACCCCATCCTAACCCCCTGCACCCCCTATTAGGGGGATTTCGCTCCTTCCAGTCGCGGTCACTTCGTGACTTTTGACCCACCCACTCTCTGGAACTTTATCATAAAACTCTGACGCTTTTCCATAAAGCACCTGACAGTTTATCGCCATATCTTTGCCGTCCGTTTCAAAGGATTGAATGATAAATTCATATTTATGGCGAAGAAAGGACGTTTAACTCTTTGTTCTTTATTGTTTTTAATCAGTACGCTGGCTCATTCTCAAGACTTCGCGCTCAAGACAAATGTTCTTTACTGGGCCGCCGCCACTCCGAATCTTGGCATGGAGGTGGCGCTTTCACCCAAATTTACGCTGGATCTCAGCGGGGCATACAACCCATGGACATATAAGGATGACAAGAAAATGCGCTTCTGGCTTGCCCAGCCGGAGGTCAGATACTGGTTTTGCGAAAAATTCGAGGGCCATTTCATCGGCCTCCATGCACATGGAGCGCAGTTTTTCGGCGGATTCAGCGAGAAACGCTATGACGGCTATCTCGCCGGAGGAGGAATCACCTACGGCTATGACTGGATACTTTCCCCGCACTGGAATTTCGAGGCTGCCATAGGAGCAGGCTACGCACGCCTCTGGTACAAGGAAAGTCCGCGCATTCCATGCGTCAAGTGCCTGGAAAACAAGACCGCGAACTATTTCGGCCTGACGAAACTCTCGCTTGCATTCATCTATATCTTTTAAATCATCTATCTATGGCAATCAGACCTTTAAATATTATGACTGCCGCTGTCGCGGCAATGCTGGCTGCCGGATGTGCGGCTTCGAGACATGTTGCAGAGAATGACCTGAAAGTCACTCCTGCTCCGTATGCAGTGATGCCGGATGCTGTCGGCAATGTGGATATAGACATGCAGTTCGAGATACCGCCGCATTATCTGGGACGCAGGGAAAGAGTGGTGCTTCTTCCGAAAATCATGAAAGACACGATGGTCATGGCAGAGATGCCTCCTGTGGCCATCGATGCCCCTATATACATAAAGAAGATGGAGAGACTGGAAGTCCTCGAAGACTGGCAGGATACCAGCATCGCATACAGAAGGGCTTTGGACAAGCTCTCCGACACCCTTCTCATTCCATACAGGAACACAGTGAATCTCCATGATATGGCTGACGGCAGCCGGATCAGGCTCTTCGTCACCTCTGACGGCTGCGGAAGCTGCCATGCCCTCGACACATTGGACGCCGGAGGCATCACAGACCCGAGCGTGCTAATGACAGATACCATGAAAGTGCGTGAGATGACGCCTGTTTTCGTCATCCGTCCGAAATTCAGGGAAGGAAAAGGAGAGGCCAGGCTTCAGTTCAGGATAAACCGCTCCGAAATCGATTTCCGTATCGGACGCAACTCTGAAGAGATGGCCAATATGCTGGCCGCCCTCCAGCCGGTAGTCTCCGACTCTCTCGCCACCCTCACAGGAGTGTCCATCTTCGGTATGGCATCTGCCGACGGTTCCCTGCCGTTCAATACCAAGCTGGCAGAATCCAGGGCCACATCCGCAAGGAACTGGCTTATCTCGCATCTCGACGGCCTGACCCGTCCGCAGAGACGTGTATTCAAAGTAGGCTCCCGTCCTGAAGGATGGTATCCTGTGCTGGCCGCAATGACAGCCGCCGGCGACAAGGACTCTGTCCTCGTGAAAGAGATTCTCGAAAAATACGCCGGCAGCAACGACGACGTGCAGGAACGCTATATCCGCCGTCTTCCTTGCTGGAACAATATCAAGAACAACTATCTCCAGAAAGACAGGAAGGTAGAATACGTCTATACCTATTCCATCAAGAGTTTCACTACCGATGAAGAGATGCTGCAGATGTACAGCATCCGTCCTGACGCCTTCAACGAGGAGGAATTGCTGAGAGTGTCCACACTGAAACAGGACCCGCAGGAGAAGATGGAAGTCTACCGGACCATCCTTCATTATTATCCGGGCTCGCAGGTGGCGGCGAACAACATTGCCCTGATGCTCAGGGCAGAAGGCAAAACTGAAGAAGCAGCACAGATATTGACCGGCATCAGCCGGTACAGGCAGGAAACGAAGAATACCTTTGCAGTGGTCAGGGCCGCTCTCGGGGAGACTGAGGCCGCGATGGTGATGCTCGGCGAGTGCGATACATTGCCGGAGGCGAGGTACAATCTGGGAATGCTGAAGGCATCGGTGAGGGATTTCGTGGCGGCGGACAGCCTGGTGAGACCGTTCGGCGACCTGAATGCCGCGATTCTCGCTGTCTGCGTGGAAGATTACGAAGGCGCCCAAACGATTTTGGATTCTCTTCAGGACTGGTCCGCAAAGGCAGAATACGTCAGGGCCATGGTGGCCGCTTCGCTCAGGGATGAAGAAGCTTTCTTCACGCATCTGGATGCCGCCGTGGCAGAAGAGTGGCTGAGAAAGAGGGCCGAGACAGATGCATACTTCGACATCTACAGAGATGATGAAAGGTTTAACATGATAATGAGGGAGAGATAAGAGGTGGAAAAATTCAGGAACATAATCATTTCTGCCGTGGCTTTGACAGCCTTGGCGGGGTGTATCAGGGATGAATACGAACCATGCCCGCCTCTGGCCATCGAAGTGACGGTCCAGGACAAGAACTGGTCGAACATAGACGAGGCTGTGGCGGAAGGACTGGCTGCCGCCGTATCTGAAGATCTGCCTTTCCGTGACTACGTGCAGTCGCTCACATACGAGCTCAGGGACTTGTCCACGGGCGAGATAGTGTCTTCCGCCGCATCCTATTCGGTCTCTCATGACGGCCTTTCCGAAATATTGACTTTCCCTGAATCTCTGCCGTTCGGAACATACGAGATCAATCTCTGGGGAAATCTCGACCCGTCTTCCAAGTCTGAGGGGGTGTCCGTTCCGGACAATGGAACTGTGTCCGTGACTCTTCATGAGGACGGAGATGGTGAGGCTGACCAGATATATCATGTGTGTGACACCGTATATTACAATTACGATGCTGCTTCGTTTACAGCCGGCCTGCAACGCACCGTGGGCTGCCTTCTGGTGGATGCTGTGAATCTGCCTGGCGGCATAGACTGGTCGGAGAAAGATATTGACGGAGTTCTGGGCACAGTGTCCCGCGGCCTGGAGTATTCTGATCCCGTGTCAGTGCATACAGAACTGGACTGGGGCGGGGATGCTTCGGCGAAGAGGTCCATGACCTGTGTCGGTCCTTCGGCATCGGAGAACGGGACGAGCCTGCAGGTGACTTTCAGAGATACAGACTCCGCAGCTGCAGGAGATGATGCCACGGGGATAGCCCTGATGACCGACGGGTTCACGGGAGACGCCGCTTCAGGCATAGTGACTGACCCGGTATCTCTTACTCTCAGAAGAAACGAGCTCACCATGGTCAGATACGACTACGACGGGCAGGGTTTCAAGATTTCCATCTACGTGGACGGGAACTGGGAAACTGTCCATGACATGGAGGTCGACTAAGCAAGGAATAAATGTTCAACTATAAATACTATTGTTAAATTTTATGAAAAAAACACTTTTGTTTATCGCGCTTGCCGCTGGAATGCTGTTGGCATCGTGTACAAAGACTATCGTCACTGTCGTGAGACCAGCTGACGAGAGCCCGGTGGAGCAGAAGCTCATCATCGGAGTTTCATCCGGAAAGGATGCCCTCACTACCAAGGCCGGCAGGCCGCTCCTGAGCGAGGCTGCTGGACAGAATATCGATGAGATCAAGCTGTATTTCGTGAATAGCTCCAATACTGTGGAAGTTGTGAAGACTGTAGGCGCACTTGAGTGGGCAAATGCAACAAATCATGACGATTTCGGAAAGCAGCTCGAAGTGACCCTGAAGGCTTCAAATGGGGAGAAACTGACAGATACATCAAATCCGTATACTGTATATGCTGTCGGATATTCAGTTGGGACATACACTTTCCCTATGCTGGCAAGTGTAACCACAGGTTCATCAGCATCTTGGACAGAAAGTAATTTCTATGCTTCTCCTTCCGCAGATGCAGAGGAGATTTTCGCAGGCAAGGTTACCGTATATGTTAAAAATAGAACTTTGCCTGATGGTTCTACCCAGTCTTACCTTGCCAAGACGAACAACGGTGGTGTAGAAGATACTCCGGAGATAGTTCTCAATCGCCAGGTAGCCGGCGTGACAGGATATTTCACGAACATCCCTGCCAAAGTGAACGGCATTGTTCCAGCCAAACTTCGTCTCATCGCTTCCAACAAGTCCAAGCAGGTGAATTTCGTTAATCTTGTCAACGAGGACAACTCAACTCTGAAAACAAATTATATTGTCAATGGTTCAGGCTCTCCAGCAGCTGAAAATCTGCCATATTATGCAAGTGACAAGAAAGGTTATAAAGTTTATGAAATCGATCTCGCACAGTGGTTCGAATTCGGAGACGAAAAAACTTATAAGACATTCGATGCTTTGGATATCAATGGTGACGGTTATGTAGGCTACCTCGATGCCATCTGCCATGTATATAAAAAGACTGATTCTGACGCTGAAGCCGTGACAGGACTTACACCTGAGCAGGAAGCTACTTGGGCTACAGACATAAAAGGAAGCTCTGAGACACAAGCTCTTTCCGGCTTCTGGAAGAATGCCATTAATGAAGCCAATACTTCAGCTAAGCAGCAGCTGGTAGCCGGTTCAGTATTCGCAGGCGAGTTCGTGATTCCGTTTAAATCAGTGCCTTCTACCAATACTCTTGAACTCCAGCTCGTTGATGCTGACGGCCATGTACTGACCAACTGGAATGTAAGAGTACCAGCAGATGAACGCTACGTGTCTGGAACTAATCCTGAACCGTCTACAGGTGTCGATGTTACTAGTGGTCTTACTGATGATACTCAAAGCATTTACAACATTTATCGTAATCACATGTACAGCCTCGGTTCCAAGGGCCTGATTAATGACAATCCAGATGATGGCGGTACCGACCCGGACCCATCTGATCCAGATCCGGACCCTAAGCCGGAACCAGATCCGGATGATGATGGAAGTGGCGATGAGGATAATCCTCAGGATCTGACTCAGAACAACCTTCTGATCCACGTGAACGACCAGTGGGAGATCATCCATCACATGGAGATAGACTAATCCGTCGGACGGACGTCGGTATATGGGGATGACTGGAACGCGGGAACTGAATCCCGGATTTTCAGTCTCCCTCCAAATTCGGCCATACGGGCCTGACCGCCCGTATGGCTGCCAAGAAAAACAAACGTTTATGAAGCCATACAGATTCATAATGTACCTTATATGCGGCCTTCTCTTCATCGCCTGCGCGAAAGATGAAGGCATGCTCCTCATGCAGGCCCCGGCCGCCGAAAACCCGGCTCCGGAAGCCGATGCCCAGAGCCAGGAAGGCCTGATCCAGAACTCAGACGGCACATGGACAGCCGTTGGCCGCCGCGTTCCCCTCGTCGGCGCGGGACGTGTGATAGATGACATCTCCGCATCTGCAGTGGCAGTGGCTTCTGCATCAAAAAATGTAAATGGAATCACCAATCTGGACATCACAGACTATGCTGATTTTTCAGGAATCAACGTAAATGCAGTTGTCAACCAGATAGTTTCTGTGAAAGACATGTACCGTACATATTCTGCAGGGCAAAAAGTCGGTTTCGTCATTGGCGGTGACGGAAGTTCTGTACTGGATGTGGATGTGCTCAGCTTTTTCCAGATAAGGCTGTATAATAAAGGAGTTCCTACAGATACATTTGAACTCGGCGAGTCTGACGGCAAGACGTTGGATCTCGATGTGCTGAAACTTACCTCTACTGGAAATAATCATCAGCAGGTGATAGAAGTGACTGCTACACAGCCTTTTGACGAGGTGTCTCTCTGGACGGCAGGTATAGATGCCGGTATAGGAAGCATGGCTGTATATTATGCCTTTGTTGGAGAAACTAAGGAAAAAATCATATATTCGGGCGATGGTGCGAGCATAAAAGAAGGCATCAGCTGGACCGGAGTCATAGATGCACATCCAGAGGATTTGCTGGACCAGGCTGACGATGAGGGCGTGAGAATCTATGGTGTGCCGCTTGTCGATCTTGTCGGAATAAGGTTTCTCACGGTGGATTTCGGCTCTATGAATTTCGAACCGGGAACAGAACTTGGATTTCAGTACTCCCAAGGGGAATTGCTTAATTTCAATTTGCTCAGCACAGTGTCGCTGACTGCATATGATTCTTCATGGAATGAAACAGGAGATGAATTCACTTCAACAAACCTGGAAGGACTTTCCGCTCTCGGCGGAGGAAATGGTGCATATAGTCTTGTGACTACAAACTCAAATGCCAAAGGTCTTAAAATTTTATTTAACGGAGTCCATCTGGATTTGGGAGCTCTGTATTTGAAGAGAGTTTTCAGTCGTGACCCGATTAAAGTGGATCCTACCAGTTATTATACAGCCCAGAAAGAGGTCACTGTATCCAAGTCTTCTTACAGCTTCATGAAGCCACTCGCCGGACCTGACGGCAAGACTGGAGAAGTAACTCTGCAGATTACGGGTATTTCAGAAGAGTCAGAAACCTCCATTGTGGAAATAGATCAAGTCGGGAAACGCATTACTGGCATGCAGAATGGTGCGACCTACACTGTGCTGTCTACATTCACCATGGCCGATGGTTCCGGTTCTTTTACAGCAGAGACTGTTATTCACAGAGAAAAGGCAGATGATGCCGTGCCTCCTACATACATGATAAACAAAAACGGCTTTAAACTCGAGGATGGTTTGAGCACAGGAGGGATAACTCTCATTTCCGGAATGGAGAATCCAGAAAATATTACTGATGACAATATCTCGAATTCAGCTACATGTGTCAAGGCTATATCGCTGATTGACGTCTCTGACATAGTTTCTATAGTGAGAGAAGATGGCAAAGCTGTCAATACTGACGGGAAAGAATTGCGGGTGGGTTTCGCTCTGCAGGCTAACAGTGAACTGCTTTCGCTCTGGGCTCTGGATTTCTTTACTATAGAGCTTTACAAAGATGGCAACAAAGTCGAGACTAAAGTTCCGGCGAACAACCAAACTGTCAGTTTGGGTCTGCTCGGAGGCAGCAACAAGATGATGGTCAGCGTCATCACAGACCAGCCTTTCGACAAGGCAGTGCTCAGGACCGCAGGTGTAGCTTCCATATCATTGAGTTCCCTGAAGATATATTACGGCTTTTATGAAGAGACCAACGGCGATTACTCTGAAGATGCAGGAGTCGTCGAATGGTGCACAGAAACCATGTCAGCGGCCAGCAACGGCATGTGGATAGACTATGACAAGGGAAGTTTTGCTGTCGTGAGTGTTGTGAATACACTCTCTGATATGGGCAATATCATAGATGACGACAGGGAGACTTATTCAACGCTTTATCAGGTGGCGAATATCGGCGCATTGAAATTCAGCGTGCATTTTGATCCTGTCAAGACCAGACAGTGGCTTGGCATGATAGTCAGAGACCCCTCAGGATTGCTCAGCGTTGATCTCCTCTCAAACACGACCATGAATGTGTATAGTGAAGGTACGCTGGTGCAGACTCTCGGTTATGAAGATTTCAGTGTGCTTGGCCTGCAGCTAATAGGGTTCGGAGACAAATCTTATATGGAGATATATCCGACAGCCGGAGATTACATAGATGAAATCGAGTTGGTGATGGGTGGAGTGAATCTGGCCAAGGGCTTGAATGTTTACGGAGTATACATGCGTCCCGACTCTGACGGGGACGGGATTCCTGACTGCTCTGAAGATGAGGATGTGGATGACCCGGACAACATGTTCGCCAATCCTCAGGAGTATCATGTTTGCTCAGGCTCAACCTCACCCTCAACAGTAAGGGTGAATATTTCCGGAGGAGAACTTGATACTGAGTATAGTCTTACGCTTACAGATCAGGACGGTGAGACGAGAGAATGGAAGCAGAAAATGACTATCAATCGTCAGTTCGAAGTGAAGGATCTTCAGGTCGGGAAATATAGTCTTTCGATAAAGCCGGCAACAGACGCTGTTTCCGGTGCGTCATATCCGACAGGCATCAAAGTCTATGTACATCCGTCTGAGACCACGTGGTCAGGAGACAGTTCATCAGAGTGGAATGACTGGAGCAACTGGGTGGAAGGCGCTCCGTGGACCTGCTCGAATGTCGTGATTCCCGGCGGCTGCAGTAATTATCCGGTGCTGAAGGCATCCGACAATGCGGTGTGCCGCAATATCCAGTTCGCACCGGGCGGCGAGGTGGCAGGGACACAGTATCTGGACTATGAAAAGGCCTGGGTGAATGTCGCCCTCCCGAACGGAAAGTACAGCATGTTTTCATCCCCGCTGAAAGAGACTTATACAGGCGACATGTTCATCTCGGAATATACAGGCGAAGTGATACCGGCTGATCTTGACGCGACAGAGGACGGCAGCGTGGACTACGGTCTTTGCTGGCTGCCTTTGAACGGGAGCACCTACCTTGTGGACCGTTTCTCGCCCGAGGTCTATCAGCGAGCATGGAACAGGGCGGTGCAGAGTTCTGGCATGGACGGCTATTATGACGTGGACCTGGATAGTGAGTATTGGACGGAACCGTACAACCTCGTCTCGGACCCTTACATTGCCGGTCACGGCATCCTCATCAGGCCTTATGAAGAGGGCAAGGGAAGCGGTGAGTCGGTTTTCTGCCTGCCGAAGGAATACGATGAGTATGAGTATTACGACTTGGTCTCCCAAACGATGACGGGCCGCAAGGATGCTGTGACGAGGACGGAGGAGTATGCCGGACGTTTCATTTATGAGGATGCCTCCGGCAATGCGTCTTTCCCTATGCATGTGCTGCTGGAAAACGAGAGGCCGAGCGATACGTATCTGGCCGGCAATCCGTTCATGTGCCATATTGATTTGGAGCAGTTCTTCTACTGGAATCCGGCAGTGTGTGAGGTGAAGTTTCTGGTGAAGGACGGGGATCAGTATAAATATGAGACTGTGACGTATGAGACTGTGACGAAGGATAATTCGTCGCGCAAGACGGTGCGTCCGGCTGAGGGCTTCCTGGTGAAGGTGGGAGGAGTGTATGCCGAGACTTCGCGTTTCCGCCTGTACATTCACTTCACAGAGGATATGATGGTGACGGCTCCACAGCAGTGAAACAGTCTGACAGTAACGGAAAAAAGGAAGATTACAAGATATGATGAAAGTGACGAGATTGATATTCGGGATATTGGCGGCGGTGACGTTGCCGCTCCTTTCATGCACACGCGAGATCGTGGAGGTGACCCCGCCGCAGGAGAGCGAAGGGCAGAGTCTGCATATCAGCATAGGCAGTGACTTCACCACGAAGTCTGCTCTTACCAATACAGGGGCATCGCAGCACATAGAGCATATGTATGCATATCTGTTCAGGCAGGAATCTGGAAATGATGATTTTACTTGCTTCTATGCCGTGGATATGGACTGGACTCCGGTGGATGGGACAGGTATTTCAGACTTCTCATACCGCATTTCACGTGAAGCCGGGCTGCAGGCCATGGGCGACCAGCTGATAAAGGTCCTCGTGGTGGCTGTGGACAATCATCCGGAGACATATAATATCTCTGACGCCGATTTCAGAACGGTTTTTTCTTTTGACGCAGTTGAGGAAATTGCCGAAAATAAGCTTTCATTCGAAGACGCGAAGGCCGTGATAGCTTCTGCCGTTGCAGGCGAGGACGGGACGACGACCGGCACTCCCGAAGCCGAAGCCAAAGCCAAAGCCTGGGCCATGGCCCACACCGAACTTTTTTCAGGTTCTACCGAGGCCGTTCCGGCCAATACTCCTGTCATCGAGGTGACTATAGACAGGTGTGTAGCCGGCGTGCTCTGCTATCTGACTGATATTCCGTATCTGGTGGAAAGCGGTGATGAAGAGAGCCGGACACATACTATAGAACTTAGGTTGAAACAAGGCCTGGATCTGAATACATCTGTAACCCTGACAGGAGATGCTTTAGGTGGGGTCGAATTGGGAAGTGACGATAGCAAAGAAGTGGTGATAGCCTCCGCAGACCTTTCCATGTATACTGAGCCACAGGGAGCCCAAGGTGAAAAGGGCAGCCTTCTCTATATCCCTGCCACTGATGACGGAACTGTCAAGACTCTTGAGAATTCGATCCTTTTCGGTGCGTATATGGTTCCGATAGCGGTGGCTGATGAGGGCGATGGCACATCAGTAAATGCTACGCTGAGGATAGTGGCGATAGGAGATAACAGCAACGGTGTTGATGTATATGAAAAGACATATTATGTGAGGAATACTGCTGACGGAAATAAAGCTGCAGATGAACATCCTGTAGCTGTTGACGGCAGGGATTACCATTATTCTCTTCAGGCGAACCGTCTCTACGCCATCGGCACCAAGCCGACCAGTGGCGACACCGAAGGTGACCGCCCCGCCAGCCTCGCCGGCGACGAACTCCTGCTCAATGTAGTGAACTGGGTGGACGATATCAATCCTGATGTGCAGTTCCCGTCATACTCTCTCGGGGCTTCATTCGTCTCGAATATCAGTCCTGACTATATCTATGACTGCATCGGCGGTATCACTCTGACTGCCACGGTTCTTCCTTCTGCCAGCAAAGGCGGGTGGAGCATCACTCCGGTCTATGCTGGTGATGAAACAGAATGGATAAGATTCAGAGTAGTGGAGGCCGATGGAATTCCGGGTGAATGGAAGCAAGATACCTATAATAGACCGGAGGAGAGTTCAGACGAGGCGGTCCAGATAGAAATCATGTTCGAAGATTATGTGAAGTTCAACGATATCATGGGTGGCACTGGTTCCATAGAATATAAGATCGAGGCTTTAGAGAATGACTACAGGACTTGTAAACTCAAGCTGGAAACGGATCAGGAAAGCAGTGTCGATTACTTGACTATAAATCAGTATAATGCGATAACAGCAAGATTGTATGACGATGATGGGCAGCCTGTTGGAAGTGACGGAAGTGACGTAAATAATTACAGGGGATTTTCCAGAGACGATCTGTTGTTGCCTAGCTGGGATAATCCGGATTATGATGACGAAAGAAATTACAGCTATACAGGATGGGGATTTTATGGAAGTAGTCCTACATATTTTATGGATAGATCTGATACTTTTGATAATGATGGAGAACTAAATTGCACTGATTCTTACTCATATTGTTATGATAAAGGTGGTGATACTTATAGCAACTACTTAGGCTCGGCTTTATATCGAGGACGGAAAGCATGGACAGATTTCTCAAACTCTGTAAACTATTGGTTCACACCTGCACGATATGAAATGAATGGTTTTTTTCAACAAGTTGCCAAACCATTGTTGGAGTATTATTATTCTAAGCTTAGTTTTAATGGTGACTATGAAAATCATTATGAAGAAAATGTAATACCTGTTATAAATATCAAATATGATAGGTTGTATTGGTCATCCTCAGCTACACTTGACAGGAATCGTAAGTCATGGGCTTATCGGATAAATGATGCAGGTGTTAGCGAAGTGGATATGTATAGAGCTCGTGTTAAATATTTATACGATTATCCTGTGCAAGCATATATACGTCAGGCAAGAAAATTCGAGTGATAACAGTGTGACATTATGATATTGAAAAATAAAATATTGGCTTTAGCCACTTTAGTTTTGGCCGCAGGCTGTGTTGAGGAAAACTTGGAGGCTCCTGCAGAAAACCCAGGGAACGGGGAAACTTGCATCAGTTTCAGAACTTCAGCGCCGGATCTGGTCATGACCAAGGCGTCTGAGGGAGACAGCAGAATAGAGAATGCTCTAATCTTTGTGTTCAATGATCAGAATGTCTGTGTCGCCAAGCAGTGGAGCTATATCGGGGAAGACAACAAGATGTACATGTATCTGCCGTCGGGCAATATCAATATCTACGCTGTGTGCAATCTTCTCGACCCTGAGACTGTGATGAACAGGGTGTCTGATTTGGATGACCTGAAGAATGAGGCCTTGACTATTTCTGACTGGTCTGAGGCATACCGTGGAAAATATGTGATGTCAGGCAGTCTTCAGAGTGCATCGAAACCGGCGGATGACGGCTTTCTGACAATAAACGTGCAGAGGGTAGCGGCGCAGTTCAATGTGAACATTTCTTTCTCCCCTGTCACCTTTCCGGATACTGAACAGTTTGAGATAAGCGAGGTGAAGATACATTATGTGCCGAAAGGAACATGGATATTG
>CASEOO010000005.1 GCA_949289565.1 uncultured Bacteroidales bacterium
AAGACGCTCAAAAGTTTTTTTGAATTTTTGAAGTTTATTTTGAGATGGATTCCAGGCGGGCAAGCGAGGATGAAGGGAGTTTACTTCCGTAAGTGACCGGCTGACGATGCGCAGCCCATCGCCGAAGACGCTCAATAGTTTTTTGAATTTTTGAAGTTTATTTTGAGATGGATTCCAGGCGGGCAAGCGAGGATGAAAGGAGTTTACTTCCGTAAATGACCGGCTGACGATGCGCAGCCCAACGCCGAAGACGCTCAAAAGAAACGAAAAAAGGGGGTATAGCTCAGTTGGCTAGAGCATCTGCTTTGCAAGCAGAGGGTCGTCGGTTCGAATCCGTCTATCTCCACAAAAAAAGGCCAGCATTGTCAAATGCTGGCCTTTTTTGCATTTGCTCAGATTTTCTCCAGCGTATCCCCGGCAAGCCTGTAATTGCGCCCGCATGCGCAGTGGAGATCCTCGCCTAATTTTTTCCCGCATTCGCACACCCAGCCGATTCTGCGAGCAGGCACACCTGCCATGAGAGCGTAGTCAGGAACATCTGATGTCACCACCGCACCAGCCCCTATCATGGCGCTCCTCCCTATGACATGTCCGCATACTATGGTGCAGTTCGCCCCCAGAGAAGCCCCTTCTTTCACCAAAGTCCTGGCATAAACTCCGTGGACAGGGAAATGCGCCCGAGGAGTCGTGACATTGGTGAAAACGCATGACGGACCGCAGAAAACATTGTCCTCCAGCTCGACGCCTTCGTATACGGATACATTGTTCTGGATTCTGACCCCGTTTCCTATTTTCACGTTGCAGCCGACATTCACATTCTGCCCCAGGGAACATTTCTTTCCGATGGCGGCGCCTTTCTGAACATGGCAGAAATGCCATATTTTCGAGCCTTCACCTATCGATACATCATCATCGATATAGCTTGATTCATGTATAAAATATTTACTGTCCATTATGGTCTGCAGTTTCATTAAATGTACAGGAAATTGACTGGAGCCGGCTTCCGGATCACAGTTTGAAAAATTCTCTGATGCCATTTACCACGGCGTCCTGGATTTCATGCGTCAGCTCAGTGTGCATCGGCAGCGACAGTACAGAATGAGCACATTCTGCGGCATGCTCCAGAGGTTCTCCGGCGCGGGCAACATCTCTGAATGCCTCTTGTTCCTGAAGAGGCAGCGGGTAATAAATCATGGACGGTATGCCTCTGTCTGCCAGAAAAGCCTTCATATCATCACGCCGTCCGTCATTTATTTTCAAGGTATATTGATGCCAGACGTGAGTGCTGGACGGCAGTCTGGCCGGAAGCCGGAAATATTTGCCGTCAGGATCCAGCTCACGTAACTTACGGTCATAATATGCGGCGGCCTCGTTCCGCGCCCGTGAATATTCATCCAGATGCTTCAGCTTCACATCCAGAACAGTCGCCTGGATGGTGTCTAAACGAGAGTTGCACCCTATTGCAGAATGATGGTACTTCACTTTCTGCCCATGGTTAGCTATCATGGCTATTTTAGCGGCCAGTTCATCGTCCTGGCAGAAAACCGCCCCTCCGTCCCCATAGCAGCCAAGATTCTTTGACGGAAAAAAAGACGTGCATCCGACAGTTCCCATAGTCCCGGTTTTAGCCTTGCGCCCGTCGCTGAAAGTATATTCTGCCCCTATAGCCTGGGCATTGTCCTCTATCACATACAGCCCGTATTCTTCGGCCAGGGCCAATATCGGCTCCATATCGCAGCTCTGTCCGAACAGATGTACTGGAATGACGGCTTTGGATGCAGGAGTCAGAGCTTTGCGGATATTCTCAGCTGTCACATTGAAGGTCAGAGGGTCGACATCCACCATCACAGGAGTGAGGCCGAGCAGGGCTATCACCTCAGCCGAAGAAACGTATGTGAATGCAGGGACGATGACTTCGTCGCCTCTCTTCAGCCCCAGGGCCATCAAGGCTATCTGGAGGGCGTCGGTCCCGTTCGCGCAGGCGACCACGTGCGTCCCGCCCAGGTATTGGCTCAAATGCAGCCTGAAAGCATTGACCGCAGGTCCGTTTATGAAAGCCGAACTGTCGATTACAGCCTGGATTCCGGCATCGACCTCGTCTTTTATTTTTAGATATTGACCTTTCAGGTCAACCATATTTATTTCCATATAGTCAATATTTTACATCATCCCATCCAAATGGATGCCTGGCGAGCGGCCTGAGTGCCAGCGGATGAAAATCTCCTGTCAGCCCGGCAGGCACGGCATTGCGGATGTCCTCCACGATTTGTATGCAGTTTCTCGACTCTGCGACACGGAAGCCTTCTCCGCACAGAATTTTCTCGTAGCTTCTGGTATGCAGTTCCGTGAATCCCTGGCTGAACTCAAATTCATCTCCGTCGATATTCAGCGTCCGGTATGTCTTTTTTTCGCCTTGCACGGCATTAGGAGGCAGGCATTCGGCATTTATGCTCAGGAAGTATTTCACGGATGCCTTTTCGAGTTCCAGGCGTCCCGCCACACGGTCGAAGCTGGAAATATGCACTGTATTCTCTTTTACCGGGCCGAAAATCCATTGCAGCATGTCGTAGAAATGCACGCCGATGTTCGTTGCGATGCCTCCGCTCTTGTGGTTGTCGCCTTTCCACGAGGCATAGTACCATTTACCTCTGGAGGTGATGTAGGTCAGCTCTATGTTATATTTCTTTCCGGCGGGCCCTTCGTCCACTTTCTTTTTCAACGCCGCTATGCTGTCATGAAGTCTCAGCTGCAATATGTTATACACTTTATGCCCTGTTTCAGCCTCCAGCCTCACCAGTTCGTCTATCTCTGACGGGTGAAGCACCGCAGGCTTTTCGCAGATGACATCCATCCCGTTCTTCAGCCCGTATCTGCAGAATGGCGCATGAGTGTAGTTCGGAGTGCATACAGTCAGCCAATCCACCTGATTCTCAGTGCCTTTAAGCTTGTCGATATATTCTTCGAACCGTTCCTGCTCAGTGAAAAAGGCGCAGTCGGGAAAAGAACTGTCGAGCCTTCCGACGCTGTCAAATCTGTCATATGCCGCTACTACCTTGTTGCCGGTGTCGGCAATAGCTTTAAGATGTCTCGGAGCTATATATCCTGCCACTCCGACTATCGCAAAATTCGCCATTTGAAAAATTTTTTTGTGCCCTTGCAGGGCAATGTCTCTGTAAATCTCAATTAGTCCGCCGCTTCGCGCAATGCTCTTGGACGGCAGTCTTCCGGAGGCTTCGTACAATGCCTGAACCGGTTAAAGCCGTCCGTCAATGATGTCCCGTGGCAATATCCCTTTTACATCGTAGATGACATGGACAGGGTTCAGCAGGGCGTCAAAGTCCACTTCATGCCTTCTGAACTGCCCGTGGGCTACTGCCACGATTGCCGCATCGAATTTTTCGGAAGGCAGTTCATTGACTATGTCTATCCCGTATACTTTCTTCACAATATCGCGGCTGGCCCAAGGGTCGTATACCGTCAAGTCTACGTTGTATTCTTCGAGCGACCTGTATATGTCGATGATTTTCGTATTCCTCACATCAGGGCAGTTCTCCTTGAAGGTGAATCCCATGATGATGACCTTGGATTTGAGGACCTGGATTCCTTTTTTGAGCATGAGTTTTACAGTCTGGTTCGCTACATAAGCCCCCATGCTGTCGTTCACACGCCGGCCGGCCAGGATGATTTCAGGATTATAGCCGTGCCTTTGGGCGCATTGGGCCAGATAATAAGGATCTACAGATATGCAATGCCCGCCTACCAGGCCTGGGTTCATCTTGATGAAATTCCATTTGGTGGCGGCCGCATCCAGCACTTCGAGAGTATCTATCCCCATGAGCGAGAAAATCTTGGACAATTCGTTCACGAATGCGATGTTTATGTCTCTCTGGCTGTTTTCTATCACTTTGGCCGCCTCCGCCACTTTGATGGAAGAGGCTTTGTATGTACCGTTTTCCAGTACTTCGCCGTATACCCTGTCCACCAGGTCTGCGGTTTCAGGGGTGGACCCGGAAGTGATCTTTCTGATATTTTCCACTGTGTGCAGCTTGTCTCCCGGATTCACTCTTTCAGGGGAGTAGCCGGCGAAAAAGTCTTCATTCAGCCTGAGGCCGGAGACTTTCTCGATCCGCGGTATGCATTCCTCTTCTGTGACCCCAGGATAAACTGTGGACTCATATACCACTGTGTCTCCTTTTTTTATGACTGAGCCGACTGTCTCGCTTGCACCTATAAGAGGGGAGAGGTCCGGATTGTTGTTGACATCTACCGGGGTAGGGACAGCCACGACATAGAAATTACATCCGCGGATATCGTCCATGTCTGAGGTACATGCGAGCCTGCCGCTTTCCAATGCTTCCTGCAGTTTGCTGTCATCCACTTCGAGCGTGGAGTCATGCCCATTTTTCAGGGATTCGACCCTGGCGGGGTTCATGTCATATCCTATGGTTCTGAACTTGGTCGAGAAAAGCCTTGCGAGAGGCAGCCCGACGTAGCCCAGGCCTATCACTGCTATTTTTATTTTCTCTGTAATGCTTTCTGTCATGGCATCTCAATTATTTTCTCCGTTTCCGGTTTTCCTTTCCGGCAGCTTGGACATGATCCATCTGGCCAGGAATCCGCAGGCAAGCCCCAGCAAAGTTCCTGCTATCATGCCGACAGCCACATCTCCTGCATAATGTTTCCCTACAAATATTCTGCTGAGGCTGACCATGGCGGCCCAGAAGAATATCCATGCCGCATATCCCCGGTATTTAAGCCTTTTGTCATTTCTGAATGCCATATAAGAACTTACGGCGAAGCCGAAAGCATTGGCCGCATGGCCGGAAAAGAATCCGTACAGCCCTCCTTTCCCTTCGAGGATGCGCAGGCCCTCGCTGACCATAAAGTCATTGTGGCATGGCCGCAGCCTCGCAATTCCTTCTTTGAACAGATTTGCGGTCTGGTCGCAGAGCAGAAAGGTCAGAGCAATGGATGCTGTCGCGATCAGCGCCCTTTTCCAGTCCATTCTCAGGAACAGGAATACGGCCACGAGAACATACATGGGTATCCATACCGGAATCTTTGAGAAAAATATCATTACGGAGTCTGTAAATCCGCAGTGCAGGCTGTTCAGCGCCAGGGTAGCCTGCTGGTCGATTTCATGTATCTGCTGCCAGGACAAAATCATAGCTTCTCACTGTTTTCTTCATGAAGGGTTTTCCAAAGTATTTCTTTGAGCTGAAGAACATTCTCTCCTGTCAGCGCCGAGAAAAATATGTGCGGCACATCAGCAGGGAGCTTTGACTCCATTTCTGTTTTTGCCTTGGAGTCCAGCATGTCAGACTTGGAGATCCCGAGGATGCGGCTTTTCACCAGCAGTTCCGGATTGTACTCTTTCAATTCGTTCAGCAATATGCTGTAGTCCTGATTCGGGTCCATGCTGTCAGCCGGAATCATGAAAAGAAGAATGGAATTTCTTTCAATGTGCCTGAGAAATCTCAACCCGATTCCTTTCCCCAGATGCGCGCCTTCTATGATGCCAGGAATGTCCGCCATCACGAATGACTGGTCGTCGTAATAGCTCACTATGCCCAGGTTTGGTTCCATCGTGGTGAAAGGGTAGTTTGCAATCTTGGGCTTCGCCGCAGATACTGCGGCGAGCAATGTCGATTTCCCGGCATTTGGAAATCCTACCAGGCCTACATCGGCAAGCACTTTCAGCTCCAGAATGAACCATCCTTCTTCACCTGGCTCTCCTGGCTGAGAGTAGCGTGGAGTCTGGTTTGTGGCAGATTTGAAATTGTTGTTCCCGAGACCGCCGCGCCCTCCTTTCACCAATATTCTTTCTTCTCCCGGCTCAAGCAGTTCGAAAAGCACTTCCCCTGTTTCTGCATTCTTCGCCACAGTCCCCACGGGAACGTCCAGATAAATATCCTCGCCATTCTTTCCTTTGCACAGCTGTCCGCTCCCGGCACCTCCGTGCTCGGCTTTGATATGCTTGCGGTATTTAAGATGGATCAAAGTCCAGAACTGGGGGTTTGCGTGGAGAATGATGTGTCCTCCCCGTCCCCCGTCGCCTCCGTCCGGTCCGCCCTTAGGCACATATTTGGCTCGCCTCAGATGTGTCGAGCCTGCGCCTCCATTTCCAGATGCGCAGTATATTTTCACATAGTCTATGAAATTAGAATCGGCCATAATTTTCTGCAAATCGATAATCTTGCAAAGATAGGGATTCTTTTGATGATGGGATATTCTTCTGCTGAAATATTTGGAATATTTAGCAATAAACAATCCCGTCTCAGCATTGATTACATGGCCGGTAGGGTGATGCCGCCTGCTGAGCCGTAGCAGTCTGAGATGAGGAGGTTGGGGTTATATGCAATCTCAACAGTCCATGAATTGGTGAAAGTCCGAAAGTAATCTTGAAATATCCACCTTGTTTCCATCTTCGAAGAATTTCGCCTTTTTGGTAGGATGCCAGTTTCCTATGACTTCACCATTCTGCACAATAACGGGATAGAAAATGCCATTTTTGTTGTAGGCTTGTCGGCAGAACTGTTCTGCGATCGCATGATGGCGGCTTTTGTAGCCTATCAGATATTCGTCATAGGACGGCAACAACAGGATTTTCTTGCGACAGCCTTTTGTCCTGCAGTCTTGATGTATATAATATATGTCATCATTATGGCGTTCTGCAGTCAATTCGCCGGCAATGGAGTCTATGGCATTTTTACATTCACCTGCACTGAGGTTTGCCCACCATGCAAAGTCTTTCAATGTGGCCGGTGAATGGCTGCGGAAATACTTTCTGGCAAGCAGGGTTATTGATTCTTCATGTGAGAGTTCATTTGCTGGTGGTATCCGTCCTTCAATCAGAGCGTATGTGTTTTGATTGTCATCAAGATGTCCGCTGCATATCAATCCTTCTGCTTCAGCCATTTGAAGATATTTGGTCATTGTATAGACATCACCGGAAAGCCTGAGTTCCCTTAAACTGGCAATTATGGCTTCTTTGGTCATGGATTGTTGCCCGGCAAGTGCCTGACAGATGAGGCTGCAGGCGTGTTCAAAGTCTTTTTCAGAAATGCCTTGTCCGTAATATCTAATGGCCTTCTTGTTTTTGTCGGCACACAATTTCAGCATCCAGCGCAGATCCTCGGCTGCCACCAGCTGCCAAGTACATCTGAACAAGTGCGTCCTGACAACTTGCCCTGAATCATAGGCTTTACGGAATGATGACATGGAGGGCCGTTTCAGACGAATGCCGACCGCCCAGCGCATCATTGTGTATTCCTGGGCCTGCAGCATCCCCATCCATGCGACCAATTCGTGAATGTCTGACATTTGCGGATTAACCAATTGCTGATTCAATAGTCTTATGTTCGATATGTTCATATATTGCCTTTTGTGGAAACAAAGATACTTATCTTGTGTCGTTATTCACAAATACAGCAGGCATTATGACTGAGATTGTTATTGGTATGAAAAGTTTTGTTTTTCTTGCTCTGGTGATTATCGCCGGTGTCCTGATTATCAATCTTATGTCCAGGATGTCGGTACATTGAAGGTGACTGAGCTCGCGGAGTGAGGGTGGGCGCACGGCTGACACTGCAGAGTTGGGCGGGCATTTAGACATCCGGCACATTGGCCTGTTCATATTCGTTGAACAACTGAATGTTGATATAATCCATATGACAGAAGCTTCTGTCATTGCCGTTTATGGCATTTGATTCTTCATAAGGTGCCTACTTCCTCTATTTGAGGAAAGAAAAATTTTCCGGTCACCTCGGATAGTCTTTTCATAATCCAAGAAAAAGTGTACTTTTGCAAACGTGATAATCTTGAATATGTGAAATGCCAATAATGCAATAAAGACGAATACGTGAATTATGAGAAGGAAGATATACGATAAACTGCTGGAATGGAAGAAGAACCATAAGGGTGATACCGCTCTTTTGATAGAAGGTGCCAGACGTATAGGGAAAAGCTATATTGTGGAAGAGTTTGCGCGCAAAGAATATGCATCTTACATTCTGGTGGACTTCAGCAAGGTAAATCCGCAAGTGATGGAGTTTTTCAATCTTTATCTGGATGATCTCGACATGCTTTTCATGAATCTGGAGCTTTACTTCAGGCGGAAGCTCACCCCGCGTCAAACGAAAGACGAGGAAGCCCGTTCCTTGGTCATTTTCGACGAAGTGCAGTTTTGTCCTCGCGCCCGTGCAGCCATCAAGCACTTGGTGGCAGACAGACGTTATGATTACGTCGAAACAGGCTCGCTGGTTTCCATCAAGAAGAATGTCAAGGACATCATGCTGCCTTCCGAAGAACACGCCATCGAAATGTTTCCGATGGACTTTGAGGAATTCTTGTGGGCCATGGGAGACGAGATGCTGATGCCTTACATTCGAATGCGGTTTGACAAACGTCTTCCTATGGAGGCTTTCCACCGCCGGGCAATGGATTATTTCAGGCAATACCTGATTGTCGGGGGAATGCCGCAAGCTGTCGCCAAATATGTGGAAACTCGGGATTTTGAAAAGGTCGATGAGGTAAAGCGTGACATATTGGCCCTTTATCGCAACGACATTCACAAATACGCCGACAATCAAGAAACCAAAGTTGCCGCTATTTTTGAGGAAATACCGGGGCAATTGCAGAAGCATGAAAAGAAATTCTCCCTGTCCGCGTTGCAGAACGAGGCCCGCATGCGCGATTACTCGGAGGCCTTTTTTTGGTTGAGCGATGCCAAAATCATCAATTGTTGCTATAACTCGACCGAACCAAGCATCGGGCTGAAACTGAACGAGGAGCGCACTACCCTGAAATGCTACATGGGGGATACCGGTTTGCTCATCAGCCATGCCTTTGACGAGAGGGGAATTGTAAGCGCGGATCTTTACCGGAAACTGATGTTCGATAAACTGGAAGTGAATGAAGGCATGCTGGTTGAAAACATCGTGGCGCAGATGCTTCGGGCCGCCGGGCACAAGCTCTACTTTTTCAGCAACACCTCGCGAGCATCGGCTGACGACCGCATGGAGATTGATTTCCTGATCGCCAAACCGGTCATTACCAGCCGGCATAACATCTCACCCATAGAAGTAAAATCGGGACAACGCTACGCGCTGACGTCCTTGAAAAAGTGTATAGCCAAGTATGGCCCTCAATTATCCACCCCTTACGTG
>CASEOO010000006.1 GCA_949289565.1 uncultured Bacteroidales bacterium
AACTGGCTATTCTCCGAAAAACAGGAGTTGTAGTCTGATTCAGCCTTTAGATATAATCTAGACCCAAAGTTAGTTCACTACAACTCCTTATTTCTAAATTTAATCTTTAATTTAGAAATGCAAAACTAAACGACCCAAAAGGAAACTCCCTTTGGGTCACCTTCAATAACAAACCACATATAGATGAAAAACACTGCAATTCAAATTTTCCTTGTTTCAGTAACACTTCTGCTTGCGGTTTCCTGCGGAAGCCAAGACTGCGTCACCCTTACAGAACCTCTTGATGAGGTGGCCTGGGAGAATACCGTATGGATTTCCGCCGCTGACGCTCCCGTAGTCACCTGCACGATCAGGGACGGAGAACGTGCTGCAGACGGGGCGAGCTGGTTCGTTTCCGAGTTGAATCTACCGAAAAAGGTGACATCGGCTAAATGGATGACCACAGGGCTGGGAGTCTATCAGCTGTACGTAAACGGCGAACTTATCGGAAAGGAAATCCTGAAACCGGGCTTTACCCATTTTGAGAAAACCAGGATTTCTTACACGTATGATATCACCGGACTTCTTGAGGATACGAATGTCCTGGCCGCACAGGTGACTCCGGGCTGGTGGGCTGACAAAATCATCACTCCGCTCGGACAGACAGGCATGAACGGCAGGAAGTGCGCATTCCGCAGCGTCCTGGAGCTTACATATTCTGACGGTACAGTGGAGTGCTTCGGAACGGACACCCTGCACTGGAAAGCCGGGATTGCAGGTCCTGTGAAGCATGCGGCCATCTACGACGGCGAAGTGTATGACGCACGCGAACTGCCGGGATACATGACTCCTGAAAAACTGTCTGTCCCGGAAGTGAATACCGAATTCAAGGGAGAGATAGTCCCTGCTGCCGGCGCCGAGATATATCACAGACACGATCTGGCATTGACGCCAGTCAGGGCGTATGTCTGGAAGACTGTGGAAGGCCAGCGTGAAGGAGAGGCAGGTAAGGTCGTGATAGACAGGGAATACAGTGACGGGGATATCATGGAACTTGCCGAAGGCGAGAATCTGGTGATAGATTTCGGCCAGAACTGTGCGGCGGTCCCTATATTCGATTTCAAGGCTGCCGAAGGCGTGACCCTGACATGCCTGCTGTCCGAAATCCTGAATGACGGCAACGGGGCTGAATCGCGCGGCACGGACGGCCCGGAAGGCAGTATTCACCGCAGGAATCTCCGTACCCAGGATATGGGGCTGAGACTTGACTATACGTTTGCCGGGAGTGACGGCTATGTGTCCTATATGCCGATGTGCACGTTCTTCGGCTACCGCTTCATCAATCTGACAGCCGACGGCGATGTGACCTTGCGAAGTGTCAGATCCGTGCCGGTGACTTCCATTTCAAAGGAGCTTGAAACCGGAGTCCTGGTTACGGGAAACGAACTGGTGAACAAATTGATTTCCAATACGGTCTGGGGTCAGCGTTCGAACTATCTTTCTGTCCCTACCGACTGTCCTCAGCGGGATGAACGGCTGGGCTGGACTGCCGATACACAGGTATTTGCCGAGACAGGCTCGTTCTTCGCATCCACGAGGGCTTTTTTCCATAAATGGATGAGGGATCTGCGCGACACGCAGAGTCCGAAGGGCGGTTTCCCTGGTGTAGCTCCGTTCGGACAGTACGGCAGTGCGGACAACGAGATGATGAGGTGCGGCTGGGCCGATGCCGGCATCATTGTCCCATGGACGGTATGGAAACAGTTCGCTGATACGGAGATCATAGACGAGAACTGGGAAGCAATGGAAAAATTTATGGACCATATCGCTTCTACGAAGTACAGGCATAGTCTCCATGCGGAGGAGAATGGAAACTTCCAGTGGGCTGACTGGCTCAGTTATGAGCCTTTCGAAAGCTGGAGCGGCCAGTATCTGGGAACTGATGCGGACGGCAGAAGCCATATACTTCCCGAAGCGTTGGAGTACTGGAATTATCTGTGCGGATCGTATTGGGCCATGGATGCCGGCATGATGCGCGACATGGCCGCGGCCACAGGCAGGGACGCCGCAAAATACGAGACCATGTATGAAGAGGCGAGGGCATATCTCCGGAATACCTTCTTCGATAAGAACGGCCTTTTCAAGGTGGAGATTCTGAATACAATGCAGACTCCGGCCCTGTTCGCATTGAAGAACCGCCTTCTGGACGGGGAGGAGAAGGAGGCCATGACAGAGCGGCTGAGGGAGAATTTCGCGGCTCACGGCGGCTGCCTGCAGACAGGATTTCTCGGCACTTCCATCCTGATGCAGACCCTTACCGAAAACGGTATGGGAGACATCGCATACGACCTGCTTTTCCAGCGGAAGAATCCGAGCTGGCTCTATTCCGTGGACAACGGAGCGACCACGATCTGGGAGAGGTGGAACAGCTATACTGTAGAGGACGGGATGGCTCCGAACGGAATGAACAGTTTCAACCACTATGCCTATGGCTGTGTATGCCAGTGGCTGTGGGAGACTGCCGCCGGTATCTGTGCCGATCCGGCCGATCCGGGCTTCAGGCATATCATCATGAAACCGCTTCCTGACAGGCGGCTCGGCAGTCTTGATGCAGTCTTCAAGTCCGTTTCCGGAGAAATCAGAAGTTCGTGGAGATACGAAGGCGGCACCTGGGTCTGGGATTTCGTCATTCCTGAAGGCGCGACTGCCAGCGTGACCCTCCCGGGTGAGACTGTCTCGACGGAATACGGACCGGGTTCCTACCGGATTGCGAAGTGACATCCACGGGGTGAATTTCCGAATATTTTACTATCTTTGAAACCGAGAGTGGCTGAAAAGGGTGTTTTCGCCTTGAAATCCCGCTTTTCAGCCACTCTTCTTTTTGTTTATACACACTGAAACTAATTTCGGAAAACATGACAAACCTGTTCTATTTTGTGCCGCTGGCGGCAATCTTGGCATTGGGCTTTGCCTGGTTTTTCTTCCGTCAGATGATGAAAGAAAGCGAGGGCTCGGCGACAATGAAGGAAATAGCTCTTTTCGTGCGTAAAGGGGCGATGGCATATCTGAAGCAGCAATACAAGGTGGTGACGATAGTTTTCGTCATTCTGGCCGTCTTTTTTGCGATTCTCGCATATGGCTTCGGCGTGCAGAACACCTGGGTGCCTTTTGCATTTCTGACAGGCGGTTTCTTTTCAGGGCTTGCCGGATTCGTGGGCATGAAGACTGCGACATATGCTTCCGCCAGGACTGCGAACGCCGCGATGCGCTCCCTCAATTCCGGGCTCAAGGTCGCATTCCGTTCAGGTGCGGTGATGGGTCTGACAGTAGTCGGCCTCGGACTTCTGGACATATCTCTCTGGTACATCATCCTGGATGCTTTTATCGGAGCTGACGGCCCGCAGAAACTGGTCATGATCACGACTACGATGCTGACATTCGGCATGGGAGCTTCGACGCAGGCTCTGTTCGCCCGTGTAGGAGGCGGCATATATACGAAGGCCGCAGATGTGGGGGCGGACCTGGTAGGCAAGGTTGAAGCAGGAATCCCGGAGGACGACCCGAGAAATCCGGCCACCATAGCTGACAATGTGGGGGACAATGTGGGAGATGTCGCCGGCATGGGGGCTGACCTTTACGAATCATATTGCGGCTCCATTCTCGCCACTATGGCGCTGGGAGCTTCCGCTTTTTTCCTTGCGGGCGAAGAAATGCAGCTGAAGGCAGTGTTTGCGCCGATGCTTATAGCCGCCGCCGGGGTTATTCTCTCTCTCATAGGCATATTCACAGTCAGGACGAAAGAGAATGCGGGGATGAGCCAGCTGCTGAAGTCCCTCGGTTTCGGCACTAACATAAGCGCTGTGCTGATAGCTGTCTGCACCTTCGGCATCATGTACATACTCGGCATGGAGAACTGGCTGGGAATTTCTTTCTCTGTGATCACCGGACTGGTGGCAGGAGTCATAATAGGCCAGTCCACGGAGTACTACACGTCCCATTCGTACAAACCGACTCAGAAACTGGCGGAGAGTTCGAAGACAGGGCCTGCCACAGTGATCATCTCTGGAGTCGGCCTGGGCATGATTTCCACAGCCATACCGGTAGTGACTATCGCTGTGGCGATCATCCTTTCCTATCTGTGCGCCATAGGTTTCGACTTCGCCAATATCCTTTCTGCCGAGAATCTCAGCCTGGGCCTTTATGGAATAGGTATCGCCGCTGTCGGAATGCTTTCGACCCTGGGAATCACACTTGCCACCGATGCCTACGGCCCTATAGCTGACAATGCCGGAGGCAATGCCCAGATGTGCGAGCTCGATCCTGAGGTCCGCCGCCGCACTGATGTCCTTGATGCCCTTGGCAATACCACTGCGGCCACGGGCAAAGGCTTCGCCATAGGCTCTGCGGCTCTCACAGGGCTGGCGCTTCTGGCTTCATACATGGAAGAAATAAAAATTGCCCTGGACAGGGCCGGAGAGAAGATAACAGGTGCGGCAGGCGAGGTCATTGATGCCGTTCATGCTACTATTCCTGACCTGATGGCTCATTATCACATAGACTTGATGAATCCAATGGTGCTGGCCGGAGTCTTCATCGGGGCCATGATGTCTTTCCTCTTCTGCGGCCTTACAATGAATGCCGTAGGACGCGCCGCCCAGAGCATGGTGGAAGAAGTGCGCCGACAGTTCCGTGAAATCAAGGGCATCCTGACTCGCGAGGCGACTCCTGACTATGCCCGGTGCGTGGAAATCTCCACCAGAGGGGCGCAGAGGGAAATGCTTCTGCCGTCTCTTATTGCCATCATCGTGCCTGTGGCGGTGGGGCTTGTCCTCGGCGTGGCCGGTGTCATGGGTCTTCTGATAGGCGGCTTGGGCTCCGGTTTTGTCCTGGCCATTTTCATGGCCAATTCCGGAGGGGCTTGGGACAATGCGAAAAAATATGTCGAAGAAGGTAATCTCGGAGGCAAAAATTCAGAATGCCACAAAGCGGCCGTAGTCGGCGACACAGTGGGCGACCCGTTCAAGGATACTTCAGGCCCGTCGCTTAATATCCTTATCAAGTTGATGAGCATGGTGTCCATAGTGATGGCGGGGCTCACTGCCAGTCTGTGATTACGGGCACATTGGAGCGTTGCCTGCGGGGTCGTAGGTCGGTCATTTACAGAAGGGGTTGGAGGACGGATTTTGAAAATTGTCTGGAAATCTATAATTTTGCGGTTTTGCAAATTCAGAATTTCCAATGACAATACACCAATACAGACACAACGGAGTTTTTGAACTTGAAAACGGTGGCCGGATTGAAGATCTGACCATCGTTTTCCATTGTTCCGACCGGCCGTTTCAAGGCCCTGACGACAGCAGGAAAGTCGTATGGATATGCCATGCATTCACTGCTAATTCAGACCCTCAGGACTGGTGGCCGGATCTGGTCGGCCCGGGAAAGGTTATAGACCCTGACAAGTATTTCGTTGCATGCGTGAATATGCTGGGCTCTCCGTATGGGACGACATCGCCTGCATCATTGATGCCGGGTGCAGGCCGGCCATATTATTTCGATTTTCCGAAGATTACCGTGAGGGATATCGTGAATGCCAACATATTGGTGCGCAAGCACCTTGGCGTGGAAAAGATAGACTTGATGATAGGGGGGTCTATAGGCGGTTTCCAGGCTCTGGAGTGGATGATTATGGAGCCCGATGTGATGAAGAAGGCTTTGGTTTCGGCTTGCGGAGCGAGAGTGACTCCGTGGGTGACAGCTTACAACGAGTCTCAGAGGATGGCATTGGAGGCTGATCCTACTTTCCGGGAGTGCGCCAGCCTTGACGGAGGCAAGGCGGGACTGGCTTGCGCCAGAGCTATCGCCCTCATTTCTTATAGAAACTATATCTGCTACAATGAAACGCAGTCCGAGGCTGACTCTGACAAGATGTTTGCCGACAAAGTATGCTCCTATCAGCAGTACCAGGGGAAGAAACTGATAAACAGATTTGACGCTTATTCATATTATTGCCTGACTTATTCTCTGGACAGCCACAATGTCGGCCGCGGCAGGGGAGGGGTCGAGGCGGCTCTGAAGCGTATCAAGGCAGATACAGTGGTGGTCGGGATAGACACTGACAATCTGTTTCCTGTAGAAGAGCAGAAATTCATGGCTACCCATATCGCCGGAGCAATGTATGTGGAGATAATATCGAAGTTCGGGCATGACGGCTTCCTGATCGAGAGCGGGCCTCTCGGAAATATCATCCAGCAGCTTCTGGACTGAGCCTGTAATGGCGGCAGTGTTGTATTTGTCGGAAGAAAATCTTATATTGTCAGGAATTTCGAAATTTTCAGAAAGTCATGGAAAACAGAAACTTTGGTTTTGAAACCTTGCAGCTGAGGGCGGGGCAGGAAATCGACCCGGTGTCGAAAGCGACGGCTGTGCCTATATACCAGACTACGGCATATGTATTCGAGGATATGCAGCAGGGCGCTGACCTTTTTGCACTGAAGAAAGAGGGAAATATCTATACGAGAATCACGAACACTACAAACGACGTGTTCGAGAAGAGAATGGCTGCGCTTGAGGGCGGTGTTGCGGCAGTGTCCACCGCATCCGGGACGGCGGCCATATTCCTGGCTGTGACGAATATCTGCGGCCCAGGCGACAATATAGTGACATCTCCATTCCTCTACGGCGGCACATTCACCATGTTCGAGATCACTCTGCGTGATATGGGTATACAGGTGCGTTTCGCTGACAGCGACCGTGTGGAGGATCTGGAAAAGCTCGTGGATGAGCGCACCAAGGCTATATACCTGGAGATTCTCGGAAATCCTGCATTCAATGTTCCTGACTTTGAGCCTATAGTGGATATGGCCCGTAAAAAGGGCGTCTGCGTGATGGTGGACAATACTTTCGGCTGCGGAGGCTATCTTTTCCAGCCATTCAGCTGGGGCGCGAATGTGTCTGTGCATTCTGCTACGAAGTGGATTTGCGGACATGGAACGGCTCTCGGCGGAGTAGTGGTGGACGGAGGAAATTTCGACTGGACTCCGGAGAAATATCCTCTCCTGGCCGCTCCTGCTGAAAGCTATCACGGACTGGTATATAAAGAAGTGTTCGGAAATGCGGCCTTTGCTGGAAGAGTCCGTGTGGACGGCCTCAGAAATATCGGCGCATCCGCTTCTCCATTCAATTCCTTCCTGATGCTCCAGGGGCTGGAGACATTGTCGCTCAGGGCTGAAAGATGCTGTTCAAATGCATTGGCGATAGCCGAATTCCTGGACAAGCATCCGGCTGTGGAAAGCGTCAGCTATACCGGGCTTCCGGCTAATCCTTATCATGGGCTGGCGAAGAAGTATCTGAAGCATGGTTTCGGAGCTGTTCTGACTTTCAGGGTGAAGGGAGGTTTCGATGCCGCGGCCGCTCTGGTGAGCAAGCTGGAACTGATTCTTCATGTGAGCAGCGTGGGGGATTCGAAGTCTCTGATAGTGCACCCTGCATCCACTACGCATTCACAGCTTGGGGCTCAGGAGCAGATAGCCTGCGGAGTGTATCCGAATCTGCTCAGGCTGTCTGTAGGCACAGAGAGTGTGGATGACTTGATTTATGATCTCGGGCAGGCTCTGAAATAGGAGGATTCTGATTTTTGAGACAGAAACAAAATATAAAAACGAACTTATAAAACTATTGAATCATGAAAGTAGCTGTAGTCGGTGCCACCGGGCTTGTAGGCACGAGAATGCTGGAAGTGCTCGCTGAGCAGAAATTTCCTGTAACTGAACTTCTTCCTGTGGCTTCCGCCAAATCTGTGGGCAGGAAAGTGTCTTTCTGCGGCAAGGACTGGTCTGTAGTGAGTGCAGAGGACGCCATAGCATCCAAGCCTGACCTGGCATTGTTTTCCGCAGGCGCCTCCGCTTCCAAGGAGCTGGCCCCGAAATTCGCTGAGGCAGGATGCCGTGTCGTGGACAATTCTTCATGCTGGAGGATGGACCCGTCGAAGAAGCTGGTCGTGCCTGAAATCAACGGAGATGTCATCACTGCTGATGACTATATCATAGCGAATCCGAACTGTTCTACTATACAGATGCTTATGCCTCTGGCACCCCTTCATAAAGCGTTTAAAATAAAGAGAATCGTGGTTTCTACCTATCAGTCTGTGACCGGTACGGGCTACAAGGCTCTGGATCAGATGGAGGCTGAAAGGTCAGGCAAGAAATGGGGCGAGTACCCGGCTGTATATCCTTATCCGATAGACGAGAACATCCTTCCTCACATCGATTCTTTCCTCGAGACAGGCTATACGAAAGAGGAGATGAAGATGGTGAACGAGACTCACAAGATTCTGGATGAGAATATTCTGGTGTCTCCGACGACAGTGCGCGTGCCTGTGAAGGGCGGACATTCTGAGTCTGTGAATGTTGAGTTCGAGAATGATTTCACTCTGGACGAGGTTCGCAGGCTCATTGCCCAGATGCCAGGATGCGTGGTGCAGGATGATCCGTCGAAGAATATCTATCCTATGCCGCTCTATGCATGGGGACACGATGAAGTGTATGTGGGCCGTATACGCCGGGATCCGTCAGTGAAGTACGGACTGAATCTGTGGTGTGTCGCTGACAATCTCAGGAAGGGCGCCGCGACCAATGCCGTGCAGATCGCACAGTATCTGATCCGGAAAGGATTTCTGCCGGAGGCGTAGCTTGACGGGAATTTCTGTACCGGAACCTCCGGTACAATGAAGTGAGAACGATGAGAGAGAGGGTGACCAAAAAGGGGCTTTTGGTCACCCTCAAACGTCTTTCTTCGAAAGGCAAGGCTCGACTAAAGCTTTTGACCCGCCTTAATTATTTTTATAGGTAGACTATGATATAATACATCATCACTCCGCAGGCGACAAGTTTCAGCCCTGTCCCAACCAGGAATCCGAGAAAAGATCCCAATGCTGATTTCAAGGCTTCAGAGCCTTTCTTGTTGGCAAACAGGATTTCGGCCAGAAAAGCACCGAGCACTGAGAAAATGATCATCCCCCACGGCGGCATGACGAAGATACCGAATACCATTCCGAGGAATGTCCCCCATTCTGCTGCTTTTGAACCCCCGGTCACCCGTGTCAGATAGGACGGAATGACATAGTCCAGCACGCTTACGAGGATAGTTACACCCAGCATCACGAGCAGGATGGTCAAGGACATTTCATCACCATGGCTGTTTGTTCCGCCCCAGAAATAAAGCAGCAGCATTCCAGCCCAGCTTAGAGGCGGCCCGGGAAGGGCAGGCAGGACGCTGCCCAATATGCCTATGATTCCGGCGAGTACCGCCAATATTCCGACAACGATTTCCATATCGATCCTGATTTGATAAAAGTTCCATGCATTTCCCCTGCCTTTATTCCGATGCCATGGCGGCTTCTACGTCATCGGCGGCAATAGGCAGACGGTGAGGACCGAGTCTGCGGCATCCTTCTTCAGTGATCAGCAGGTCGTCTTCAAGCCTGATACCTCCGAAGTCCAGATATTTTTCCACGGCCGGGTAGTTCACCATGCCCTTGTCCGTACCTTCTTCCTTCCATTTGCTGATAAGCGCAGGCACGAAGTAAATCCCAGGCTCGTCAGTGATGACATGCCCGGGCTTCAGTTTCCGCGCCATTCTGAGAGAGCCGAGTCCCAGCTGCGGTGACCTGCTCTGGTCATCGTCATATCCCACCAGGTCTTCCCCGAGATCTTCCATGTCATGTACGTCGATACCCATGTTATGCCCGAGCCCGTGAGGCATGAAGAGTCCGGCGATTCCTTCGTTCACCATGTCGTCTATGTGTCCGTTCACCAGCCCGAGCGCCTTGAGGCCGTCAAGCATTTTCGCCGCCGCTGCCAGGTGCACTTCACGATATGGTATTCCGGGTGCCGCCAGCTGGAAAGCCAGTTCATTGCAGTCAGCCACTATGTCGTATATTTCCCTCTGCTTCGGGGTGAATTTACCGCTGCAAGGCAGAGTCCTGGTGAAGTCCGATGCATAGTGGGTGTTGCTTTCAGCCCCGGCATCGATAAGCAGCATCCTGCCAGGGGTGATGATTTGGTGATGCGAATGATTGTGCAGGGTCTCGCCGTTCTGAGAAAGTATGGTGGTGAAAGATACGCCCCAGCCTTTGGATATGGTCACGCCCTCCATCTTGCCCACGATGTCCTGCTCCTTTATTCCTGGTTTGCAGGCCTGGCGGGCTGCAGTGTGCATCAGATAACCGATTTCACAGGCTTTGTCTATTTCCTCTATCTCGCAGGCTTCCTTGATGAGTCTCATGGATATCACGGCTTTCGTAAGCTCGAGAGATGCGGTGATTTCAGTGCTCCCGCATGCCGGCCCGGTCCTCCGCACGTTTCCTGCCGGACAGCCCATGATGTCAGAAAGCATCATGGTGTTGTAATACCTGGATGCCGGCAGAAAATGCACCGTTCTTCCTGATGCTTTGGCCTTCCGTACAGCTTCGAAGAAACCCAGGTACGGGGCGGTCCTGTCCACTCCGATGAGTTCACCTTTCGATGCTACAGACGGCTGCGGCCCCATCCAGATGATATCGTCTATGTCCACATCGTTTCCGTAAAGGACCTCGTCACCTCCGTCCAGATCCAGAATCGCGGCGAACCCCGGCTCGTCTATCCCCCAGAAATACAGGAACGAACTCTCCTGCCTGAATTTGTAGTCATTGCCGCGATAGTTCTGCGGAGCTTCCACATTTCCTAAGAAAATCGCGATTCCGCGTTCCCCCTCATTTCCCGCCGTTCTCATTGCTTCGAGCAATCTTTTCCGTCTGCTTATGTAAATTTCTTTCTCGAACATATTGTGATTTTTTTATTTCCAATTCTGGCTTACGCCAATGCTTTTTTGCCTCGCGTTCAAGCCTCCACAGCTTTCCATTCTCCGACTGTCCGTGTCCTGGAATCGAAGCTGACTCCCACTTTCACGACCTTTCTTCCGTCTGCCGAGTATGGGACGAGATAGCCTTTCGAATCTATCTGCTTCAATGCGTCATCGGCCGTGCCGTCTATTTTCAGTTCGAACACATAGATGTGAGTCCCGGTCTTCAATACGATGTCGGCCCGCCCGACAGCGCTCTTGACTTCGCTGCTGATGTACATTCCCATCATGGAAAAGAGCAGATAGAATATGGTATGATAGTGCTTTTCCGTCTTGTTCTCCAGATCGTATGGTATCGAGGCGAAAAATGCCGTGATTTTCTCCATGCAGCTTTCCAGATCGTTTCTGCGCAGGTCTTCGGTAAATCCGTATATGAAAGAATTCCGTTTCAGGTACAGGTCATTCACATATTCCGGAATCAGGCAATTGATGAAGCCGAGCCTCACTTCGTCGTTCGGGTATGCGAGGGTATAGAGGTCTGCCATAGGATTATAATCCTTGATGGTGAGATATCCGCTCTGGTACAGTACAGGGACCGGGTTGGTGATCCGCTCTGCAGGGACATCGAACTGTTCCGAAGACGCTGTGATTCCTTCCAGGCTTTCAATGTCGAAATTGCATTTCTGCAGGACCTCTATCAGAAATGTCGGAGTGCCGGATGAAAACCAGTATTTCCCGTATCGCAGGTCATTGAACGCGTTCAGCAGGCTGAAAGGATTGTAGATATCCTCACATTCCGGACTGAAATGATAGCCGTCGTACATCCGGCGCAGATGTTCCATCGCCTCTTCATATGTTTCCTTGTTCTTTTCGGCCAGGGCTTCGACATCAGGGCGGAGCTGTTCTTCCAGCTCTGTCGCAGTGATGCCGCATATGGCGCTGAAGCGGTCTTTCATGCTGATGTTCTGCAGGCTGTTCAGCTCGCTGAAAATGCTCATCTGGCTGAATTTGCTGATGCCGGTGATGAATACGAATCTCAGCATGGCATCGCTCATTTTCACGACACTGTAGAAACTGCGGAGCATGTTCCTCAGTTTACTCTGAAGTTCAGGATCGGAATTGCTGTCCAGAAGCGGAGCATCGTATTCATCCACGAGGAAAACTACCTGTTTCCCTGTCATTTCGTATGCTCTGCGGATGATTCCCTGGAAACGTCCTGCATGAGTCTGTTCACTTTTATCATGGCCGTATTGCAGTTCCATACGTGTGAGCTGCAAATTCAGTTGTTCGTCCAGATCTTCTGTCGAAAAGTACTTCGTTCCGCTGAAATCGAAATGCAGGACAGGGTATTCTGTCCAGTCTTTTTCCAGCTCGCTGATAGCCAGGCCTTCGAAGAGGTCCTTCTTTCCTGAAAAATAGGATTCGAGAGTGGTTACAAGCAGG
The DNA here is from genome assembly GCA_949289565.1 of uncultured Bacteroidales bacterium. Classification (GTDB taxonomy): domain Bacteria; phylum Bacteroidota; class Bacteroidia; order Bacteroidales; family UBA932; genus Cryptobacteroides. Next base: position 12,259 of record CASEOO010000006.1, read on the forward strand.
CTTTTCCCGAACCTTCGCGGGCGGCTGAGAAAGTAGATCTTGTCTGAAGTGACCAGATCGTAGATCAGACCGGTTTTGTCTACATAGACACAACCTCTGTTCCTGACTTCGCTGAATGTCTGGATACCTATCGGGTATCTTCTGCGTGGCGTGTTTCCCATATTCTTGTGTTTTCAGTGTTATGCGGAATGATTCTGATTCCGCTTCAGCCCCTTCTTTTACAAACATACGAAAAATTTGGATAAGTAGATATAATGCCTTAATTTTATAAAATTGATTCAAAACCGCATAACCACTATGAAAAAAATCAGCTTTCTGGCCTCGGCCATGCTCTTCCTGGCATATGCATGCGTTGATTCTGAACTCGAACCTGAGCGGAATGACGGCTCGCACTGGTCTTCCGGAGGAAATCCAGGCTCTCAGGCAAAGCCTGGGACAGATGTGCCTGGCGAAGACGAAATCATTATAAAGGATGAAGCCTTCCAGGATTTCTGCATCGAGAACTTCGACACGGACGGAGACGGCATCATACAGAAAGAAGAAGCAGAGGCAGTTACGTCAATTGACTGCAGCGACAAAGACATATCGGATGTTTCAGGCATAGAGTCTTTTGAGAATCTGGAGTCTCTGATATGTGACAGGAACCGCTTCTCCTGCATCGACATATCGCGGCTTAAGCATCTGGAATATTTTTCCTGCATGGACAATCCTGAACTCAAGACAGTCTGGGTATGGAACGGAATCGATATTGAAAAAGTCCGAATAGACAAGCCTGCAGACAGCGAGTTTGCCATTCTGGTAAAAGAGAACAGCATGGAAGTTCCCGATGCCGGCGGAAGCTTCAGGATACATATCCGCAAGGATGTCAAGGAGATTGCCCCGGAGGGGCAATATGACTGGCTCAGATTCACAGAGCTTCCTGCTTCCGGACGGGGCGCTTGTTCGGTATGGACGATGGATGTGGACGAAAACACGGCAGGCGGACGGGTGGCTGTATTCTATCTTGTTGCGGAAGACGGCACCGTGGAAATGATGGAGGTGGTGCAGAGTGATGAAACAGCGGAATTTTCATATGCCACCAGACTTTCCAGGATAGGTTCCAGAATCTTTGTATACGGCATCACTGAAGAAGATTTGCCGTTGTTCCCTGAGGAAGGTGCTGGAGGCAATGATCCAGAAGACGGTCCCGGCGGCGGAGAAGAAACTGGCGGCGATGAACCAGGAAGCGGTGGAGTGACATATTTCCCTCGTTTTGATTATGAATTTACCGAGGTGAAAGACGCCGTCCCTAACTATAGTGAGTATAAATTTCCTGTGAGTGTCTCGAAAAAAGGTAAGCCATACCGTTGGGAGCTTGTATGTGACTGGGACTGGATACGCTTCACTCCGTCTTCGGGATATGGCTCCACGATGGTCACTATGCAAGTGAACGGGAATCCAAGCACCCTTGGCAGGTCTGCGCGGGTTTGGCTGAATGTTATAGCCGCGGACGGAGGAAGTGCGGGGCATAAAATGTTTTTCGCAGACCAGAATGGTGTCACGTTCGAGATGCTTACTGAAAGCAACGCATCTGACTATGGCTTCTCGCCGGAGGACTTCGGTACTGAGCCAGACAATTTGCTTTTGCTGTTTCCTCCGTATCCGTCTTCTGTGCCATTTGAATTTTATACTGACGCTGATGCCGTTCAGTATGAAATGGTGGAGGCGTCGTCTCCGGATACGTACCCTGATTCGACTCTGCCTGAATTACGGACAGAAAACTCGGGCGGAAATGTCAGAGCAGTCCTTTCTTATCCATCGAACAGAAAGTATGACCCTGACCTCAGCACAGCCAGGGGATCGGTCACTATGATTTATCCTCTGATACGAGTCTTCGACCTGGAGACGGGATCGTTTGAGGAGTGTGCTGTGACTGACAGTGACGGCAATCTTTTTCTGCGGGCTGTCACAGCCATCCAGAACGGGATAGACATCTGGGCAGAAGAGGATACATATCTTGCCTATCCTGTCGGAGGCGATGACAGCCGTTATCCCGGCTATTCCCGGGCTGAAGGCTATTACGGTTCGGAAGATGTCACTGTGCATTCCAATGTTTCATGGTATCTCGAAGATTTTGGCGAGTCTTCTCAGGATGACTGGGAGTACATGCTTTCTGGAGATCCTGTGCTTGCTTACGCTGACGGATTCAATGACGAAGAAGTGACATTTGACTTGTATGTGAATGACAGGGCAGAGGAATTCTATAGCGATATATATCAGATGGATATAGTATATCCAGATCCAGATGAAGTTTGCAATGCCAGGCGCACTCAGATTCATGTCATGGCCGACTTGCATGACGGGCTGGCTCCGGTGGAAGTGCCGATTATAAGTCTCTATCAATTCGGCATTCCATATATGACTCTGGACAGCTATACTCACGGGCATTTTACCGAAGGGGTGCCGTCAGGTGTGTCAAGTATTTATAGCTGGACTTTGGAATTGGATATAAATTATACTCTCCATTCAGACGATCTGACGAATGATGTGTGCGAACAGTATGATTTGGCTTATTATACTATTGATGATGCAGCTCAGATAAAGTACGGAGGAAGGTTTGACTGGCCTCTCGGCAGAGTCGCGTTTTATACCACATATCCGGTGCTGGACATATATGCAGATGCTTTGATTATGATGGGGAACGGTGTTTACGTAAAATCGGTGGAGCCCATTCACATTGACTATGATGAGTCTTATCTTGATGAAAGTGCAGGTGTTTCAAGCCTGGAGGCCCCTTATCCTGCCATGGTGTCACGGACTCCAGCGCAGAAAACATCCAGCATGTCTGGCAGGATCTCCCTGGATGATATTCCGAAAATGCGCCATTCCGGGAAGCAAATCCGCTTTAACTAAGTAGTTTCGGTTCGATTGATGATGCCGGGACGGCACTGCCTGTCACATCGGATTGAACCAAAAAATGGCCGGGACGTTGCATCTGTCCCGGCCGTGAATTATAGCGGAAAAATTTATGCGAGCTTTCGAGAAGCTCTGGCGTAATGTTTCATGGAGATGCACAGCTGCTCTGACTCCTGCACCAGATTCAAGTACATGTATGCCATGGTCAGATTCAGATTCTTGTCCTGTATATCCACCATCAGGGACTTCCTCAGGTCAGAGAATTTCACCTGCAGCTTGCTGAGAGCCTCTTCCTGGCTTCTCATCTGTTCATAGTTCCTGTCCTTGAAATCATTGGCAAGATTCTGCACTGTAGAGACCAGTTCGTCACGCACTGTGCTGAACGCTGAGCAGTACTCTGCCGGAATAGGTGTGAAGTTGTTGTCCACATGTTCGTATGCCGGCTCGCAGATGCGACGGAGAGAATAGTAAATCTGCTCCATATAGTTGAATGCAGTGTGGAACCATGCGCTCTTCTCCAGCCCGGTTTCAGGATCTACCAGTCTCAGGCAGATGGTTTCCTTTTTCCTCAGGCTTTTAAGTTTGGCCTTGTAGTTTTTCAAATCATTCATTGAATGTTTCAGAGTCCTGACATTCTCCTGCATGAGTCCGTCTGTCACTGCTGTGTACTGTGCCGCCATTTCGTCGAGGAAAGCCTTGTCGTTCTCTGCCACATATTTCAGGAAAGGAACCCATACCTGCTTTCTGTCAGTCATTTTCAGAATGTCGTAATAAGCCTTGTCTCCTTTCGTGGCATCGGATTTCTCCTTGTATTTTACGTTGCTGTGAATCAAGACGGCAAGTCCTGCGATGACTATGATGACAGTCACGACAGTGCCTCCGAAATACATCAGCAGGGCTATGAAGAATGCGCTGATGAATGCGATGGCGGCAGTCATGAACCACCCTCCTATGACAGACAGCACGCCAGTGATCCTGAACACAGCACTTTCCCTGCTCCATGCACGGTCAGCGAGCGATGTACCCATGGCTACCATGAATGTCACATATGTAGTGGAAAGAGGCAGCTTAAGAGAGGTTCCCAGCGCTATCAGCAGAGACGCTACTACGAGGTTCACTGATGCCCTGACTACATCGTATGCCGCATTGTCCTCGATGTCGATATTGGCCTTGTCGAATCTGCGGTCAATCCATTTCTTGACCTTGTCAGGAGTGGCGGATACGATGAACTGTGCTGTGGAGCTGCTCCATCTGACTATGCTTCTGGCGGCCTTCGAAGAGCCGAACATCTCGTCTCCCTCATCCTGGCGTGCCAGGTTTATCTCTGTCTTGGTCACATTGTGCGCTTTCTTGGAAGTCGCGAGCGCTATCACCATCACCACGCCGGAGGCAATCAGGAAAATCAGCGGAGTCGATGCCGGTTCGTTCAGCACTCCCATCATGTGGCTGGCCGGATCGCCGGCCCCTCCAGCCATATAATCCTGATATGAAGCGAATCCTGCAAGCGGCACACCGATGAAGTTCACCAGGTCATTGCCTGCGAAGGCCATGGCGAGGGCGAAAGTGCCGATAAGGACTATCACCTTGAACACATTGACTTTCAGGAAATGGAGAATCTGCATCAGTATAGTGAAGAACACCAGGCAGCCTCCGAGCAGCATCCATGTATGGGTGTTTATCCATTCCTTGACATCTTCTGTCATGAACGCCAGGTCTTTTGTGCCCTTGAAAAGCATGAAATAGACTATGGCAGTGACGGCAATGCCTCCGTAGATTCCGATTTTCCATGTCAGGCCCTTGTGGAAATCAAACGTGAAGATAAGCCTGGCAATGTATTGGATGATATTTCCGCATACGAATGCTATCGCCACTGACACGAATATGGCCATGATTACTGAAAGGGCCTTCTCGGTATTCATGTAGTCTGCAAAGCCCAGCCCGGTGTCAGCTCCGGCCATCTTGATCATGGACAGAGCGAACGTGGCTCCGAGCAGCTCGAACACCATAGACACTGTAGTGGAGGTCGGCATTCCGAGAGAATTGAAGACATCCAGCAGTATGATGTCAGTGACCATTACTGCCAGGAAGATGTACATGAGCTCCTTGAATGCAAACTGTTCAGGCCGGAAAATCCCGTGCCTGGCAATGTCCATCATGCCGTTGCTCATGATCGCCCCCAGGAATACACCCGCGGCGGCCACGAAAATGATGGTTCTGAATCTGGCGACTTTTGCGCCGATAGCTGAATTGAGAAAATTGACTGCGTCGTTGCTGACTCCTACCCACAGGTCGGAAATCGCAAGGATGAATAGGAATATGACAAATCCCAGATATATCCAGTCCATATAATATAGAGTTATAGTTAACGTCGCTTGACTGAAATATTGTTTCGGCGCAAAAATAGTTCTGTAATGTTGGGATTCTGCTGCAAAAATGTTAAAATATTGTTACGGGAATCCGTAACAAATAATTTACATTCCGGTCAATGTATTGATAAAGGAAAAAATTTACCTTTGCCGCTGGTATAATATTGTCCGTCCGGACAATAATAATATGAATGACGATGGAAAAGAAAAAAATAATGGTCGTCGACGACGAGCCTGACATCAGGGAGATTCTTCAGTTCAACTTGGAAAATGCCGGATATGACGTGGTGCCTGCGGCATCTGCTGAATCGGCTCTGGAGCTGTGCGGACGGGATGTCGACCTTATATTGCTGGACGTGATGATGGAAGGCATGTCAGGATTCAAGATGGTCGAGATCCTCAGGAAGGAAAAGCACAGCCAGGTGCCGGTGATATTCCTTACGGCCAGGAATGCGGAAAACGACCTGCTGACAGGATTCTCGGCAGGGGGCGATGACTATATTGCCAAGCCGTTCTCGATAAACGAGGTTCTCGCGAGGGTGAAGGCCGTTCTCAAAAGAAGCATTGCCGTCAGGCAGGAAAAACCTCAGGAACAGATAGTTCTGGGGAAGCTCAGAATAGACGTGGCGAGAAAGATGGTGTATGTGGACGGGGTGGCTGTCGTGCTTCCGAAAAAGGAGCTGGAGATATTGACGTTGCTGGCGTCTCATCCGGGGAGGATATATTCCAGGGAAGAAATGATTGCAGAACTTTGGGAGGACGCCCCTTATGTTCTGGACAGGACTGTAGATGTGCATATAGCACGCATCAGAAGCAAGCTTGGGGAGTGCAAGTCTTATCTCACCAACAGATCAGGCTACGGATACTCCATGAATGCGGAAGAATAATTTTATATGCGGCGGCCGGGATGTCCGGCATCTGCTGAAGAAACAGACGAGGCGGAAATGAATAAAAAGACCAGAAAAAGATCATACAAGAGGCAGCTGCTGACGTATTTTGCGGCAGTTTTTGCACTTTTTGCGGTGCTGCTTATACTTTTCCAGTTCAGGAGCGACAAGAACAGCAGGAAGCTGATGCTACAGGACAGGCTCTCGTGCTATGCAGATATCATAGCGCAGTCCGATGACTATTCTGCCACTGTGGCTCTTTTCCCTCCGGAACTCAGAGTGACGGTCATAGACAAGAACGGGAATGTGCTCTTCGATTCGGTGGAGGACAAGCTGGCTATGGACAATCATGGAGCCCGTCCCGAAATCCGGCAGGCCATGAAGTCGAAGACGGGGGATTCCATCCGGAAATCCGATACTGTGGGCATCAACTATTTCTATTATGCGAAGTCATATGGCGGCTATATTGTCCGCATGGCCCTGCCTTTCGAATATGATGTGAAGAAGGCCCTGCGTCCTGACTCTGTGTTCATCCTGATTGTAGTTCTGGTTTTCCTGGTCGCTCTGTTTTTCATTATTTTCCTTTCGGACAAGTTCGGCGAGGGCGTGTCGCGGCTCCACAGGTTTGCGGAGGCCGCTGATCGTGGAAAGGTCGACTATGAGAACATGTCTTTCCCGGATTCGGAGCTGGGCGACATAGGAAAGCAGATGCTCCGGAGCTATCACCGGCTTGAGCAGAGCAACCAGATCATAGCATTGGAAAAGGAAAGGCTTCTGCTGCATCTGCATTACTATGAAGGAGGGATCGCCATATTCTCGCAGGAGAGGAAGAAAGTATATGCAAATCCCAAGTTCGTCCAGTTCGTGAACCTGATGCTCGACCGTCCGACTCCGGACCTCGATTCTCTGTGGGACAATGAAATCTTCAAGCCTGTCGCCGAGTTCGTGTCCAGGAACAACAGGAATTCCCGTGTGGACAATGTCCCCGTCTTCCAGTACAATGTAAGCAAGGGCGGCCGTGTCTATACGCTTCAGGTTCTGGTCTATCCTGACAACGGATGCGAGGTGTCTGTGAACGATGTCACGAATGTGGAGAAGAACAAGGTGGTGAAGCAGCAGATGACTAACAATATCGCCCATGAACTCCGCACGCCTGTCAGCAGCATCAGAGGCTACCTGGAGACTCTCACGGTGTGCAAGGACATCTCGGCAGAGAAGAGGAATATGTTTCTGGAAAGGGCGTATGTCCAGGTGATGAGGCTTTCTGACCTGATCCGGGACATAGGTTTGATCACGAAGATAGAGGAGGCGCCTGAGCAGCTGCACAAGGATAAAGTGAATCTGAAGAATGTGGTGGACGAGGTTTCGGACGAATTGCGTGACCGGCTGGATGAAATGGGAATCCTGGTGGAAAATGCCCTTGAGCCGGACCTGACAGTGAACGGAAACCCCAGCCTTCTTTATGCAGTGTTCAGGAATCTCATGGAGAACAGCCTGAAATATGGCGGCAGGGAGATCAAGATTCATGTCGAATGCTATGCAAAAGGCGACGGCTACTGCCATTTCTCATATTATGACACAGGAAAGGGCGTGCCGGACGAGCATTTGCCGAAGATATTCGAGCGTTTCTACCGTGTGTCTGAAGGCCGTACACGTGATGACGGCGGCTCGGGCCTGGGCCTGTCCATCGTCCGCAATGCAATAGCTTTCCACAAAGGTGACATACGTGCGCTGAACCGCAAAGGCGGAGGACTGGAATTTATATTTTCTCTCAGCGAGAAATAGAAATCTGAAATCTGTAGGCGAAAGAGCGATATTTCTTAGGATGTGTAACAATATTTCCGATGCTCCTTATAAATCCCGCCCTTGAGGCGGGATTTTCTTATAATTCATTATCGGAAAGCATGTTATAATATTAAAAAACTGAAATTAATATAACGTGAGTTCGATGAATATATATTAGTTGTTAACACATTGACTATTAGGAAAATAGCGAAAGTTTTTGTATATTTGAAGAAGGAAAAACATCAAAAAACAAAAACAATCGCTATGATGATCACCGAGGACGAAATTACAAAAATATTTTGTATGGCTGACGATTTCTGCAAAATATATGACAAATTCATTAGGACAAATGGCCTGGGACCTAAGCGGGATAGAAGGAAACGGGAGTATCATCGTGCATCGAAAATGTCAGATTCGGAAGTCCTCATTGCAGGACTTTCTGCCTATTGCTTCTTCCCCAAAAAACCTATGATTGCTTTAGACAGATGTAATACCATAGACGATTATAACCAGTTGACTTTGTTTTAGTTACTTTTCATCGAACTCAC
>CASEOO010000007.1 GCA_949289565.1 uncultured Bacteroidales bacterium
GATGAGCATAATGTCTGTACGCCTGTTGCCCCAGCCGTTCCAGAATGTTTCCAGGGCATTGACAAAATTCGACCTCTGCGTATCCATCCAAGGCATTTCATCAATGAATATGACTTTTTTCCGGTCTGAAGGCAATGTCTCTAAATAATCTTCAAGCGCATTGAAAGCATCATACCAAGTCTCGGCTTTCGGCTGTCTTCTTTTCGAATGACGCCGGATGGCTCTCATGAAATTCTGTATCTGCACCGAAGCCGGAGTGTTGTGCTCGCCGACAAAGGTGAAATCATATTTATAGTTGAAAAGTACAAACTCGCCAATACGATATAATGCCGAGTTACTACTTTATCTATGATTTTTTATGAGATAAAGTAACGGTTCAGCATATAGTGGCGTTCCATATTAGCCGGATGCTTTTCAGTTTTTCCCGGCAGGATAACAGCAAAATTCGCTATATTTGCTTAATCACTGCATCACGCCATGAAAACTTTATGTTTCAAAACAAGCACTGGATTCATTTATATTTTGCTCTCAGCGGCAATGCTCATCTCTTTTCAGGGAAAGGCGCTTGCCGGAACTGTAGAAAAAGAACTGAGGGAACTTGACCAGCTCATTGGGAAGCGGAATGAATTCACCATGAAAAAGCTTGCAGCAATAGAAGAACTGAAAGCTTCGCTTGCCGAAGAACAGGAATTTGCGTCCAAATACAGCATTTACAAATCTATAGTGGATGCATACAAATCATTCCAGTGCGATTCCCTTATAGAATACAACTACCGCATGCTGGAGCTTGCAAAAGAGCACGGAGACAGAAGGAGCATTGCGGAATCGCAGATCCTGCTGGCAAGTTCTCAGCTGAAGTGCGGCCTTTATGAAGAATGCATGATCACGCTCGCCGCGATAAACAGGGAAGATATCGGAAGGGATATGCTCGACATTTTCTACTGGACTGAATGCAAGCTGTACCGGACCAAAGCATATATAACCAGAGACTGCCGGATAGCATCCAAGGTATTCCTGCCCAAGTCGAGGCTGTACCAGGACTCACTTTCCAGCATACTTGAAAGGACATCCCCATATTGGTACGACATCATCACCGATGAACTCACAAGCGAGGGGAACTACAGTGAAGTTCTGGCCATATCGCAGTCCAGGCTGAAAAATGCAGATGAAAATTCCGGCTTGGCGGCCTTGCTGTGGTACAACATTGCGACAGCAAAAGGAAATACAGGAGATCCTGAAGGGAAAATGCTGGCTCTGATAAAGTCCGCCAAAGCGGATATACTCTCAGCCACAAAGGACCATGCATCTCTCCATGAAATAGCCCAGATTCTTTTCAACCAGGGAGACATAGACAGATCCGCCGGATACATGCAGGTCTGTGCCGAAGATGCCATGTATTTCAACGCAAATCTGCGGAGTCTCCAGCTGGGCATGACGCTCCCCGTAATAATGGAAGCCTATAACCAGCACAGGCACAGGCAAATAACCATGTCCTTATTTCTCTCATTGTATATTTCCGTTTTTCTGATAGCCTGCATCATTTTTCTCGTGATAACCAACAGGCAGAGAAGGCAGCTGGCAGATATAAAACAGAAGCTGGAAAATGCCAACATCCATCTCAGCAGCCTTAACGGCAAATTGCAGGAAAGCGACTATATCAAAGAAAATTATGTCGCATACTTCATAAAACAGAATTCGGATTACATAAGCAGGACGCACGAACTCGTTGTAAAAATCAACAAATGCCTGAGGATGGGAAAGACAGATGAAGCGCTGTCCCTGGCTTCCGCCGCGGACCTCGACAAGAATGACATAACAGCTTTCTACGAAACATTTGACGATGCCTTCCTTTCGATATTCCCGGACTTCGTGGAAAAGTTCAACGAGCTCATCAGGGACGAATACAAATATCCTGTACCGGACAGCCTGCACGGGAAAAAATCCTTGTCTTCCGAACTGAGGGTATATGCCCTTATCAGACTTGGGTTCAATGACAGCTCGACACTGGCGGAAATGCTCAGATACTCTGTCAACAGCATATACAACATCAGGTCAAAAGTGAAAGCCAAAAGCTCAGTCCCGAAAGAAGATTTTGAAGAAATGGTAAGGAAAATCAGCGTGGTCTGATTAATCCGGACCTCATTTATGCCATTGCTTCGCATATGGCAATTAATTATCAGACAAAGCATTGGCCAGCGGCCATAGTTCATTGTGAACTATCATGCCCCTCAACGTATTTTTCAATTGGATAAATTTGCAGTAAAGGGATTCCTTTCACAAACAAAAATATCCACATAATGAAAAAGACTGTTGACAGACCAATGATGTTTCTGACTTGCGCAGGCGCCATAGCATCGCTGACAGCATGCGGCCAGCAGGAAGCAGGACTCGGAAAAAATCCGAACATTGTATTCATTCTCATGGATGACATGGGATATTCGGACTTGAGCTGCTATGGAGAGACCAGATGGAAAACATCCAATATCGACTCCCTGGCCAGTCATGGCATACAGTTCACCCAATGTTATTCCGCCTCTCCGATTTCAAGTCCGTCGCGGGCGGCTCTCCTCACCGGAAAGTATCCGAACAGGATGGGCATACAGGCTGTATTCTATCCGGACAGCTACACCGGTCTCGCGCCGGAAGAGACCACTATAGCCGAAATTCTGAAGCAGGAAGGATATTCTACATCATACATAGGCAAATGGCATCTCGGCTCCAGGGACAAGTTTCTGCCTCTGAACCAGGGCTTCGACAGCTATTTCGGAATCCCGTACAGCAACGACATGTCTGCTCAAGTGCTCTTGAGAGACAATGATGTAGAGGAATTCCATGTCGATATCGACAATCTCACCAAAAGATACACTGAAGAGGCTGTTGAATACATCGAAAATTCCGGAAAGAGACCGTTTTTCCTGATGATAGGACACTCCATGATGCATGTCCCGATATATGTTTCCGATGAATTCAGAGGAAAATCAGGAGCCGGGATATACGGAGATGCGGCACTTGAAGTAGACTGGAGCGTAGGGGAGGTCATGAAAGCTATCCGTGACAAAGGGATAGAAGACAACACCATAGTCATATTCGCCAGTGACAACGGCCCATGGCTGCAGGAAGGCTCTCTCGGAGGCAGCGCCGCCCCGTTGAGGGAAGGCAAGACCACAGCCTTCGAAGGAGGAGTCAGAGTCCCGTGCATAGTGTACTGGAAAGGGCATGTGAAAACCGGGCTCAACCACAGCCTGGTCACTCTCATGGACTGGATGCCGACCCTGGCTCACATCACCGGCGCAGAACTGCCGGACACCAGGCTTGACGGATATGATATCACGGAAGTTCTCGCAGGCACAGGCGAACGGGCAAGCCAAGACTATGCATATTTCCATAACAATGCGGAACTGACCAATTACAGGTCAGGCGACTGGAAGCTCACCCTCCCGTTCCATGCAATAAAAGGGAATTTCTGGAGAGCGGGGACAGAGGCTCATGACACCCTGCTTTTCAATCTGAAAGAAGACCCTTCCGAACGCTGCAACCTATACTTCAAATATCCGGAGAAAGTGCGGGAACTGGCCAGGAAAGCAGATGAATTCAAAAAGAATTTCGGAGATATTCCCGAACCTCTGGTCGTTACCGGAAATTCATCGCAGAAATATCTTCAGGAACAGAGAGCGGCCGCAAGGGAAAAAGCCCTTGAAAACGGATGGAAACCTAGAAATAATGAAACTGAAGGCTTTATCAACATAAAATAGTATTAACCTAACCAAACAACACTAAAGACATGCGACCAAAATTCAAGACAAGGTTATGGATACTTGCCGCAATGGTTCTTCCTATGCTGGCGGCAAGTACGGCTTACGCTCAGGACTCCAGTGTTTCAGGGAAAGTCCTCGATTCAGGCAACAGCCCGCTCGAAGGCATCATGGTCATTGAGCAAGGCACTTACAATGGCACCGCCACTGATTCCAACGGGACATTTTCCATCACAGTGAATCCAGGTGCCAAGTTAGAGTTCACAAGCATTGGCTACAAGACTGTGGTCATGCCTGCCTCCCAGGGAATGCAGGTTATAATGGAAGAAGACGCCGAGCTCCTTGACGAGCTGGTAGTCATCGGGTATGGCGCTGTCAAGAAAGCTGACCTGACGACAGCGGTATCCAGTGTAGGCAACAAGGAAATATCCGAGAGGCCTATCACATCCGCTATGCAGGCTATAGCAGGCAAAGCCGCAGGAGTACGGATTACAGAAGCCAGCGGAGCGCCAGGCTCAGACCTTTCCATCCAGGTCCGCGGAACTACATCCATCAACGGAAGCAACGATCCGATGTATGTAGTCGACGGTGTCACTGTGGAAAACCTCAAATTCCTGGCTCCGACAGACATTGAAAGCATCCAGATTCTCAAAGATGCGTCTGGCGCCGCAATTTATGGTTCACGCGCGGCAAACGGAGTCGTCATCGTCACGACCAAATCCGGGAATTCGGGAGACTTCAAGATATCTCTCAACACTCAGGTCGGCTTCAGCAATGTCACCAACCAGCCTACGCCGCTGAACGCGGCAGAGTATGACGAACTCATGTCAGAACTCGGCTTCACGGCATACGGCACTGGCGATGTCACTGACTGGCAGAATGAAATCTTCCGTACAGGCATCACCCAGAATTACCAGCTCTCCATTGCCGGAGGCACAGAAAAAATAAGGTACTTCGTTTCCGGAGGATATCTCAATGACCAGGGTATCATCAGGTCCACCTACAGCAAACGTTACTCTGCAAGGGCGAAAGTCGATGCCAACGTCAAGAAATGGCTCACGCTGTCCACGAATGTATCGTATTCCAACTACGGAAGCCAGGGCGTCTCGACAGGCGCGGCCGCAAACAGAGGCGGATTTGTGCTTGCATCCATAAACCTGCCTACTGCGGCTTCAATTTACGACAGCAGTTTCGGAGAAGATGCCAGCGTCTACACCAGAGACTTCAACGGCATGAATCTCACCAACCCTGTAGAAGTCATAAACAGGAACAAAAACAATCACTCTTCACAGAGCCACCTCATATTGTCTGAAAGCGCTGCTTTCACCCTCTTCAAGGGACTGACTTTCAAGTCGCAGTTCACCTACGACAGGACCGACGACATTTCACAGACATTCACGCCTCCGATTTACATCGAGGAAGAGCCTGGTGTCCATGCCGCCAGGACAGACTATGGTTCTGCGTCTGACAACCGCTGGACGAGCATGTTCACCATGTTCGACAACGTTCTCACATACGAAGGGCAGTTCGGAAAACACGGAATAACTGCTATGGCAGGTACGTCATGGCACAAAAACACATATACGAACAACTACATGACCGGCACTCATTTCCGCAGCGACGCCATCCATACTGTCAACGCCGCCAACAAAATAGGCATAAACGGAGCAGGAAGTTCCGGCTCTGAATGGGCCATAATGTCTTACTTTGCCAGGCTTTCCTACAACTATGACAGCAAATACCTGATTACAGCCAACTTCCGCGCAGACGGCTCTTCAAAACTGCATCCTGACCACAGATGGGGATTCTTCCCGTCAGTTTCAGCGGCTTGGAGAATGTCAGCAGAAGATTTCATGGACAATGCCACCTGCATCGATGACCTCAAGATACGTGTAAGCTGGGGACAGACAGGAAACCAGTCAGGCATCGGGAACTACAGCTACCTCCAGACATACAGCGTCAACAGAGTGGACTGGACCCAGGCTGGAAACGAAAACGCCCTTCCGGCTATAACCCCAGACAATCTCCGCAACACCGATCTGACGTGGGAGACCACGACACAGACTGACCTCGGAATAGACCTCAGCATGTTCAAAGGCCGCCTGGGCGTGACCTTCGACGCCTACTACAAACGCACCACCGACATGCTGATGAATGTCGCCCTGCCATCCGGCAATATAGCCAGCACGATTACGAGAAATGAAGGCACCATGACCAACAAAGGTCTGGAACTTACAATAAACTCCATAAACTTCAACAGAGAATTCAAGTGGTTCACGAATTTCAATATTTCCATGAACCGGAACAGGCTTGAAGAGCTTCAGCTGCAGCAAGTCTACACATCCGGATATATAAATTCAGAACTTCTCAGGGCAAATGTTGTCAGAAATGAACCCGGCAGGCCTCTCGGCGGTTTCTACGGATATATCTGCGACGGTGTCGACCCGCAGACCGGAGAACTCATATACAGAGACATCGACGGGAAAGAAGGCATAACCCCTGAAGACATGACGTATATCGGAGACCCGAACCCAGACTTCATCTTCGGCCTCACGAACGAATTCAGTTACAAGGGTTTCAATCTAAGCATCTTCTTTGACTGCTCATACGGCAATGACATATTCAATGCTTCACGTATCGAGACCGAGTCAATGACCACTCAGAGAAACCAGTCAAACACAGTGCTGAAACGCTGGAAGCAGCCTGGAGACATTACAGACATACCTAAGGCAGGCACGACACCGGCTCTATCGTCTTATTATGTAGAAGACGGAAGTTTCCTGAGGCTGAAATCTCTGACTCTGTCTTATGATTTCAAAGGCGACAAACTCAAAAAGGCAGGCATCGGGCTTATCCGTCCTTACGTAACAGCGAACAATCTCTTCACTGTTACAAAGTATTCCGGAGTTGATCCTGAAGTCAATGAATTCAACGGGACCGGCGGCGTATTCGGCATCGATTTCGGCTCATACCCGTACCGCAGAACCATAACACTTGGAGTAAATTTCGAATTCTAAAAACCAGAACACAATGAAAAAAATCAATATCATAGCCGCCGCAGGCCTTTGTTCATTGATAGCGTCATGTTCACTCGACCTGAACCCGGTAGCAAAATATTCTGATGTCACCGAGGGAATCGACGAGAATATCGCGTTCCCTGACAGAATGGCCATCACCACACATATAGAAGCGATGAATACAGGAATAAGGGAAGGAGAACATTTCCACCAGGACCTTTTGCTTCTGTCCGAAATATATACGGACAACGCATATTCTGGAAATGAAGGAGGGGCCCCTCCGACATTCGAAAAGAACGATGTCGCAGACATGATGGTAAAGCCTCCGCTTCAGAGATGCTGGAACAGAAGGTATGACAATATCGCCCTCGCGAACAAGCTGATAAACAACATCGATTATTGCAAAGACCCGAGCATAACTCCTGCTGAAATCGCCTCGTACAAAGCCCAGGCGTTGATTTACAGAGCCATGCTGTACTATGATCTCGCCCAGTACTGGGGAAGTGTCCCTATCGTCATCATGGACGGCGCAGACATCACGGCAGACAATGTCGCAGACGCCTACGACAAATATTTCCCGCGCCAGAACACGGAACTGGAAGTCTACAAGCAGATTGAGGAAGATTTGCTCAGAGCTGTTCCTGACGCCCCTGTGGACAACAGCAACAAGATGCTAATGTCGAAGGCCCTTGCCTACACATTGCTGGCTCATATTTATTGTGACAACACTGAACTCAGGGACTATGACAAGGTCATCGAATATGCCGACAAAGTAGCAGAACTTGGATTTGACCTTGTAAATGATTTCAGCGACCTTTTTGGTGTAAAACTCGAAGATCCTTCGAGAGAAGGCGGGCCTGACAACCTCGCCATCGATGCCAAAGCGCGAAACACAGTGGAAGGCATCCTCGAAATCCAGTACAGCGGGAATACAGGACGAGGCAATTTCAATTCTCAGATTTTCGGTCTGCTCTGGGACACTTGGACACCCGTCACCTTCGCCAACTGGGTGCTCCCGAGCCATGACCTGATAAACCTTTTTGAAGAAGAGCCGGAAGATATCAGATATCAGGAATCCATCCATTACTATGGCGGCACCCAGCTCGGATTCACTCCGCCTCACGACTGGGGATACTCCACGGATAAATATCCGCACATGTTCAAGTTCCGTTCGATTTACGGCAGCAACATCAGATACCGCTATGCAGATGTCCTCCTGCTGAAAGCTGAAGCCTGCATCAAGAAAGACAGCCCGGACCTGGAGACTGCGAAGAATATTCTCAACAAAATAAGGAAAAGGGCCGGACTGGAAGATCTCGCTCCGGAGAAAACTGCAAGTGCCGAGGCTATCTGGGAAGCTTACAAGATCGAAAGAAGAAAAGAGCTGGTATTTGAAGGCTTCCGGAAAAATGACCTTGTAAGATGGGAAGAATTCGAGACTGTGATGAACAACTATATAGATACGGACCCGTATGCAAGGAATACCGTGAGGTACACCAAGACTCACTACAAATTCCCGATCCAGGCCACAGTCCTGAGTTCGAATGACTCCCTCACCCAAATAGAAGGATACTGATGAGAAGATTCACAAGTATATCTATTTTAAGTTTGCTCTGTGCGGCATATGCCTGCACAGATGCAAACTCGTCATCCGGGACAAGCGGCTCGGGCACGGCTGAAACACTCTCCGGAAAACCAGTGCAGATCACAACTGCGGCAGACCGGTCTTCAGCACTGACCTCGAGCAGCCTTGACATGACATCTGCCCCGCTGTTTGAAGACATCCTGACACTGGACAAGGATGAAAAATTCCAGACGATAGACGGATTCGGTGCCGCCATCACAGGCGCGGCATGCTATAACCTCATGAAAATGTCCGCCGAAGACAGGACAGAATTCTTGACACGGACCTACTCCGTAGACAAAGGTTTCGGCTTCAGCTACATACGCATATCCATAGGATGCAGCGACTTTTCCCTCAGCGAATATACATGCTGCGATTCAAGGGGCATGGAAAATTTCGCCCTGACAGACGAAGAATATGACTACATCATTCCTGTGCTGAAAGAAATAATCGCCATAAACCCTGATGTCAAAATCATGGGAAGTCCCTGGACATGCCCGAGATGGATGAAAGTGCGAAGCCTCGAAGACAGGACAGAATATAATTCATGGACCGGAGGCCAGCTGAATCCTGAATTCTATCAGGACTATGCAGAATATTTCGTTAAATGGATTCAGGCATTCGCAGACAACGGAATAGCCATACATGCAGTGACTCTTCAGAATGAGCCTCTTCACAGAGGCAATTCCGCATCCCTTTATATGTCGTGGCAAGAACAGCTTGAATTCATAAAGACCGCGGCCGGACCTGCGTTCAAGAACGCCGGACTGGATACGAAAATTTACGTCTACGACCATAACTACGACTATTCAGATGATCCGGAGCAGGCCGAGTATCCTCTGAATATCTATGCAGACCCTGAGGCTTCGACTTATATTGCAGGCGCCGCATACCATAACTATGGAGGATCTTCCGATGAACTTTTAGACATTCATTCCCAGGCTCCGGACAAAGAGCTGATTTTCACTGAAGCGTCCATAGGAGAATGGAATGACGGGCACAATCTCGCCAAAATGCTTCCGCAGAATATGAGAGAACTCGGACTGGGAACAGTAAACAAATGGTGCCGGGGAGTACTCGTATGGAATCTGATGCTCGATTCCGAGAAAGGGCCCAACAGGCCGGGAGGATGCAAGACATGCTATGGCGCTGTGGATATAGACAAAAGCAACTACAAAAGCATAACTTACAATTCGCATTACTACATGCTGGCGCATCTGTCATCTGCGGCCAGAAGCGGAGCCTCCAGAATCGGCAATCACGGGTTTGCAAAATCCGGAATTGCCTGCGGCACTTTCCTGAATCCCGACGGCTCGATAGGAGCGGTAATCCTCAATGAAAATGATTCGGTCCAGAATCTCAGCCTCACTGCCGGTTCAGGCCAATACATAAATTGCAGGATACCTGCCAATTCTGTCGTCACGCTCAGATGGAGCGAGGCTTCAGGAACAGAGGTGCAGGATATTTAGAAATCCTTCCGCGGCGAAACAAATAGCCGGGACCTTGTGATAGAAATTAAGAAAATTAATGTTACTTTTGTGTCCGCTCACCAGCGGGCACAAAAGTATTTTTAATATAAACATATTATGGCACATAGAATACCTTTTCCAAATCCACCAGCAGGTGCTTTCACCTTCATAGACCTGTTTGCAGGCATCGGCGGATTCAGAATAGCGTGCCAGAATATCGGCGGGCGATGCGTATTCTCGTCAGAATGGGATGCCAAGGCACAGCAGACCTATGCGTACAATTTCGGAGATACGCCTCACGGAGACATCACCTTGGAGGAAACCAAGCAGGCCATCCCTGACGGATTTGACCTGTTATGCGCGGGTTTCCCCTGCCAGGCATTCTCTATAGCAGGGAACAGGCTGGGATTCGACGACACGAGAGGGACACTGTTTTTCGATGTCGCTGAAATCATCCGCAGGAAAAGGCCTCGCGCCGTATTCCTGGAAAATGTCAAGAATCTGCAGTCCCACGACAAAGGCAAGACATTCAAAGTGATAAAAGCCACCCTGGAAGAGCTGGGATACGCAGTATATCACAATGTGATGAGTCCTGACAAATACGCGGACATACCGCAGAACAGAGAAAGGATATTCATAGTCTGCTTCGACATGGAGCAGGTTCCTCATCATGCAAACTTCAAATTTCCTGAGCCGGTCGAGCCCACCAGGACTATCAGAGAATGCATCGACGACACCGTAGATGATGACAGATATTTCTACACAGAAAAAATGTCTCATTTCGATGAACTGAAAAACGCCATCAAGTCATATGACACCATATATCAATGGCGGAGAGTATATGTAAGGGAGAACAAGAGCAATCTCTGCCCTACACTTACAGCCAATATGGGCGAAGGCGGGCACAATGTGCCGCTGATACTCACCAGGAAAGGCATAAGGAAACTGACTCCTAAAGAGTGTCTGAATTTTCAAGGCTATCCCCAGGAATATATGTTTCCCGAAGGCATGGCAAACTCTGCATGCTACAAACAGGCAGGAAATTCCGTCGCTGTTCCACTAATCCAACGCGTATGTCAGCAAATACTTCAAGTCCTTCAATGAGTTTTGAGAGCCAGTGGAAGACGAACCAGCCATATTTCAATATGCTCAGGATGCTGGCCGGCCTGTCCAGGCTGTTTTCAGAAAACTCCATACCATATCTTGACTACAGGCTGGCAGAAAACCTGTTCTGCAAATATTTCAATGCACTGAATGATGCGAGGTCATGCATGGCCTACGACGCCAGAATAGGAAATCTGGGCATAGGCATAAAGACATTCGTGATTTCCAAAGATTCATCCGTGGAAAAGATTGCGGAGTTCAACCGGCTCAAGCCTGTGCTGGACCCGCTTCATGGAAACGAACTCGCCGCCAAGCTGGCTGAATTCAGAAATGACAGAATGGATATCGCCGATTCCGCATACAATGTCACAGACTCTATATATCACATTGTCGGCAGAAAAGAAGGCAGGCTGACGGTATTCAATTCTCCTTATACCAGAATCGACATTGAATCCATCCACGATATAAAAGACAAGGGAGCATCCATCTCTTTCACTGACGGCAAAGATTTCTACACTTTCAACAGGAGCAAGAGCGTCCTGATGAAAAGATTTGATCTGCCTTCTGATTTTGCGGAGATCAAAGTGGATATATTGGAAGACCCGCTGGAAGTCTTGCAAAAAATGCTCAATGACACGCATCCTCAGACTCTTTTCAAGCCGAGAGTCAAAGGATACGACTATGTGGTGCTGCCGCTTTTCAGCACAAGGGGAAGAATCAAGAATGTGCCTGAGAAAAGCGGGCTTAACCAGTGGAATGCCGGAGGCAGGAAAAGAGATGAAAATGAAGTGTACATATCTATCCCCAAAGCCATTCATGACAAATATCCCGGCTTCTTTCCAGACAGGGACTGCCCTTTCGAGCTTCTGCTTCCTGACGGGAACACATTGTCAGCCAAGGTCTGCCAGGATGGCTCGAAAGCACTGATGTCGAATCCTAATTCCGCATTAGGTGAATGGATTTTGAGAAAGGTGCTCAAAATGCCTGTCGGGAAGGTCGTCACCATGGCGGATCTGGACAGATTCGGCATAGACAGCGTGCTTATCGAAGATCTCCACACAGAGAGCCTCTTCGCAGAAAGACAGTACAGAATATCATTCACGAATTCAGATTATGAGTCATTCAGCGACTTTATAAAGTGACAGATTGTCAAACCGCCATTGCAGTGCGCTCTGTGAGGGGTACGGACATAAAAAATAAGGACACCTCGAATGAGATGTCCTGTTTAGTAGCGGGGGAAGGACTCGAACCTCCGGCCTCCGGGTTATGAGCCCGACGAGCTACCAACTGCTCTACCCCGCGATATCGGATTGCAAAGGTAAGAACAATTTTTAAAAATCCAAAATTATTTTTAAAAATAATCCTTTTTTGCCTCTATTCCATGCCGACAAACTTCAAAATGCCATCAATGTCATCTTTCGAGAAGCTTTCCTGAGCTCCTGACGAAAGATTTTTCAGATTCACCTGATTTTTTGACATCTCATCTCCCCCTGTGATAGAAATGAATGGAATGGATTTCCTGTCGGCATAGTCAAACTGCTTCTTCAGCTTGGAAGGCTCGGCGAAAACCTCGCATGGAACGCCAGCCTCACGCAGGCAGCGCACCACCGGGAGCAAATATTTCAGTTCAGCATCTCCCATATTCGCGAAAAGAATCCTGGAAGCGGCCCTGACATCCTTCGGAAATTTATCAAGACCTTTCAGCACATCGTATATCCTGTCTGCTCCGAAAGAAATTCCTACGCCGGACATATCAGGCAATCCGAAAATACCCGTCAGATTGTCATACCTGCCGCCGCCGCATATGCTTCCTATCTCGAAGTCTTTCGCCTTGACCTCGAATATCGCCCCTGTATAATAGTTGAGCCCCCTGGCAAGAGACAGGTCTATTTCCACCTCCTGCGAGATGCCGGCGGCATCAATAAGGCCGAAAAGCTCTTCAAGTTCATCCAGCCCCTTCAGTCCTGTTTCTGACACTATTCCTGAGGCAGACTTGCCCTCCATGAGCGCCCTCATAGCAGAAATCTTCTCCTTGCAGCCTCCTTTCAATGTCAGCACCGGCTCTATCACAGCTATCGCCGCATCCGACAGCCCCTTTTCACGCATCTCCGCCTCCACCGCATCCAGGCCTATTTTGTCTATCTTGTCTATGGCCACTGTGATATCTGTCACCTGATCCGGAAACCCCGAAATTTCTGCCAGGCCAGCCAGCACCTTGCGGTTGTTTATCTTTATCAGCACATTTATATCGAACAGTGTGAAAACCCGGTCCACTATCTGGACCAGCTCCAGCTCGTTCAGCAGCGATTTTGAGCCAATGACATCAGCATCGCACTGATAAAATTCCCTGTAACGTCCTTTCTGAGGCCTGTCAGCCCTCCATACCGGCTGAATCTGATACCTTTTGAAAGGGAAAGACAGCTCATTCTGATGCTGCACCACGAAACGTGCGAAAGGCACTGTCAAATCATAGCGCAATCCTTTTTCACATACTTTCAGCGACAGAGCCTTGCTGTTGCACTTGCCATCTTCGAGGGCGAAATCCCCGAAATCCACCCCGGAAAATGCATCTCCGGAATTCAATATCCTGAACAGCAGCTTGTCTCCCTCGTCTCCATATTTTCCGAGAAGCGTGCTGAGATTCTCCATCGCAGGAGTCTCTATGGGCATATAGCCGTAAGTCCTGAAGACAGACTTGACAGTATCGAATATGTAATTTCTTCCGGCCATTTCCGCAGGCCCGAAATCTCTGGTCCCTTTAGGGATGGATGGTTTCTGTGCCATATAAATTTAAATTATGGCGGTTTCCCGCCAATTCCAACAAGAGTGCAAAGATATAAAAAGCGGCGGAAAGACAATGATGAAAACGGTCCAATCTGGTCTCCGCTTTTGAGGGAAAACGTTTGAGGGCGCCCCCAAAACATCTGGGATCGCCCTCAATCATAGCAATGTATCAAAAGTTGCAGATCGTTCTCATGAAAACAGAACAAACGATGAGAGAACGAAAGCTACTACAAGGAAAGCCCCGACCCTCTTAAGTATTTCTATGGCAAGTTCTCTCATGACGTCTGTAAATTATTAATCAAACACGCCTTATAGATGCATGCCGCAAGCCCGATGTTGCATCGGAAACAAATTTTTTCTTAAAATTGACAACAAAGAGCAGGCTGGCATGCCAAAAGAAAAATTTTCGGGCATTGAGATAGGATTTTCAAAAAAACTTCGTATGTTTGCAGGAAATATGGATTTGAGAACAAAAATATCTTCGATAGTGGCACCGGTCATCAAAGTCCGACGAGGCTTGTCCGGCGCATCTGCTCTCGTCCGAATCTAGGAGGGCGGCCATTCAGGAATCCCTCATTCTTTCCAGACGCATGACATAAAGAACGCATTAATTGCAATTGACAATCAAGGTTTGTCTTGCCGTTAGGGTTTTTATTGTTTCCAAGCACAAGCATTATTACAGTTTAACATATAACAGAAAAATGGATATCGATGTTCTGGTGGCTAACAACGGCCACGCGAAGTATGCTCAGGAGATCTGCGACGAAATGTTCGTCTCGGCGCAGGAGAGAGGCACGGGAATAGCCAAGCGCACTCCTGAGTACATAGTCGAGAAAATGAGAGCAGGGAAGGCAGTCATCGCCATAGCCAAGAACGGGAAATTTGCCGGGTTCTCATATATCGAAACCTGGGAAGGGAAAAAATATGTGGCCAATTCAGGGCTTATAGTTGCCCACGCTTTCAGAGGGCTGGGGCTGGCGAAAAGAATCAAGCAGAGAATTTTCAGACTTTCAAGGGAGAAATTCCCTGATGCCAAGATATTCAGCATCACAACCGGCGCCGCTGTCATGAAAATGAATTATGAAATCGGCTTCAGGCCGGTGCCTTTCGGAGAACTCACCCATGATCCTGAATTCTGGAAAGGATGCCAGGGATGCAAGAATTTCCCTATTCTGCAGAACAACAATTATAAAATGTGCCTGTGCACCGGACTGCTGTATGACCCCAACGAGCATATATCTGTCCAGGATGCCGGAATCAGGGAGGCTCAATAGGAGACGGAAAATCTCGCAAATTGCACCGTCAGGTGCATGACAAAATAAAAATTGCACCGTCAGGTGCAGATAAATTTCAGAAAACATTAAAACTACAGCAATATGAACAACAAAGTCGTGCTTGCATTCAGCGGAGGTCTTGACACTTCGTTCTGCGTGCCTTATCTGAAGAATGAAAAGGGCCTGGAGGTCCATACCATCATGGTAAACACAGGAGGTTTCTCGAAAGAGGAGGAAAAGAAAATCGAGGAACGCGCTCTCCAGCTCGGGGCTGCGTCGCATACCAATATCGATGCTGTGGATACATATTATAAACACGGCCTGAAATATCTTATATATGGCAACATTCTCAAAAATGCCACATACCCGCTTTCTGTAAGTTCTGAGCGCGTGTTCCAGGCTCTCGAAGTCCTGAAGCATGTAAAGAAGCTCGGTGCAGGCTTCGTGGCGCACGGAAGCACAGGAGCAGGGAATGACCAGGTGAGGTTCGACATTGTATTCGAGATTCTCGCTCCGGAAGTGAAGATTATCGCCCCTATCAGGGAACTGTCCATAACAAGGCAGGAGGAAATCAAGTATCTTCAGGACCATGGGTACGATTCTTCATGGGAAAAGTCCAAGTATTCCATCAACCAGGGCCTGTGGGGGACAAGCATAGGTGGAGTGGAGACTCTGTCCTCAGACGGGTATCTTCCAGAGGAAGCTTATCCTACGAAGGTCACTAAAACTGCCCCTGAGCATATAAAGATAGGATTCGAGGCTGGAGAGCCTGTGTCGGTAAACGGAGAGAAAATGTCTCCTGTAGACGTTATCAGGAAGATCAAGGACATAGCCGGGCCTTTCGGAATAGGCCGCGACATCCATGTGGGAGACACTATCATCGGCATCAAGGGACGTGTGGCTTTCGAGGCGGCTGCCCCGCTGATTATCATCAAGGCTCACCACCTGCTTGAGAAGCATGTCCTCACCAAAGGCCAGCTGTACTGGAAAGACCAGATAGCAGGATGGTACGGCCAGCAGATGCACGAGGCCATGTATCTTGACCCTGTCCTCAGAGACATGGAGGCCATGATGGACCATATGGAGAAGCATGTGAGCGGAGAAGTGGAAGTGGCTCTGATGCCATATCATTTCGCAGTGCTGGGATGCTCAAGCAGCCATGACCTGATGAGCTCGAAGTTCGGATCTTACGGCGAGATAAACAAGTCATACACCGGCGCAGATGTAGTCGGCTTCACGAAGGTGCTTGCAAATCCGCTGAAGATCTACTACAGCGTAAACAGCGAGCATGCTGAGGATGTAGTGAAAGACTGAAGACAGACAATATAAAAGAACCATGATAAAAGCGGCAATAGCGGGAGGCACAGGATACACCGGAGGAGAACTTCTGAGAATCCTCCTCCGGCATCCTGAAACAGAAGTCGTGGCGGCCACGACCACATCGTCAGACGGAGTGCCTGTCAGTGACATACATCGTGATCTCATAGGAGAGACCGACCTGAAATTCGGCAAGGAGCTTGGGAATCCGGACGTGATTTTCCTCTGTCTGGGCCATGGCCTTTCACGTGAATTCATCGACACACATAAAATCAGCGATTCATGCAGAATCATTGACCTGGGAAACGATTTCAGGCTGGATGGAAACTATGCAGGGAGGAAATTCGTATACGGGCTGTGCGAAAGCGCAAAAGACGATATCAAGAATGCCCATGACATCGCAAATCCCGGATGTTTCGCCACAGCCATACAGCTGGCTCTCCTGCCGCTGGCGGGCAACGGGCTCATCAAAGATGAAATCCATGTGACTGCCATTACGGGGTCTACAGGAGCCGGCAAGAAACTGGCCGAGACCTCCCACTTCAGCTACAGGGAAAGCAACATTTCCATTTACAAGCTGTTCACACACCAGCATCTGGCCGAAATCAAACAGAACATCGGGAGAGTCGCAGGATGCGAGCCTGCAGTGAACTTCGTTCCGATGAGAGGTGATTTTACCAGAGGGATTTTCGCCAGCGTCTATACCAGGGCTGTCCCAGGGATGACTGAAGAGCAGTATGCGGCTGTGTTCGAAGACTGGTACAGGGACTCCCCTTTCGTTTTCCACTCAGGAAAAGGAATATCCCTGAAAGAAGTCGTCAACACAAACAAAGGGCTGGTACATGTCGAACTTCATGACAGCTACGTGCATATAAGCTCAGTCATCGACAACCTGGTGAAAGGCGCATCAGGACAGGCTGTCCAGAATATGAACCTGATGTTCGGGCTGGACGAGACTGCAGGACTCCGCCTCAAACCTTCAGCATTTTAATAATTCAACTAAAAAGGCAAAAAGGACTGATGGATTTATTCAAAGTATATAAATTATGGGATATCGAGCCGGTGAAAGGGCTCGGCATCACCCTGTGGGATGCAGACGGGAAAGAATACACTGACCTGTATGGAGGCCACGCAGTCATATCTGTGGGGCACTGCCATCCGCACTATGTAAAGGCGGTAACCAGCCAGCTGAACAAACTCGGATTCTATTCGAACGCCGTGCAGAATTCTCTGCAGAAAGAGCTGGCGCACAAGCTCGGAAAGATATGCGGCTACGATGATTATTCGCTGTTCCTCTGCAATTCAGGGGCTGAAGCCAATGAGAACGCCATGAAACTGGCTTCATTCCAGACCGGAAGGGCCAAAATCCTCGCCTTCGGCAAAGCATTCCACGGCAGGACTTCAGGAGCTGTCGCTGTCACCGACAATCCTAAGATACAGGCTCCGTTCAATTCCACTTCCCATGTGGAATTCGTGCCTATGAATGACATCGACGCGGCTGAAAAGGCTCTGGAATCCAAGGAATTCGCCGCGGTCATCATCGAAGGCATCCAGGGTGTGGCAGGAATATATGAACCGTCAGATGATTTCCTTAAATCGCTCAGGGAACTCTGCAGCAGGACAGGCACAATGCTGATTCTGGATGAAATCCAGTCAGGCTACGGACGTACAGGAATGTTCTTCGCACACCAGCACGCCGGAATACGCGCCGACATCATCACCACAGCCAAGGGAATGGCAAATGGATTTCCTATAGGAGGCGTGCTCATATCGCCTGCATTCAAGGCTGAATACGGGATGCTTGGCACTACTTTCGGAGGCAATCATCTGGCATGCGCCGCGGCGATTGCCGTGCTGGAGATAATCGAAAGCGAACATCTGGTAGAGAATGCGGCGAAAATCGGGGAATATTTCAGACAGGCGCTCTGCCCGGACGGACAGCCGGTACACCCGATAAAAGAGTACCGCGGACGCGGACTGATGATAGGCCTTGAAGTGAAGGACGGATACGAAGACCTGCGTAACAGACTCCTGTTCGAAGAGCATTTCTTCACCGGAGCAGCCGGTCCTAAGGTCATCAGGCTTCTTCCTTCTCTGACCATCTCTGAAGAAACCGCCTCAAGATTCGTCTCGGCACTGAAGAAACTCGCAGAGTGACAGGCAATTTACGTATCATGAAGTGTCTATGAGGGTGACCCAAAAGGGCTTTTGGCCACCCTCAAACGTCTTTCTTCGAAAGACTGCCCCCATCCTAACCCCCTCTGTTCGCTTTCGAATATCCACCGGACATTCTCATAGAACCGCTCTCGACCCCTATTAGGGGGATCTCGCTCCTTCCAGTCGCGGTCACTTCGTGACTTTTGACCCACCCACATAACATATACTAATCAACCGGTATTTTTTCACGATGGTGATTGCAAATCAGCCTGAACCACTCTCCGGGCTTCGTCCTCGGGATGGCGGGCCTTGCTGCGGTTCACGAGCAGGACACCAGAAAAAATGAAGACGACCGCCACCACTTTCAGGATATTGAAAGTGTCCATGCCCCAGATGATCGCGGCTATGGTGGCGACTACAGGCTGTACATAGTTATACATAGCCACCAGAGTCGGCCGCAGGAACTTCTGTCCTACAGGCACTATGAGATAGCAGAGGAAAGTCCCGAATACAAGCACATAGGCCAGCTCGGCATACTCTGTCAGGGAGATGGAGCTCCACCCTGTCAGAGCCAGGCTTCTGGCCGATACGGGTATCATGATGACAGATGCGAACGTAAACATCCATTTCATCAGCGTCACTGCAGAGTACCTTTTGATCAGATCCCTGAATATCACCAGATACACGGCGTAGGAGCACTGCGCCAGAAAGCAGAGCAAGTCACCCGTAAGACTGGATGAATGTCCGGCCGCGGCAGCCGGAGCAGCACCCGGAAGCAGCCTGTTCCCGAATACCAGGAGCAATGCACCGCATGCACCCAGCAACACTCCGCCTGCTTTCCTGCCTGTGATCGGCTCCTTGATGAAGATGGCCGCGAATATCATGGTCACTATCGGAAGTGTCGTGGTGATGATGGATGCATCCACAGGCGATGTCATCGACACCCCTGTCACATAGACACATTGGTTCAGGATGATAGCGAACAGTCCGGCGAAGAAAAATCTCACATAGTCGGACTTATGAGCGACCTTCTCCCCTTTCGTAAAAAGGGAGAAAATCCAGAACAATATCGCAGCCCCGAAAATTCTGACATCAGCCACGAGCATGGCCGATACCGCATCAGAATTCATGGCAGCCTTCGATATAGGGGCCATAAGCCCCCACATCACACTCGCACCCAGCATGGCCAGATGGCCAAATTTCTGTTCCTTTGTCATAACCGGAAATTTTTGAGCCGGCAAAGATAGAAAAATTCCGGCTTATTCAGCCTTAGCCGGGTTCATCCCGGATGCAGGGCCTGCCGATGCAGAATCCAGAGACTGCAGCAGCCTGACGGCATCAACATATTTCGCTATGCCTTCCGCCACCAGTTTGGCATCATGCATGGCCAGCACCACAGTGGACGGCTGGTTCACCACGTCACCGCCAGCAAAAACACCCTTGCGTGAAGTCATGCCGTACGGATTTTCACGTGTAAGGACATAGCCGCACTCATTGACATCGATGCCTTTGGTCGTAGACACGATACGGCTTGCCGGCACAGAGCCGACAGCCAAGAGTACCTTGTCTGCTTTTTCTATACGTTTTTCACCGTTGCACTCTATGACCACTCCGCTGAGAATCCCGTTATAGTCCAGAATCTCCACAATATTGGACTCCCAGTTGAATTTCACACCTTCCGCCACTGCTCCTTCATACTCAGACTGCAGGGCTGTCATTTCTCCCTTCGTCTTATAGAAGACAATCTCCACATCCTTGGCACCCATTCTGATGGCGGTACGGGCGGCATCCATGGCCACATTTCCGCAGCCGATAACGAAGACCCTGTCGCCGTCATGTACCGGCACATCCTCCCTCGCTATGCTGCCCTCATTGTACAGGCTCACCTTTCTGAGGAAATATATAGCCTGGCGCACTCCTTTCAGGTTACGCCCAGGAATATCAAGCTTGCGCGGCTTGACAGTCCCTGTTCCCATGAATATGGCATCGAAGCCCTGGGCAAAAAGCTGGTCTATGTTCAGATCCGGACCGATAGTGGTATTGCAATGGAATGCCACTCCGAGCTCCTCAATTTTCCTGATTTCACGCCTGACCACATCCTTCGGAAGACGATACTCCGGAATGCCGAACATCAGCACCCCTCCCGGCTCAGGCTCCATCTCGAACACTTCCACATTGAACCCCATACGGGCCAGGTCACCTGCAATGGTCAGTCCAGCCGGGCCTGAACCTATCACAGCCACACGGCCACGGGTCTTCGGCTGGAGATTTTCCTTGATAAGCCTCATATCCCCATCAAAATCGGCTATAAAACGTTCGAGTTTGCCGACCTTGATGCCTTCTCCTTTCTTAGACAGGACACAATGCCCCTCGCACTGCCTCTCATGCGGGCAGACACGTCCACAGACAGCAGGCAGGTTGCTCTTGTCGTTGATGATTTTCATGGCATTGCCGAAATTGCCCTTCGATATCTCATGAATCCAGTCAGGAATATCATGGCTAATAGGACAGCCTTTCGCGCACTGCGGAACTTTGCAGCGCAGGCAGCGCTTGGCTTCGTTGATGGCCTCCAGAATGGAGAAACCTTCTGCTTCGTGAAACAAGTCTTTCTGTTCCAATTCTTTTTCCATACGGCATCGTTAAAGATTACGCCGCAAAGTTATGTCTTATTCGACATTATCCAAAACATATTCCCTTATTTCTTCCGGTGATGGATTTACGGAAACAATGGTTCCGTTCCTGACTGATGCTATACTCGGAAAAACTGTCACAAATGACGCTTTTTTCGAGCAGCGTTTGCCGGATTTAAAGAAAGAAGCCCTATCTTTGTAATCGGAAACTCTGTCACTTGGTGACATAAATTCCGATTAGCATGGAACGTATAGAACGAAGAAAATACCTGGATGAGCTTATCTCCTTGCGGAACAACGGCATGATTAAGATTATAACCGGGATGCGCAGGTGCGGCAAGTCGTACCTGCTCTTTGAGATATTCACCTCGTACTTGGAAAGCAACGGCATCGCCCCGGACCATATCATCCAAGTGGATTTGGAGGATTACAAGAACCGCGTCCTAAGAAATCCGGACAACCTTTATGCCTACGTGGAGAGCCGCATCTCAGACGGGGACATGTATTATATCCTGCTTGACGAGGTGCAGATGCTTGGCCAGTTTGAAGACGTATTAAACGGTTTCCTGCGAATACGCAATGCGGATATTTATGTGACGGGCAGCAACGCGAAGTTCCTGTCCAAAGACATCATCACGGAATTCCGGGGGCGTGGCTTCGAGGTGAAAATGTACCCGTTGAGTTTCAGCGAGTATATGTCCGCCTATCCGGGAACGGTGCAGGCGGGATTCAACGAATACATGCTGTACGGCGGGCTGCCGCAGATTCTGTCCTACCAAACGGAAGAACAGAAGGTGCGCTTCCTGAAATCCCTGTTCGACGAGACCTACCTCAAGGACATCAAAGACCGTTACGGGATACGCAAGGACGACGACCTGGAGGAACTCATCAACATCATGGCTTCGGGCATCGGTGCGCTGACCAATCCGAACAAGCTGGCCAATACGTTCCAAAGCGAGAAGAAATCGCCCCTGTCCGGCGATACCGTCAAGAATTACATTGACTACCTCTGCGATTCTTTCCTGATAGAGAAGTCCACCCGCTACGACATCAAAGGGAAACGTTACATCAATTCCCCTTACAAGTACTACTTCATGGACTTGGGGCTACGCAACGCGCGTATCAACTTCCGCCAGTCGGAGAAAAGCCATCTGATGGAGAACATGGTTTACAACGAACTGCGGATGCGTGGCTTCAATGTGGATGTGGGCGTTGTCCCTGTCATCCATAGAGGCGAGGATGGGAAACAGCATCGCTCCAGCCTTGAAGTCGATTTTGTCTGCAATTTGGGGAGCAGGCGTTATTACATACAGTCGGCCTACCGGATGGAATCCGATGAGAAGATAAGGCAGGAACGGGCGTCTCTGTTGCGAGTAGACGATTCTTTCAAGAAGATTATCGTCACCGGAGAAGAAAGCCCCGTGACGAGGGATGAATCCGGGATTACAACCATCAGCATCTACGACTTCTTGCTGAAAGAAAATTCACTGGAACTTTAAGGCGCGGCGGGATTAGAGGAGACAGTAAGCAAAATTATCAGATCTGGCTTTTTTTTGAAGAAAAATCAAACATATTGCCAATTAAGAAATTTAATTTTTCATACATTGATAATAAAGTTTGTATCTTTGGCAGATGCCGGAAGTGTCCGGCAATAATATTGTACCATTATGAGACATTTCACATCAGTAAAACAGCTCGGCGACCTGAAAGAGGCATTCGCCAAGGCAAAATACGTCAAGGAGAATCCGTTCGCCGACCAGGAACTCGGCAGGAACAAGACCCTGCTTATGCTTTTCTTCAATTCCAGCCTGAGGACCAGGCTCAGTACGCAGAAGGCGGCCATGAACTTAGGCATGAACGTGATCGTGCTCGATGTGAACCAGGGAGCATGGAAA
>CASEOO010000008.1 GCA_949289565.1 uncultured Bacteroidales bacterium
CCTCTCAGAGAGCATATTCCAACAGAACAAGGATTAAGACAACAGGAAGTTTTGTGAAGGCTGCAAGATTAACCCCTCAGAGAGCATATTCCAACAGAACAAGGATTAAGACCAGCTTTCTTTTCAATACGTACATAATGTTCTACCATACTCAGAGAGCATATTCCAACAGAACAAGGATTAAGACGAATATTTTCTTTTCCATGACCTACCAAGCCATGGACTCAGAGAGCATATTCCAACAGAACAAGGATTAAGACTTTGCCATGTCAGTTCTCCGTTTTGATTATTATACTCAGAGAGCATATTCCAACAGAACAAGGATTAAGACTGGAGAATATCCAGCAGAAAATAGTATAGCCTACTCTCAGAGAGCATATTCCAACAGAACAAGGATTAAGACCCTTGGACAGGTCCTTGGAGACAGCATAGTAATGCTGTCTCAGAGAGCATATTCCAACAGAACAAGGATTAAGACCAACAGACGATGCTGTATCTACATCCGCTGTAGCCCTCACAGAGCATATTCCAACAGAACAAGGATTAAGACTAATGACCTGATGGTCTATCGCGAAGTTTTTGTTACTCACAGAGCATATTCCAACAGAACAAGGATTAAGACAATCTGGAATACAGCCCTGTTTTCATCATCTGCCTTCTCACAGAGCATATTCCAACAGAACAAGGATTAAGACATATCAACAGGAAATTGAACACCCACAATTTCGTCTCAGAGAGCATATTCCAACAGAACAAGGATTAAGACCCACCCTGATCTCTTTGATGGCCTCAAGTTCCTCCTCTCAGAGAGCATATTCCAACAGAACAAGGATTAAGACTGTTCCGGGGTGCACTCGATTTCATGGTCTGGCCAGACTCAGAGAGCATATTCCAACAGAACAAGGATTAAGACGATGTTTCCAGTGACTTTCTCATCAATCTCAAGCCCTCAGAGAGCATATTCCAACAGAACAAGGATTAAGACCCAGGCTCCTGCTCAACATCCTGGATGATGACAACCTCAGAGAGCATATTCCAACAGAACAAGGATTAAGACTATGAAAAATTGCCAGATATCTCGTAATGTTCTCTTCTCAGAGTGCATATTACAACAGAAGTAGGATTAAGACGTCATCTAGGATCTACGTTATTTTCATACGGTCTGGCTCAGAGAGCATATTCCAACAGAACAAGGATTAAGACACATAATTGTGATTCTTGTACTCTCTCTGAGAGTCTCAGAGAGCATATTCCAACAGAACAAGGATTAAGACTAATTTTCCTCAGTATTAATTACAAGATATAAATCTCAGAGAGCATATTCCAACAGAACAAGGATTAATTGTATTGGGAAATGTGAGATGTACGACTAACTACGTTTTCGCGGCTATGCGGCTTTTGTCCGACATGGGGATGTGTGACTAACTACGTTTTCGCGACTATGCGGCTTTAGTCCGACATGAGGATGCGCGACTAACTACGTTTTCGTGGCCATGCGGCTTCAGTCCGACATGGTTTACCGGGGTTAACTGAGACTCTGGTTATCGTTAGATTACAAATCCTGTTTCTCGCCTTCTCCTAAATCAACATGGATTTTCCAGTGATGCCAAAGTTTCTATATGGATATATCTGTCAGTTAGTTATGGATATTTCACCAACTGCTTTTTGCACCATTACCACCAACTGTTTTTGTCCACATTACCTCATTACCACTTTTTACCCCATTACCTCATTGCCTCAAAGGCCGACGGATGCAGCATCATTCAGGGAGAAGACGGCTTTTTACCTCATTGCCTCAAAGCCTCATTGCCACTGAGCAGAAAAAGAAAAGGCCGGAAGTTCTCTTCCGACCTTTTCTTTTGAGAGGTGCCAAGCAGAATCGAACTGCTGTACATGGTTTTGCAGACCATTGCCTAACCACTCGGCCATAGCACCATAATATGTTATTCCCCTGAAAGGATTGCAAATATAGGCATTTTCAGTAAATCTCCAAAATTTTATTCAACATATAGCAGCAAACCTTTCAAATACTCGCCTTCCGGATGATAAATATTGACCGAATGGTCAGCCGGCTGGTTCAGCCTGTCCAGGATTCTGACGCTGCGTCCGGTCTGGGCGACGGCTGAAAAAACCGCCAGTGCAAATGCCTCCTTGTCCACCACCTGCGAACAGCTGAATGTGAACACCAGGCCGCCATGAGCCACTTTGGATATAGCGGCGGCATTCAGACGCTGATATGCCCTCAAAGCATTTTTAAGCGCACCTCTATGCTTTGCAAAAGCCGGAGGATCGACTATCATCATATCATATCTGCCATCCTCCACCTCTTTCAGATAGTCTATAGCATCGCAGCACAGGCTTGTATGCTTGGCTGTATCGAAACCGTTCAAAGCCACGTTCCTGTCTACGAGCTCCATCGCTTTCTTCGAACTGTCCACAGAGACCACCGACTCAGCACCTGCCGCCAGAGCATATATGGAAAAACCGCCGGTATAGCAAAACAAGTTCAGCACTCTGCGCCCTGAGGCATATCTCTCCACCAAGGCCCTGTTCTCCCTCTGATCCAGGAAAAAGCCAGTCTTCTGGCCTGAAGTCCAATTCACTATAAATTTATGGCCATTCTCCGAAACGACTTGCTGGTCATCGCTGAAACCTGGCCTCCTGTACAGATATCCGTCCACCAGATCAAGCCCGGCCTTGAAAGGAGCAGTTCCGGAACTCTTGTCATAAACAGCCTTAAGGCCGTCTCCATAAACCTTCAGCAAGGCATCGGCTATCTGTTTTCTGGCTCGGAACATCCCAGCCGAATGAGCCTGCATGACGCAGATCCCGCCATAATAATCGACTATCAATCCTGGAAGATTGTCCCCTTCGCCATGTACCAGACGGTAACAGTCTGTCTTTCCGTCTTCTCTGCCTGCAAGCCCGGCAGCCCTCCGGACTGCCAATGCCCTGGAAATCATTTTCTCCCAGAAATCCGGCTGAAGGACATCTGAATCAAAACTGAGTATTCTGACAGCTATCGAACCTATCTGCCAATGCCCGCACGCGAGAAATGTCCCGTCAAAGGCATATACAGCTACCAGATCACCCTCCGCAGGACTGCCTTGCACCTGTGAAATCGCTCCGGAAAACACCCACGGATGGAAACGGAGGACCGACTCTTCCCTCCCCCTTTTCAGAAAAACCTTGTCCATACTTAAATTTTTAAGAGAGAAAACTGATCATCATTTCTGCCCTGCACCTTCAGGCTCCGCGGCGACCTTTTCTGAACGCATAAGCTTGAGATACATCTCCCTGCATACCCATGCATCTGTCGCGGCATATTTCGCCTGAGACTCGGACAGCACATCTGCTTCCCAGTTCGAAAGCTGCTGTGTCTTCGATATCCTGAAGCCAAGAATAATGGCAGTCATCTTCTTGACGCTCTTGTCCCTGATGCCGTAATCACCCACGATGGACTGCAGGTCTACAAACGACTTCGGAGTGAAATCACGGTACTTCTGCAGACCTCGGATATCATCCCTGACAGCGGCTCCTACCTTGATGATTTTCTCATTCGCCAGCAGGCTGCACAGTCTGCGGTGCATTCCCAGCGCGTTTATTCTGAACAGAAAAGCTTTCTCCGGCCCTGACAGCTGAAGAAGAGCCACGCCATACCGTGGCTGGTCAGGAGAGAAACATGGCCTGGTCTCTGTATCGAAACCCAGTATTTTCTGCGACCTGAGATAATTCACTGCCCTGTTGAACTCTGCGCCAGGCGCATCTATCACACTTATGGTTCCTGGAAAACTGGCATACTCCAGTTTTTGCAATTCTTCAGGAGATATGCTGCTAATAAACATAAATCAGTTTTTTATAAGTTTCGGGCGACAGACGGCGCATCATCTCCATGTCTTCCCCTCCGAAATAACTCTGGCTCAAGGGAATGAAACGAAAAGTCTCGATATCTGACCCTGCGGCCCTGTTGTACTTGAATTCCGGCTCCAGCCACCCGTTCTCATCCAAGGATGCGCCCTGCACCTCTGAAGAGACCACTGTCATGTATCCTGTCATCGCAGGCTGCGCCACCAGATGTGTAAATCTATCGTGATTTCTAAGCCACATGTAGCAGTCTTCAGTCAACGTCTCCACCGGGCTCACAAATCTGAACCCCGGAATGACCAGCCGCTTGTAAATCTCTGACTCCTGAGTCTCCGAAAGCAAGATGCCGTTCAAAGCTTGATTCAGAGAATCCACCTCCGAAGCCCTGGCGAAATCATCTATGACCACGCCGGAAAGCGGCACACGGCAATTTGCAGAAATATATGCATCGAAAAAACGCCTGACACTCTCTTCAGCAGAATTCCCGGCATCTGGAGAAAGGCATATGATTTCCGAAGACCTGGCCCACTCACGATAGGAATCGGAATGCTTGTCTTCATATTCTGCCCTGATTTCCCTGAACACATTCCCGTACACGCCCGAAGAAACCACATCGCTTGCAGCCCAGACGCCGACATTTGAAGCCTGCGAAGCTCTGCTGAAAATCCTCGACAGAGAAGACTCGGCAGGATTCAGCACACCGGCATGCATTCCTGAGGCTGAAACTATATATTCTATGTCATGGCATCCATACTCAGACATCACTGACGAAGACAAAAGCACAATCTTCGCCCTCGGCTTGGACGCTGACTGGCCATGGTCAAAAGCACTTGAAGCGCAGTTTCCTGATACCATGGAAAGGAAACCTTTGACAGCTGTCTCCCTGATAAAATTTTCATTCATTGCACCTATGTAATCAGTATAAGGCGCATTCACCATGTCGAACACAGGCATCACGGTCTCTCCGGCAAAATCAGGAAGCCCGTCCGGACGCTTATGAGCGTCAATATTGTCAAATATATCAGCTGTCAGAAGTCTTTCTGACAATACTGCCGTCTCCTTCAGTCCCCCAAAAACCGCTATCGCACCAGCATTCCCCACATTCTGATACCCGGACAATGATTTGAAAGCTGCGGAGGCAGTGTCAGACACAGCATCTGCCGCGAGCCTTACCGGCTGGAAATCCGAGCTTTCCTCACGTCCGCATGAAGCCAGAAGCAGCAGCGGAAGCATAAATGCCCGGCAATATATTTTGAACTCAAACATTTTCATCAATAATTTCGGAAAATCTTCATTTATAATGAAATGACCCGATGAAACATCATCGGACCACCATCAATCACAATGACAAAGGTAAACAATTCTC
Source organism: uncultured Bacteroidales bacterium (assembly GCA_949289565.1). Taxonomy (GTDB): domain Bacteria; phylum Bacteroidota; class Bacteroidia; order Bacteroidales; family UBA932; genus Cryptobacteroides. Next base: position 5,231 of record CASEOO010000008.1, read on the forward strand.
TCAATAAATAAGAATTATTTGCTATCTTTGTAGGATTGAGAATCAGCAAAATCAACTAAAACGAATTATATTATGGCTAGTATTTCATTGAAAGCTCAGCAGATGCCTGCCTCCGCCATCAGGAAACTCGTTCCCCTCTCTGATGCAGCTAAAAAGCAGGGTGTGAAAGTTTATCACCTCAACATTGGCCAGCCGGACATCAAATCGCCAGACTGTGCGCTGGAGGCTGTCAGGAATCTGAAACTGAAAAACGTATCATATACGAATTCCGCCGGACTCATCGAGCTCCGCGAAGGGCTTGTAAACAGATATTACAAAGGCATAGGCATCGATATCGAAGTGCCTGAACTCATCGTGACCGTAGCCGGCAGCGAGGGAGTGAACATGGCTTTGGAGATAGCATGCAACGAAGGCGACGAAGTCATCGTGCTCGAACCATTCTACACGAACTACAATACATTCGCTTTCATGAACGGCATCACCCTGAAGCCTATACCTACCGACATCAGGAAAGGATTCCAGGTGCCTGACATCGAGCTGTTCGAAAAAGCCATCACCGACAGGACCAAGGCCATACTCATTTGCAACCCTGGCAACCCTTGCGGCACGCTGTATTCGAAAGAAAATATGCTCGCAATCGGCGAAATAGCACGCAAGCACGACCTTTTCCTCATCTCCGACGAAGTGTACAGGGAGTTCACTTACTCCGACGAGCCTCACTTCTCTGCCATGAACATTCCAGACCTTGACCAGAATGTGATCCTCGTGGATTCAGTGTCGAAAAGATACAACCTCTGCGGCGTGCGCATAGGATGCATCGTATCGCACAACAAGGACGTGATGACTGCCGCAATGAAATATGCACAGGCAAGGCTCTGCCCTCCTGTCCTCGGACAGCATGCCGCTATCGGCGCCCTCGACACACCGCAGGAGTACTTCAAGGAAGTGCGTGACGAATACATCCGCAGAAGGGATTATATGATAGACAGGCTGAACAGCATGGAAGGCGTCTTCACTCCAAAGCCTATGGGAGCTTTCTACACTATCGCAGAGCTTCCTGTAGACGACACGGAGAAATTCGCCAGATGGATGCTCGAAACATTCAGGCTGAACAACGAGACCACCATGATCACCCCGGCCGCATCATTCTACAAGACTCCGGGGAAAGGCCTGAACCATGCACGTATCTCATATGTACTCGAAGTTCCGGAAATGGTCAAGGCACTCAACTGCCTCGAAGAAGGGCTGAAGCAGTATCCGGGAAGGACTCTGTAGCCTGGCCCGGACCTGATGATCCAACCAAAAGCGATGGCGTCCCTTGACAGGCGCCATCGCTTTTGGTTATGCCATATTGTCATTGTCCGGCACCGGCATTGGCGTATGCCATAAAAAAATTGGCGTAAGCCATACTGAATACTGGCGACAAAATTACCGGATTGGACGATTATAATAGACGCTTTAGGTGCATGAGAAAGGATATGGCAGAGTTTTTGAGGAAAAAGGCGGCTTGATTTTATTTAGGTATTATGAATTCATTATCAAAAACAGGGCTTGCCGCATGTCTGGCACTGGCGTCAGCCTTTTCAGCCATGGCTCAGGACAGCACAGCGCGTTCTCCTCAAGTCTGGACTTTGGAAGACTGCATCAGTTACGCCATTGAGAACAACATCACCATCAGACAGAGCAGGCTGAATACTGAAAGCGCGGCGGCGGACATTTTGTCAGCCAAAGGAGAAATGTTCCCGAGCCTGTCATTTTCCACTTCACAGAGCATTATCAACAGACCTTTTCAGGAAAGCAGCACTACCGTCAGCGGGACAGAAATCCTGACGAGCAACCACAGCACAAGCTATACCGGAAGTTACGGCCTGAATGCACAGTGGACTCTGTTCAATGGAGGAAGAATACGCAAGACATTGAAACAGAACGAAATAAATTACGAGCAAACAGAGCTGGACAGCCAGACACAGACGAACAGCATTCTTGAGGCCATTGCCAGCGCATATGTGCAGATTCTATATGCCGACGAATCAGTGAAAGTGAACAGGAACACCCTGGAAGTGAGCATAGCTCAGTGCGAACGGGGAAAGGAGCTTCTGGATGCAGGCAGCATTTCTGCACCTGACTATGCCCAGCTTCAGGCGCAGGTGAGCAATGACCGTTACCAGCTGGTGGTCTCGGAAAATTCATTGGCGGACTACAGGCTGCAGCTGAAACAGCTTCTGGAACTCGAGCCTGGCGAGGAAATGGAAATCGCCATAGACAGCCTGTCCGACTTGGCCGCCACTTCCGCCCTTCCGGATAAAATGGATGTATACGAAGCCGCATTGGCGACACGCCCTGAAATCAAAGCGGCCGAGCTGGCGGTGGAAGCTTCTGAAATGGGAATCAGGCTGTCAAGATCAGGATATTATCCATCTGTCATGCTGTCAGCTGGCATAGGCACGAACCATACCAGCGGCACGGATTTCACTTTTGCAGAACAGATCAAGAATGGCTGGAACAATTCTGCCGGCATCACTGTCAGCGTGCCTATTTTCAGCAACAGGCAGAACAAGACAGCTGTCCAGAAAGCCAAACTGCAGCACACCTACAGCCAGCTGGACCTGAGTGCGGCGAGGAAAGACCTCTATAAAACCATCGAGGGCATATGGCTCGATGCTTACAGCGCCCAGCAGCAATTCATAGCGGCTCAGGACAATGTCGAAAGCACAGGCATCAGCTACTCTCTGGTGAACGAGCAGTTCAGCCTGGGCATGAAAAACACAGTGGAGCTGCTGACAGAAAAGAACAATTACCTGAACGCCCGTCAGCAGCTGCTGCAGGCCAAATATATGGCGATATTGAACTCTAAGCTGCTCCAGTTCTACGCAGAGGGCACGATAACGATGGAATAAATAGACTGAAAGAGATATGAAAAGCAAGACTATCAAAAAAATCATACTGACGGCAGCGGCTGCGGCGGCTGTCGTGGCGGCAGTGATTTTCACAGGCAAAAAAGGGAAACAGCAGGAAATCATATATGAAACTGCGGCCGCCAGTACAGGTGATATAGCAAAATACGTGACTGCGACAGGCACCATAGAGCCAGTGACGGAAGTGCAGGTCGGCACTCAGGTGTCAGGCATCATCGACAAGCTTTACGCAGACTACAACTCTATCGTCAAAGAAGGGCAGCTGATAGCTGAGATGGACAAGGTCACCCTGGAAAGCGACCTGGCTTCCGCCAAAGCGTCGTATCAAGGCAGCGAAGCCGAATATGACTACCAGAAGAAGAACTACGAAAGGAATGTGAAGCTGCATGAGAAAGGGCTGGTGAGCGACACTGATTTCGAATTGTCTGAATACAATTACAGGATGGCGGAAAGTGCATACAACAGCAGCAAGGCGGCTCTGGCAAAGGCTGAAAGAAACCTCGGATACGCCACCATCACTTCGCCTATAGACGGAGTGGTGATAGACAGGGCCGTGGAAGAGGGGCAGACGGTAGCCGCAGGCTTCGAAACGCCTACCCTTTTCACTATAGCCGCCGACCTGACCAAGATGCAAGTCGTAGCCGATGTAGATGAAGCTGACATAGGAGGCGTAGCTGACGGGCAGCGTGTCACTTTCACGGTGGACGCATTCCCGGACGATATCTTCGAAGGCAGGGTGGAACAGATAAGGCTTGGAAGTTCCAGCTCCACATCATCGGTGACCAGCACCACCACTGAAAGCGTCGTCACATACGAAGTCGTGATTTCAGCCGAGAATCCTGACCTCAAGCTAAAGCCAAGGCTCACCGCCAATATCAATATCTACACCCAGGAGAAATCAGGAGTCCTCTCAGTTCCGGCAAAAGCCCTGAGATTCGCTCCTGTAGGAGAACTGATGAAGAAAGGCACGGTAATAAATGACTGCGACAGCAGGTGGAAAGTATGGACCAGGGAAGGAAATGTTTTCACTGCCCATCCGGTGACCATAGGCCTGAGTGACGGCATCAACACTGAAATCACAGGAGGCCTGGATTCTGGCACAGATGTCATCACCGAAGTCAGGATAATAGACAACAAGATGCCGAAAGCCGGCATAGGCGCTTCATTCATGCCCGGGCCGCCCCGCAAATAACCGTCAGCCATGGGTAAATATGTCATAGAACTGAAAGACATCCGCCGGGACTTCATAGTGGGCGACGAAACCGTCCATGCCCTGCGCGGAGTATCATTCTCGATATCGGAAGGCGAGTTCGTCACTATCATGGGCACATCCGGATCAGGAAAGTCCACCCTGCTGAACATATTGGGCTGTCTGGACACACCTTCTTCTGGAGAATACCTGCTGGACGGAATACCTGTCAAAAGCATGAGCAAGTCCCAGCGCGCCATACTCAGGAACAGGAAAATCGGCTTTGTATTCCAGAACTACAATCTGCTGGCCAAGACCACGGCGGCTGAAAATGTAGAACTGCCGCTGATGTACAACCCTGACGTGGGAGCGGCCGAAAGGCGCAGACGTGCAGAAGAGGCGCTGATAGCTGTCGGGCTGGAGGACAGGATGGAGCACAAGTCGAACCAGATGTCCGGCGGACAGATGCAGAGGGTGGCCATAGCGCGCGCCCTGGTGAACAATCCGGCTGTGATCCTGGCTGACGAGGCCACAGGAAACCTCGACACCAGGACTTCATACGAAATTCTTATGCTGTTCCAGAAACTGCACCGGGAGGGAAGAACCATCATTTTCGTGACTCACAATCCAGACATTTCGAACTACAGCAGCCGGAACATCAGGCTCAGAGACGGACATATTATAGAAGATGCCGTAAACGGCAATATCCGCTCAGCGGAGGAAACTTACCTTTCCCTGCCTAAAGATGAGGACGATTAAGCAGATTTCACAGCAATGAACTGGACAAATTTATTCAAAATATCACTGAAAGCCCTGGCAAACAACAAGATGAGAGCATTTCTGACTATGCTTGGCATCATCATAGGAGTCGGGGCTGTCATCACCATGATCGCGCTCGGCCAGGGAACAAAGCAGAGCATACAGAAAGAGATTTCCGACATGGGCTCCAACATCATCATGATACATCCTGGAGGCGACCGCCGTGGAGGCGTGAGAAGAGACCCGTCAGAAATGCAGACCTTGAAAGTACGCAACTATGAAGCGCTGAAAGATGAATGCATGTTTCTGGCAGGCATCAGCCCGTATGCGACTGCTTCTGGACAGCTGGTATGCGGAAACAACAACTATCCGTCTTCAGTCACAGGAACAGACATAGACTATATTTCCATACGGCAACTGAATGTCGAAGACGGGTCTATGTTTACTGAAGCTGACATCCGCGCCTCCGCCAAGGTATGTGTAATAGGAAAAACCATAGTGGAAAATCTTTTCCCTGACGGCGGAGACCCTATCGGCAAGGTTATCAGATTCAACCAGGTGCCTTTGAAAGTGATAGGCGTGCTCGAGTCGAAAGGATACAACTCCATGGGCATGGACCAGGATGACATAGTATTGGCGCCATACACGACAGTGATGAAACGAATGCTCGCCGTGACACATTTCAACGGCATCTTTGCCTCTGCCATTACTGAAGACATGACAAGCTATGCCACAGAAGAAATCCGCACTATACTCAGAAGAGAACACCGGCTGAAAGACGGGGAAGAAGACGATTTCATGATCAGAAGCCAGCAGGAACTCAGCGACATGATGGACATGACTACGAATCTTCTGACTACCCTGCTGGCCTGCATAGCGGGAATATCGCTTCTGGTAGGAGGAATAGGCATCATGAACATCATGTATGTCTCTGTCACTGAGAGGACTAAAGAAATCGGTCTCCGCATGTCTGTGGGCGCCAGAGGAATTGACATTATGTCCCAGTTCCTTATAGAAGCAGTGCTGATAAGCGTCACAGGCGGGATTATAGGCATCATTCTGGGATGCTCGGCCTGCATGGCGGTGAAGTTTCTGGCGCACTGGCCGGTTTCGATAATGATATCAAGTGTGGTGCTGTCATTTTCAGTTTGCACGGTGATAGGCATCTTTTTCGGATGGTATCCTGCCAGAAAAGCCGCAAACCTGGACCCGATAGACGCGCTCAGATACGAATAGCAGGGACAGGAGCTTTGAAAAAGAGGTGCCTGGCGACCTAACGGATGCCAAGCACCTCTTTTATTTTGGGAATAAGCATCGAAACGATAAATTCTTCTTCCATGAAGTGCGTCCCGGGATATATCGCATAGCCGTTGCCGAAATATTTCCTGTACGTCCGTATGCTCACTATTCCGGACCTTCGGTAATGGTCCCGGGTTCCGAAAAAGGCGAAATAATAATCATTGCCGCCGGCGGCAGGGCTGTTCATCAGTGCGTCTTTCCTGAGAGGAAGATATTTACGCATGGTGCTGAAGGTAAAATGCAGTTTCTGCCTGTCACCCTCCCTTGGCTTGTATATCATGTCCAGAAGCCAAGTGACGCCCGGAATCAGAGTCAAAAAGGCCAGATATCCGAAATACAAGGGGGCATTGAGCGAAGGCGACACCAATATATGCGGCAGTCCTTCTATCTTGACGGCATTCAAAGACCCGAGAGACTCCCCTACTATAAGCGAGGGCTTCACTTCATCCACCCACGCAGAAATCTGCCGGCCCGCCGCTTCCGGGTCAAAATCATACGTGCGCACGACGACTCCGCCGATATGTTCATTCAATATGGACGGAATCCGGCTGTCTCCGCCTCCGCCCATTCCATGTATATACAATATCACCTTTTCCACTTTCATGACAGGAAAATTTGTCTTGCCGCCTTTTCAAGATTGCGATAGCGGATGTAAAGATATGCTTTTTCGGGAAAAATTCATATCTTTGTATGATTTGCATTTTGCATATTTGAAAAATTTTTGATTGTTAACAATTTTGCATTGGCATGATGAAAAAATTTGCTTTAAGTATGGCTTTAGCCATGGCCTTGGTGCCTGTCTTCGCACAGGACAGTGACAGTTCAGAGAAAAAGAAAAGTGACTATGAGTTCACTGTCATCAAAGAAAATCCTGTCACCTCGATCAAGGATCAGTACAGATCAGGCACTTGCTGGTGCTTTTCAGCACTGTCTTTCCTCGAGTCCGAAATATTGAAAGAAAAAGGCGATACCGTGGACCTGTCAGAAATGTTCGTAGTATCCAAGTCTTACCATGACAGAGGAATCAAATATGTACGCCTGGACGGACATCTGAACTTCGCCGCAGGCAGCTCGTTCGGCGACGTGCTTCATGTAATCAAAGACTACGGAATTGTTCCCCAGGATGTTATGCCAGGGCTGAACTACGGGACTGAAAAACCTGAGCATTTCGAGATGGATGAAGGTCTGAAAGGCTATGTAGATGCCATCGTTAAAAATCCTAACAGAGTGCTCACAACAGCATGGGTTGACGGACTGGACGGCATCCTCGAAGCATATCTGGGCGAGATCCCTGAATCATTCGAGGTGGACGGAACGGAATACACGCCTGAGACATACAGAGATTTCCTGGGAATCAACCCTGACGACTATGTTTCGCTTACTTCATTCACTCACCATCCTTTCTATGAGCCGTTCATCATCGAAGTATGCGACAACTGGAGATGGGACGAATCATACAACCTGCCTCTCGATGAATTTATGAAAGTTATGTACAACGCCATAGAAAATGGCTACACCATAGCGTGGGGCTCTGATGTCAGCGAGGCTGGTTTCACAAGAAACGGGATCGGCACAGTGCCTGATGTAGACAAAAAGCCGTCTGCCGGTTCAGACCAGGAGAAATGGGTAGGAAAATCTGAAGAGAAGGCTGAAGCCCAGCCAGAAAAAACAGAGGAGAAAGTCATCACCCAGGAAATGAGACAGGATGGATATGACAGAAAAACCACTACAGACGACCACGGGATGCATATTTACGGCTTGGCGCAGGACCAGAACGGCACCAACTTCTTCATGGTGAAAAATTCATGGGGCGACACAGGCAAATACCATGGAGTATGGTATGTTTCAGATGCTTTCGTCAGATACAAAACCCTGAACATCGTGGTCAACAAAAACGCCATTCCTAAAGATATCAGGAAAAAACTCGGAATCAAATAGTCCGTGATGAAAATCTTAAGACATTTGCCTAACACAATCACATCTATGAACCTCCTCTGCGGGGCCATAGGTGTGATTTACACTTTTGAAGGCAGGCCTGACATAGCTTTCATGCTAATGCTCGCGGCCGCGCTTTGCGATTTCTGCGACGGGCTTTGCGCCAGGATGCTGAATGCATTTTCCCCTATCGGAAAGGAACTGGACTCGCTGGCAGACCTGGTGAGCTTCGGCATTCTGCCTGCCATGATGATGCACGGACTGGTGAGAGAATCATGCGGATGCCATGTGCTGTCTTTTGTCCCGCTTCTGCTGGCAGTATTCTCTGCTTTGAGACTGGCAAAATTCAACATTGACGAGAGCCAGACAGAGAATTTCATGGGGCTTGCCACTCCTGCATGCGCCATGATCACAGGCTCTTTCACCTACTATATCTCTGTCTACCCCCAAAGCCTGATGGCCGGCTGGCCGTCAAATCCTTTCTTCATCATTTTTTCAACAGCGATACTATGTGCACTGATGGTGAGCAGGATACCGATGTTTTCAATGAAGTTCAAAAAAGGAGTGAAGGCCGGGTCGCCGCAGTACAAGATGCGCATAGCCTTCATAGGAGTCTTCTGCGTCTGCTCTGTACTGGTAGCGTTGCTGGGACTTAACTGGTCGCTGGTCATCCTCCTGACATTCATTATCTATGTTATAATGAACCTCATAAACCTTCTAAGCACCAAATAAAAGTGCTTTTTCCCAGACCACCAAAAAAGACGTTTGCGGAAGCCTCAGATATTTTGAGCTTCCGCAAACGTTTTCTTTATGTCTGTAGATAGTGGATACTGCCCCTGAAGGAGTCCGGGCATCAATAATTCTCTGAATGAATCTTGAAATAGCTCTTCGGATGCTTGCAGACAGGGCACATCTCAGGCGCTTTCTTTCCGATGACGATATGTCCGCAATTCGAGCATTCCCATACCATGTCCTGGTCCTTTGAAAAAACGAGGCCGTCCTTGACATTCGCAAGAAGCTTGCGGTAGCGCTCTTCGTGCATTTTTTCGATGGCGCCTACTTTTTCAAAAAGGACTGCTATCTCAGGAAAGCCTTCTTCACGGGCCTCCTTGGCAAAGCCTGCATACATGTCAGTCCACTCGTAGTTTTCGCCCTCAGCCGCATCGAGAAGATTCACATCAGTTGAAGGGACTTCTCCGCCATGCAGAAGCTTGAACCAAATCTTTGCATGCTCTTTCTCGTTGTTTGCAGTCTCTTCAAATATAGAAGCTATCTGCACATAGCCGTCCTTCTTCGCTTTTGAAGCATAGTAGGTGTACTTGTTCCTGGCCTGCGACTCCCCTGCAAACGCAGCCTGAAGATTGGCTTCCGTCTTGGTTCCTTTCAGATCTTTCATTGTGTTTCTAATTTAGAATTATTAAAATTTGTTTGCTTTAGACAAAGATAGTCAAATTAATTAGAATTCCAATAGGATTCAGCGCAGTTTGTTCTGCTCGAAATGCCTTCTGGTCTGAATGAAATACCAGGCGACACCGGCGGCATTGACCGCTAATGCAGCCCAGAAAGCGGCATAATATCCGGCATGTTCGGAAATAAGACCTCCGAAAAGGACTCCAAGTCCCACTCCGGCATCCCACGATGTCAGTATCGATGAGTTTGCCGTTCCCCTCTGGCTGTTTTCAGCCAGATTGATGAACATATTCTGGAATGCTGGATACATGTGCCCGTTTCCAAGTCCGATGACGAAAGCAGACGCAAAATATCCTGCAGGATTATGCACAGCCGCAAACAGCAGATATCCCAGCATGGACGCTATGACCCCCGTCGAAGCATTGTAGGTCACCCTGTTTTCCCTGAGAGCCTTGGCCCCGGTCAGGCGCGAAACTATCAGGCCTACGGCAAAAAGAGAGAAGAATATACCTGTGCCCCCTGTCATTCCGAGTTCCTCCTTTCCATATATGGCTACGTAGGTGGATATCACACCATAGCTGAAAGCATAAGTAACGATAGCCACAGCCTCACGCCATCCTCTCAACAGGAAAAAGCGGTCCAGCGAGATCACTTTTTTCTCAGGTTTGAATTCCCGCACAGGAAGTTTTATCGATGCGTCTATCAGCAGCCCTGCCAGGGAAAACGCCGTAGATATCCAGAACAAGGCATGAAAATCGCCTTTAAATGCCTGAAGCATGTAAATGGCCAGGACAGGGCCGAGTGCTGTCGCAAGATTGTTGCTAAGACCGTAGTAACCTATCCCCTCCGTTCTGCGAGAGGAAGGCAGGACATCAATAGCCACTGTGCTGGCGGCCACGGTCGTAGAGCCGAACGGCGCTCCATGCAGAGTTCTGAATATAGTGAACATAGTCAGCGTCCCTGCCGCTATATACCCGAAAAACAGCAGGAAGAAAAAGAAATTGCATATCAGCAAGACAGCCTTTCTGGGATAATTATCCACGACATAGCCGCTGAACGGCCTTATAATCAGGGCCATCAGAGTATACCCGGCCAGAGCCATTCCTATTGTATCATTAGAAGCGCCAAAAGTTTCGCTTAAGTACAGAGGAAGCAGCGGCACGATGAGGGTAAACGAGAAGTTAAGCAGAAAATTTCCTGTCCATATCTTCAGATAATTGCTGTTCCAGAGTTTTTCAGTCGTCCTTTCTGTCATAATTCAGATATAACCGATACTGTTTTTCCGTTCCGGCAAAGCGGTCTGCCGGATAATCGTAAAAAAGCAGGACCGCTGATTCGCGGCCCTGCTGAATAACTTGGAGTGCTCTTCAAATTATTTGCTGATGACACGAGCCATTTCGCAAACTTTGTTTGAATAACCCCACTCGTTGTCATACCATGAAACGACTTTCACGAAAGTAGGATCGAGCTGGATACCGGCCTTCACATCGAAGATTGAAGTGTGTGAGTCGCCGCGGAAGTCAGTAGAAACGACTGCTTCGTCAGTGTATCCGAGGATGCCTTTGAGTTCGCCCTCAGAAGCTTTCTTCATGGCAGCGCAGATCTCCTCGTAAGTAGCAGGTTTCTCGAGCTCTACAGTCAGGTCAACTACTGAAACGTCTGAAGTAGGGACACGCATTGACATACCAGTCAGTTTGCCGTTCAGTTCAGGAAGAACCTTGCCGACAGCCTTGGCTGCGCCTGTAGATGAAGGAATGATGTTCTCGAGGATACCGCGGCCGCCTCTCCAGTCTTTCTTGGAAGGACCGTCAACAGTCTTCTGAGTAGCTGTAGCTGCATGAACAGTAGTCATGAGACCTCTCTTGATACCGAATGTGTCGTTGAGCACCTTGGAAATAGGAGCAAGACAGTTAGTAGTGCAGGATGCGTTAGAAATGATAGGCTGACCTGCGTAAGTCTTGTCATTCACACCGTAAACGAACATAGGTGTAGCGTCCTTTGAAGGAGCTGACATGATGACTTTCTTTGCACCGGCTTTGATGTGGGCAGAAGCGAGTTCCTCAGTAAGGAAGAATCCTGTAGACTCTACTACTACATCTACTCCGAGAGCGCCCCAGGTGATGTTTGAAGGATCCTTCTCAGCGAAGATCTGGATCTTGTTGCCGTCTACGATCATGTAGTTGCCCTCTACTTTCACGTCATGGTTGAAATGACCGTGAACTGAGTCATACCTAAGCATGTAAGCCAGATAATCTGCATCCAGAAGGTCATTGATACCTACTACCTGGATGTCATTTGAGAAATTCTCAACTGCGGCACGGAATACCATACGGCCGATACGACCAAATCCGTTAATACCTAATTTAATCATTTCTTTATTGTTTTAAGTAATCGTTTCTTCACCATGCAGTCCAGTCATTTTCCCTGGCTGGACAGCCTCTTTTCAAAATCTTTGCAAAATTAAGAAAAAATATGAATAATCATAATATCCGCCCATATTTTTTGGAAAAATTCAAACTTCATCTTTATATTTGCGTATTATGAAAATATTGCTGACAAACGATGACGGCTATGCCGCGAAAGGCATAAAAGAGCTTGCAAGAATAATGAAAAATTTCGGTGAGGTGACAGCCGTCGCCCCGAAGAAGCCCCAGTCCGGCATGTCCATGGCCGTAACCATGGGAGGAAAGGCTTTGGCATACAAAAATTTGGGAATAATTGACGATGTCAAATGGGCCTATCTTGATGCAACACCGGCGAGCTGTGTCAAACTGGCTCTCAACACAGTATTCTCCAGGACGAAGCCGGATGTCGTCATCTCAGGAGTCAACCACGGGACTAACGCCGCATCTGCTGTCTGCTATTCAGGTACGCTTGGAGCAGCCGCGGAAGCCGCTTTGTGCGGCATTCCAGCCATAGGAGTTTCTCTCCACACCTGCGACCCCGATGCAGATTTTTCTTCAGTGGAAAAATATTTCCCGGATATTTTCAGGAAAATCATGGAAAATCTGCCTGACAGATACGGAATATACTATAATATTAATTTTCCTAAGGACACTTGCCCACGGATAAAAGGAGTCAGGACCGCTGTCCAGGGGATGGGCAGGTGGACAAAAGAATTTCTGCCGTGGAGAAAAGACGGGATACCGGAACTGGGGATCTCTACTGAACAGGCTCGCGAAGCGTTGGAAAAAGCAGAAGAAAACGAGGAGCTGTATGTCATCACCGGGAATTTCACAGATGACCCGCAGAACACATCTGACGCAGACCACAGGCTCAATGCCGATGGATACATTACTGTAGTCCCGCACAATATCGACTGTACAGATTATAAGGAAGTCGACAGAATAAAAAGTCTGAAATTCGACATAGATTATTGATTATTACATTATTTAACAATTAAGTTATATTTACTAACATTTTTGTTATATTATTAAAGGAGCCGTTCTGAAGATGAAATACTACATTATTGCCGGAGAAGCCTCCGGCGACCTGCATGGTTCGAACCTTATGAAAGGCATTTATTCAGAAGATCCGGAAGCCGAGATACGGTTCTGGGGAGGAGACTTGATGAATGCCGTCTATACGTCGAACGAAAGAAAACTGCGGCATCCTGTAAACGGAGGACTCGTCAGGCACTACAAAGAAGGCGCCATCATGGGATTCTGGGAAGTTTTCACTCACGCAGGCAGGCTTCTGGGGAATATCGGGAAATGCAAAAAAGACATCCTCGCATGGAAACCGGATGCTGTCATTCTCATCGACTATCCTGGATTCAATTTCAAAATAGCCGAATTTTCACACAAGCATGGAATCAGGACGTTCTACTATATAGCGCCTAAAGTATGGGCTTCAAGAGAAGGCAGGATCAAAAAACTGAAAAAATACGTAGACAGGCTCTATATCATCTTTCCGTTTGAAATACCGTATTTCAAGTCAAAGGGAGTCAGTGCCGTATATCTTGGGAATCCGCTTGTAGACTCCATAGCGTCATCACGCGCCATGAACGAGAGCAGAGAGGATTTCTTGAAAAGGAACTCGCTGCAGGACAAGCCCGTCATAGCCATGCTGGCCGGGTCCAGAAAAGGAGAAATCAGCACCATGATGCCAGTGTTGACAGAATTTGCATCGCGAATGAGAAGCCTGCCTGAATACAGCGGCTGGCAGTTCCTTATAGCCGGGGCGCCGGCCAGAAGCATGGAGGACTACGCCGGCTATCTGAAAGGGAGCTATGAAGAGACAGGAGTGAAGGTCATTTTCGGTGAAACCCAGTCCATCATCAGGCATGCAGAAGCGGCTGTGGTGAACTCTGGCACAGCATCCCTGGAGACCGTCCTTCTCGGTACGCCGCAAGTTGTCGGCTACATAGGAGGCAGGCTCACCTACATGATTGCCAAGCACATCGTGAAAGTGAAATATATCAGCCTGGGAAACCTCATCATAGACAGGCTGGCTTTCAGGGAACTGATCCAAGACAGCTGCAATGCAGAAAACCTCGTTGAAGAAGTACGTGCGCTCATAGAAAACCATGCATACAGATCGAAGATGCTCGAAGAGTATGCATGTATAAAAGACGCCCTCGGAAGCGGCGGCGCTTCTGAAGCCATCGCCGCAGACATGGTCATGAATCTGAGAAATTAAGAACGTTCTTTGATGATGCCCAGTCTGTAGGCCATCAGCAGTTTCTTCAAGTCGCGGATCTGGACCATGAGTTCCCGGCCTTTGTCTGTATCCTTCACCATCATCCTCTGGCTGCTCAGTTCGACCAGCTGCGTGGTGGACTTGATATCTTGCCCCTCCTCTATCGCTTTCTGCGTAGAAGAAAACGGTTCATGCTGCACCAGCTGGAATCCGCGTGAATGGTACACCAGTGTATAGCCTGCAATACCTGTCTCCGGATGATATGCCTTGGAAAATCCACCGTCTATGACCATCAGCTTTCCATTTGCCCTGACCGGTTTTTCACCTTTCGCGGCCTTCACAGGCACATGGCCGTTGATTATATGCCTGTGCTCCCCTGTCACACCGAACTCGTCGAGTATGCGGTCGCAGACAGCCTCGTCATTCCTCAGAGTGTAGTAAGCGCCCTTCTCTTCCTTGTGCAGTTCCTTGTCCAGCAGAAAATAGCGTTCGAAAGTAGCCATCTTGCTCTTGTCAAAAGCAGGAGAATCCTTTCCGCACCACAGATACCATACATAGTCCAGAGCGAAACTCCTTTCAGGGTCATTCTTGTCGGCAAAATATGCCTTGCGCACCAGCTGCCCCACCCTGCCAAGAAGTTCGCGTCCCTTGTATTTCCGGCCCATGATGTCTATCTCTTTCAAAGAGCCGTCATCGTTCAGCGGCATGGATGCATGAAACAGAAGATTCGAATTGCATACATTGTACATGCACCCGTAGCGGAATATGCATTTGATATGCTTTCTGAGCTTCTCGCTGCGGATGAATGAATTATGAAGTTTGGACACCACTTCACGCTCCTCAGGAGTCAGCTTGTAAGGGTCAGCCGGGTCGAGGGTCGGAAAGAAGCAGTCTTTCATCTCATAATCCTTGCCGTCCAGCACGAAAACTTTCCTTTCCAGGTCTATATGCTCCAGAAGCAGCCTGTCATCCATGGCGAACTCAGGCCTTCTCTGGATGATTTCCGCCTCAAGTTTGAACTGTATCACACTTATGGCCTTGTGCATCTGCGCCAGCAAGCGCATCGTCTTTTCATCCACTTTCTGAGCTTCATCCTCGATACGCGGGCCGAAAGAAGTGCACGGGTCATCAGCGTAAACATCCATGGCGAAAGTAGCCAAAGGAAGCAGATTTATGCCATAGCCGTCCTCCAGCACGGAATGGTTCGCATAACGCATCGCCAAACGTATCACATTGGCGATACATGCATCATTTCCAGATGCCGCCCCCATCCACAGGATGTCATGATTCCCCCACTGTATATCGAAATGGTGATAATTGCACAACGTGTCCAGAATGATATGAGGCCCCGGCCCCCTGTCAAAAATATCGCCCAGAATATGCAGAGAATCGATGGTCAGCCTCTGGATCAGGTTGCACATCGCGATGATGAAGTCATCGGCCCTGTCTATGTCGATGATAGTGCTTATAATCACATTTATATAAGCCTGCTTGTTCGGGTCCACGCTGCTCTCATGCAGAAGCTCCTGAATGATATACGAAAACTCCTCAGGCAGGGATTTCCGCACCTTGGAACGCGTATATTTTGAAGAAACATTCTGGCAAACTTTCACCAGGCGGTTCAACGTCACGCTATACCACGAATTGATATCCGGAACTGCCTCTTTGATAAGCTGAAGCTTCTGCTCCGGATAGTAAATCAACGTGCAAAGCTCCTTTTTCTCCGTCTCATACAGAGCATTCCCGAAAATCTCGTTCACCTTTCGCTTGACAGCGCCAGACGCGTTCCTGAGCACATGCTCGAAAGCCTCGTTCTCTCCATGCAAGTCAGCCAGGAAATGCTCAGTCCCTTTCGGCAGATTCATTATCGCCTCCAGATTTATAATTTCGGTGCTGGCCAGCGCAATAGTCGGGAAATTCAAGGACAGCAGCTGCAGGTATTTGATGTTTTTCCTGATATCCTCTTCAGTAATCTTCTCCGTATCCATCAGATATATTCGGTTATAGTTTTCATTCTGGATGTCCTTCGGACAATTTTTCCTTGCGGGAATTTTCTCTGTCCTCCGGACAATATCTTTATGCCTTGCGGCCAATGTTTATAATCTTCTGAAGCACTGGTCAATAACTCCGTTCGCCGAATATAAGTGTCCCGATACGGACAATGTCCGCCCCCATCTCCACAGCTACGCGGTAATCATGGGTCATGCCGAAAGACAATATGCCGAAATCCGCAGGCAGTCCGGGATAATTCTCTATACCGGCTCTGATTTCATCCCTTAAAGTCACTAATTTAGCAAAATCTTTTCGAATTATCTCTTCGTTATCAGTAAAAGTAGCCATGCCCATCAGCCCGCATATCCTTATATGAGGATAATCGCCGGCCTTCGACGCTATATCCAGAATCTCTTCCCGCGAGAATCCCTGCTTCGTCGCCTCTGAAGCAATATGCATTTCAAGAAGGACACATACAGTCTTCCCGTTATCCCCGGCCCATTTTTCTATTGCCTCCAGAAGATGCAGGCTGTCCACGGACTCCACCATGGACGAAACCGGCAGAACCATCTTCAGCTTGTTCGTCTGAAGATGGCCGATGAAATGCCAGACAATATCTCCCGGCAGAACCGCCGCCTTCGCCGCCAGCTCCTGCGGACGGCTTTCACCGAAAATCCTCTGGCCAGCCGAATATGCCTCCATCACCGCTTCGGCAGGATGGAATTTGGAAACTGCCACCAATTTTACATTTGATGGCAGTTCCTCCTTCAGGGTCTTTATTGCTGTCGCAATGCTTTTTTCTTCGAATTCTTTTTTCATTTCCACTCGCATGGGGTCATATGATGAATTTCATCAATCCGAGACTACCGTCTGCCTCGCTTCTGCTGCTCCTTAAGAGCCTGCTGCTGCATTCTCTGGGCTTCCTCCAGCCTCAGCTGCCACTTTGACTTAGGAAGCGGCTTGCCCGCTGAAGCGGCCAGCTGGGCATGTATCTTCGCTTCGTCCACCATGAACCGCCGTACAAACCAGGTCTGGAACATAGTTATGAGGTTCGAAAGAAGATAGTAGTAACTCAATCCGCTGGAAAGGTTGTTACATATGAAAAGCATCATCAGAGGCATAAGCCATACACTCATGAACTTCATGCCGGCCATGCTCGGGTCATTTGACATCTGGCTCGACGTCATTTTCGAATACAGGAACATCGACAGAGCCATGAGCAGGGCGAAAAGTGAAACATGGTCACCGTACAAAGGAATATTGAACGGCAGATCCAGTATGGAATCATATGCACTCAAGTCGTCCGCCCACAAGAACTTCTGCTGCCTCAATTCTATAGATGCCGGGAAGAAACGGAACATGGCATACAGGATAGGGAGCTGAAGAAGCATCGGCAAGCATCCGCCCATCGGGCTGATCCCCGCCCTCTTGTACAGCTCCATCATCGCCTGCTGTTTTTTCAGAGCATCTTCCTGTTTCGGATATTTCTCATTCAGCTTGTCAATCTCCGGCTTTATGACATTCATCTTGGCTGAAGATTTGTAAGACTTTATCGTCAGAGGCGACACCACTATCTTGATAAGGATAGTCATAATCAGGATGATAAGTCCGTAATTATGAATAAATTTCCCCAGGAAATTGAATGTCGGAATGATCACGCCCCTGCTTATCAAGCCTATGACGCTTCCTCCCAGAGGAATGATCTTCTCATATTTCTGGTCATAGCTCTTCAATGTACGATAATGGTTCGGACCGAAATAGAAGTCGAAAGGTATGGTCACGCTTCCATCCTGGAGCTGCAGCCCGGACTGCAGCCTCGCGTTGCACAGCATGAGATTCCTGTCAGGGTCCTTTTCATCATAGAACTGGATGCTGAAATCCGATGCAGTGAATTCATTGTCAGCCGTCATGATGGCAGAGAAGAACTGCTGCTGGAAAGCAAACCACTTCACCCTCGACACTATGCTTTCGCTGGCATTCCTGCCACCGCGGCCGATCTGCTCCGGCTTCTTCTCTCCTGAGAAATAGTAATCCAGCTTGGAATACTGTTTTTCATTTGTGTAGCCTTTCTCAAGCCTTGGGACGATGAGATTCCAGTCTATATCGAAACTGTTGATCTTCCTCGGGATCAGCCCGTCAACATTCACAAATGAAAGCTCATTCCTGACCATATAGCTGCCCTGCGGGAGCGTGAATTTCTGCTCCATGTATCCGCCGTTGCTGAACGGGAGGCGCATCACCACTGACGTATCAGTAGCCTCGGACACTTCGAAAGCAATATCACGTGTATTTATGTTCTCACCTGCGAACACAGCTATATTGTAATCGCTATAGCCAGGCTTGAGCAGATACAGTTCGGTACTGTCATACATCCTGTAGTCTTTCAGCATGGCTGAATACGGCTGCGCACCCTTTGTGGTCAGGACCAGCTCCAGCTTGTCATTTGACAGAGTCACATACTGTGCCTCGGCACTGTAACGGCTGTTCAGCAGGGAATCCAGATATTTCCGAGGCCCGGCTGAAATCGCGGCGTCACGGTTTCCGTCCAGCAAACCTGATGCACGGGCTATGGAATCCTGCTCCGCCTTCAATGCAAGCTGCTCCACATATGCGATGGAATCCAGCTGCGCCTGATATTCTCTCTGTTTCTGATATTGATTTGACTGATACCAGGTGAAGCCAAAAAAAATCACCCCTATCAGAATAAAGCCGATTATAGAATTCTTATCCATCTGCCTTCTTCACTCCTGTTGTAGGATTAATACTAAAACTGCTCCTCTCCGGATGATGCGCTGTCCAGCGCCCTTATCTGCTCCTCAAGCTCCAGCAATTCTTTCTTTGCCTGGTCTATGCGCTCCTGCATCTGCTTGATAAGAGGCTCTGAATTCTTCGACATCGCGAAGAATCCTATATTGTTTTCATAAGTAGTAATATCCTGCTCCTTTTTCAGATATTTCTGCACCAGACGTTCTTTCTCATTCTTAGGAGCTTTTGCATATCTGCCCTTGCGAGACTTGGAAGCCAGGCTTCCGAACTTCTCATTCAGGGCATCCTTGTACTTTCTGGCTATTTCATCCTTTTCTTTGAAAGGCACGAAACCTATCTCCTGCCATCTCTGCATGAAGCTGTTCATAGCCTCCGTGTCTGCATCTTCGTCAGAAACAAGCTCATACGCCTTGATTTCTTCTACCAGGCGCTGCTTTGCCTTCAAATTCCCGTAGAAATCATTCTCAGGCTTCACATTCTTGTCCCTCTCATTGAAGAATTCATCACAGGCCGCACGGAAACGCTTCCAGAGCTGCTCGGACTTCTTGCGAGGCACTGCGCCGATCTCTTTCCACTGTTTCTGAAGCTCTATGAGCTTGCTGGCAGTCTTTTTCCAGTCTGTGCTGCCCTTCAAAGCCTCAGCCTCTTCGCAAAGCGCTATCTTCTTTTCGAGATTTGCATTTATGTTCTCCTTGTATCCGGCATAAAACTCACGTTTCCTTCCGAAAAACTTGTCGCAAGCGGCACGGAACCTGTCGTAAATCTTCTGGTTCTCCTTTTTCGTGGCAAAACCTATCGTCTTCCACTCCTTCTGAATATCTTCGATCTGCTTGGACAGGACATTCCACTCAGGGGCCGAAATATTTTCCTTGGAGGCTATCTCCTCCACCTGCTCGCACAGCCTGGTTTTGGCCGCCAGGTTCTCCTCATGCTGTTCCTTCAGTCCTTCAAAATATGCCTGATATTTCTTGTTTATGAGCGACGTGGCCGCCTTGAAACGGTCCCAGATAGATTCTCTGAACTCCTTGGCGACTGGGCCATATTCTTTCCACTGCTCATGAAGCTTCTGAAGCTCTTTGAAAGCTTCTACGATATTCTCGCTCTCAGCGAGCTTTTCAGCCTGCTCGCAGAAAACGGTCTTGACCTCCAGATTCTTTTTAAAGTCCAAATCACGGAGCTCCCGGTTTATTTTCACCATGTCGTAGAACTGCTCGACATAAAGCTGATATGTATCATTCAGATCTCTGAAGCTCTGGACCGGCACAGGGCCTATGGCACGCCAGCGGCTCTGGATTTCGCGGAACTCCGGGAAAGTGCGGTTCACATCTTCCTGCTTCTCCAGAAGAGCCTTCAAATCCTTGATCACAGCCTCTTTCAGTTCGAGGTTGTGCTCCCTTTCCTTCTCCTGTTCCCTATTGTATTCAGCACGTTCCTTCCTGTATGCATTGTACAGAGCCTTGAATCCCCTCTCGATTTCTGCAAACGGATTTTCCGAGACAGTTTCTTCATTGGCCGCCTGCTCAGCTTCAGATGCCGCAGGTGATTCAGCCACGTCTGCATTCACAGCCTCACCAGAATCCAGCGGCTCCGACACCCCTTCTTCCGGTACAGCTATCCCCGCAGCGGCTTTCTCCTTCGCCAGACTTTTGTAAAACGCGGATTTGATGGCCTCCGCCTCTTTGTTCATCTTCATCCTGTCCGGATTCTTGGCGAGCTCCATGAACAAGTCGGCAAGCTCCGCCAGACTCTTCTCGGAATAGTTGACCGATGGAGCAGTCTCTTCTATTTCAGCTGCTTCCACTTCAGGGGCCAATACTTCCGGATTCTTTTCCTCAGTCATAGTTCTATGCAGTTAAATTTTCAAACTGCAAATATATCAAATTTTATTTGTTAATTTTGCAAAACTTGAAATTTTACAGATAATTGACATCATGCGTATAGACATCATATCAGTAGTCCCGGAGCTGCTGGAAAGCCCTCTCAGCCACTCTATTGTAGGCAGGGCCATAAAGAAGGGCATCGTAGAAATACACGTGCACAATCTGAGAGAATACGGCAAGGGCCCACGACAGCAGGTGGACGACTACAGCTACGGTGGCGACGCCGGCATGGTGATGATGGTAGAGCCTATATATAATATTATAAATGACCTCAAACACGAGAGGGACTACGACGAGGTGATATACATGACCCCTGACGGAGAACAGTTTTCGCAAAATATGGCTAACGAACTTTCTCTGAAAAAGAATATCATAATCCTGTGCGGCCATTACAAGGGGGTTGACCACCGCATCAGGGAGCATCTGGTGACCAGGGAGATAACAGTTGGGGACTACGTGCTGAGCGGAGGTGAAATTCCTGCGGCGATTGTAGCGGATGCTGTGACGCGGCTTCTGCCAGGCGCCATCACAGACGAGACTTCAGCCCTGAGCGACTGCTACCAGGACGGGCTTCTTTCTGCACCTATATATACCAGGCCTGCCGAATTCAACGGATGGAAAGTCCCGGAAGTGCTTTTGAGCGGGAATCCCAAGCTGATACGGCAGTGGCAGGACGAGCAGGCAGTCGATCGGACAAAAAGGCTCAGGCCCGGACTTCTGACTGATGAAATGTAGCATGCAGACGTTCTCAGGCTAATAATTTAAAATTATTAGCATTAATTTCTTGAAAATTATTTGCATAATTGAAAATAATCGCTACATTTGTGTAATGTTCATAAGGAGATAATGATTTTTCATTATAATCTTTAAACATGAGAAGGCATCAGCCTTTGAATTTTTAAGCTGTTAAAATACTAACCACAATGCAGCCTTTGTTAACAGGCCAAGAAAATTTACACTATTAACTAACCAGAAAAAAGCCCGCAGTGATGCGGGCTTTTTTTGCTAGAGAGCATATTATTAAAACTTATTTTTCTTCAAGCGCTATTTCGAACATCAGCGGCCAGTTCTTTCCTGTAACATAGATTTTGCCGGTACGGCTGTCATATGCTATCCCGTTCAGAACATCTGTCTGAGGTTTCTTCATTTTCTGAGGCAGAAGACCTGCGCAGTCTATGACTGCCTCGACTTTTCCGCTGGCAGGATCTATGATTACTATCATATTTGTCATATAGACATTTGCCCATACCTTGCCGTCTATGTATTCCAGCTCGTTGAGATAGTTCAAAGGCTTGCCGTGCAGTCTGACATTGACCGTTCCGGTCACCCTCAGATTCCTGTCGAGAAAATATAGCCGGGAGGAGCCGTCGCTTGCTATCAGAGACTTGCCGTCAGCAGTCAAGCCCCATCCCTGGCGCGGATACGAAAGTGTGGATACATACTCCAGGGTGGCGAAATCATATATGAAAGCCACCTTGTTCATCCACGTAAGTATGTACAGGCTGTCTCCGAGAACGGCAGAGCCTTCGACAAAATATTTTTCGTTGAAGTCAAGACGCCTTGTGTGCTTTCCAGTAACCGGATCCACTATTCTGAATGTGGAGCCTCCGTATGTACCGGTGCTTTCATACATTCTGCCATCCACCATGAAAAGCCCCTGGGTATAAGATGTCTCGTCATGCGGATACTGGCCCACGACACGGGCCTTGTACTGCTTCACTTGCGCAGAGCAGGCAAAGGATGCAGTCATCACAGCCAAAAAGAAGAGCAGGTGTATTCCGCCGCGCGAGTTCATCATCACTCCTGTTTGCTCAGTTCAGAAGGATGTCCATGTTCGTCCCTGAACTTCATGGAAGCCTTCACGAAAGCTACGAATATAGGCTGCGGATGTTCCGGTGTGCTCTTAAGCTCAGGATGGAACTGCACACCGATAAAGAAAGGATGTGACGGAATCTCCACAATTTCCACCAGGCCTGTATCTGGATTCTTTCCTGTAGCCTTCATCCCTGCGGCCTCTATTCTGTCCAGATAGTCATTGTTGAATTCATATCTGTGCCTGTGCCTTTCAGAAATGACATCTGTACCATATATATTATAGGCGAGAGATTTCTTGTCCAGCTTGCATGCATATGCGCCAAGCCTCATGGTGCCGCCCTTGATAGTGGTGCTCTTCTGGTCTTCCATCAAATCTATGACAGGATATTTGGTGGCTGGATTCACCTCAGTGGAGACGGCCTCCTTGAGCCCGAGCACGTCACGGGCAAATTCCACTACGCACATCTGCATGCCGAGGCATATCCCGAAAAACGGCACGTTGTGCTCACGGGCGTATTTCACAGCCAGGATCTTGCCTTCTAACCCCCTTTCACCGAATCCAGGGGCAACCAGAATGCCGTCCATCTGCGAAAGTTTCTCCTCGACATTGGAAGCATTCAGGAACTCACTGTGGATACTGTGGACGTTGACCTTGCATTCATTGGCCGCGCCGGCGTGGACAAAAGACTCCAGAATAGACTTGTAAGCATCCTGAAGTTCGACATATTTGCCCACAAGAGCGATGTTGACTGCTGATTTCGGGTGGAAAAGCTTGTCCAGAAACTTCTTCCACTCAGCCAGGTCCGGTTCTGGCAGATTCTTGAGGCCGAAATGGTCTATGACCAGCTGGTCGAGCTTCTCAGCCTGCATGTTCAAAGGCACAGAATATATCGACGGCGCATCCATGGACTGAATCACATGTCCAGGCTTCACATTGCAGAAAAGGGCGATTTTCTTTCTGAGCTCAGGAGTGAGCTGATGCTCGGTACGGCATACGATGATATCCGGCTGCACACCGCTCTGCTGGAGCTGCTGGACTGAATGCTGGGTAGGCTTGGTCTTGAGCTCCTTTGCAGCGCTCAGATACGGAACCAGAGTCAGATGAATGGTCACGCAGTCCTCCTCCGGAAGCTCCCACTGCAGCTGGCGGACGGCCTCCACAAACGGCTGGGATTCCATATCTCCCACCGTGCCGCCTATTTCAGTGATGATGATATCGTACTTCCCAGTCTTTCCGAGAAGCAGCATGCGCCTTTTGATTTCATTGGTGATATGCGGGACGATCTGCACGGTCTTGCCCAGATACGCGCCTTCCCGTTCCTTGTTTATGACAGTATTGTATATCTTGCCGGTAGTGACATTGTTCGCCTTCGAGGTATGGACTCCCAGGAAGCGTTCATAATGCCCCAGATCCAGGTCAGTCTCGGCGCCGTCGTCTGTCACGTAGCACTCTCCATGCTCATACGGATTCAGAGTTCCCGGGTCAACATTTATATAAGGGTCGAATTTCTGGATAGTCACCCTCAATCCTCTGGCCTGCAGAAGTTTGGCCAAAGAAGCTGAAATGATACCTTTTCCAAGAGAGGAAGCTACACCGCCTGAAACGAAGACATACTTAGGATTCATAAAAAATCTGTTTATACGTTACAGGGGGACAAAATTAATCAAAAAAACTGATTTGAGAAAAATGTTTATTAACTTTGACGCGAATTTAAACCTTACCGGAAAATGCAGACCTATTATATATTGATGACTGCCATGTTCGCCATGGCAATAATAGTTTTCATAGCGCTTTTCTTTTTCAAGGCAGGCTACGGATACTTGTCCGCTGCGCACTGGGGACCAAAAATAAACAACAAGGCCGCCTGGGTCATAATGGAGTCCCCTGCGTTCATTTTTCTGCTTCTCTATGTCATTGACTACCTGATTTCAGGCCATGACACCGGAAATGAAAAGGCAGTTCTGCTGATAATGGCGGCATTCTTTCTGGTGCACTATTTCCAGAGAGCCTTCATCTTTCCTTTCCTGATGCGGGGGAAAAGCGAAATGCCGATACTGATTATGCTGATGGGCATGACATTCAACGGGCTGAATTCCTATTTCATAGGAAGCTGGCTATTTGAATTCGCGCCCGCAGGCAAATACACCATGGAATGGCTGTCATCGCCTCAGTTCATAATAGGAGGCCTGATTTTTATCACGGGCATGCTTATAAACCTGGACTCTGACCATGTCATCAGACATCTGCGCAAACCGGGCGATACAAAGCATTACATACCTAAAAAAGGCCTTTACAAGTATGTGACTTCGGCAAACTATTTCGGAGAACTGACAGAATGGACAGGATACGCCATTCTCACATGGTCTCCTGCAGGACTGCTGTTCGCCGTATGGACATTTGCCAATCTGGCCCCGAGGTCAAAAGCTCTCACAGAAAAATATGAACAGGAGTTCGGAGACGAATACAAGGAACTCAAGAAAAAGAACCTGATTCCTTTCATCTGGTAACCAGGTGAAATTCATCCGGCTTAAACGAATAAGAATCTATACTGAACATGAGCGATTTATTTACCCCCATTAAAATAGGGCCGCTGGAACTGCGGAACAGGACCGTCAGGTCAGCGGCTTTCGAGGGGATGTGCGAAAACAATTCCCCGTCGCAGTCTCTCTTTGACTACCATACTGCCGTAGCCCGCGGCGGGATTGGCATGACTACCATTGCATATGCGGCTGTATGCCAGAGCGGACTGTCGTTTGAAAGACAGCTCTGGATGAGGGAAGAAATAGTCCCTGAGCTGAAAAAGCTGACCGATGCCATACATAAAGAAGGCGCCAAAGCCTCTATCCAGCTTGGCCACTGCGGGAATATGTCGCACAGGCGTATATGCGGATGCCGCCCTTATGGCGCGAGCAATGGATTCAACCTCTACTCCCCTACTTTTGTTCACGGCATGACTCACAAAGAGATAGATGAAGTGGTCGAAGCATACGGGAAAGCGGTGGAACTGTGCATCCAGGCAGGATTTGACGCTGTAGAGATTCATGCAGGGCACGGATACCTGATTTCTCAGTTCCTGTCGCCATACACGAACCACAGGAAAGACGAATACGGCGGTTCTCTGGAAAACAGGATGCGGTTCATGAAACGCTGCATGAAGGCTGTGACTGATGCCGGGAAAGGCAAAGTGGCCATTTTCGTGAAAATGAACACCAGAGACGGCTTCAAAGGCGGGATGGAAGTCGATGAATGCATAGAGGTGGCGAAGGAACTTCAAAGATGCGGCGCAGATGCTCTGGTGCTGTCAGGAGGGTTCGTGAGCAGGGCGCCTATGTACGTCATGAGAGGACGTTTTCCTGTAAAGGCCATAGCCCATTATATGCCGATGAAGATGTGGTGGCTGAAATTAGGTGTTCTCCTCGGCGGAAGAATAGTTTCCCCAGACGTTCCTTTCAAGCATTTGTTTTTCCTGGAAGATTCTTTGAAATTCCGGAAAGCACTGCCTGACATGCCGCTGGTATATGTCGGAGGCGTTGCATCACGCGCTGATGCTGACAAAGTCATAGACAGTGGCTTCCAGCTGCTGCAGATGGGACGCGCCGTGCTGGAGGACACTGATTTCGTAAACAAGATGAAAGCAGATGTGAATCACTGCAGCGGCTGCGAGCATACGAATTTCTGCATTGGAAGAATGTATTCGCTGGAAATGTGCTGCCACAAAGTCTGCAAGGACATCACTCCGGCCCTGGAAAGGGATGTAGAAAAAACGATCAGATGGAATGACCGTACCGAGCGGAAGCTTGGATATAAATAACAGGCGGGACGATCTGCCGCGCAGACCAAGTCTGTGAGGAAAGTCCGGACAGGGAAGGGCACTTCACTGCGGAAATCGCAGATAGGGGCGATCTTATGGAGACCGTAACAGAAAATAACCGCATACTCTGTATGCAAGGGTGAAAATGTGAGGCAAGAGCTCACGGCAGGCATTGGCGACAATGTCTGCGTACGGACCTGAAGCCTGCAAGACCAAATATACTGGCAGTCAAGGGCGGCCCGTCCGATGCCAGGGGGTAGGTTGCGAAGATAAATGGCAGATTCAAAAACAGAAACCGGCTTACGGCCCCGCCTGTAAAAATAACGTCAAGGCTGCAGCCTTGACGTTATTTTTTCTTTCAAGAATCTGTAATATGGCAGATGAAAATGCTCTTGCGACATTTCAAGCCACTCTGATGCGAGTCTGTACTGGCCTTGAAGATAGCATGCAGTCGCCAGATTATATTCAAGGCAAGCCTTTTTTTCCATATTAGGAGTGTCCAGCATTGAAATCCACACATCCATGGCCTTTTGCCACTGATAATCATTTACATAATAATATGTATTGTACCATAGCTGTGAGCCGTACAGGAAGAACATCATGTTCTCGGATTTCCACGACGGGGCGAATTTCCGGCCGGAGGCCCTGCCTGCCGATGATGCTGTGCCGTCCATATTGCATTTGAGAATATATTCTATGCCTTCCGTCGATTCGTTTCCGCTGATTTCCGCAGAAATATTGGCGACAGTGCTTCCGCTGAATGTCAGGACTGTGTCACGAATGTCCATCGAGTCGTAGACATGGAGGGTTACTGAAAAAGGCACGGCCCCAGACACTGTGCAAGATCCGTCGGCAGACTGCACATTGCGTGTTTCTATCGTACCGAACGATGGAGAATCCAGAAGGAAAAGCACATCAGAACCGGCGTCTACCAGCAGATCCACCATCTCAGCCTTGGCAGAATAGTCCACGCCGGCCCGTTCGTCCAGACAGTAGACAGGCACCAGGCTGTCTCCCCCGAAATATTCATTCTCAAGCTCTTCTACAAAAGCTGTGGCCATGGCCGCGGAGAACAAAGAATCAGGCTCCTGACCGTTGTCCATGTAAATCACGGAAACTGTCTTCCCTGCGAGGTTCACTCCAGAAACAGATGGCTGGCTGGTCTCGATGCCGAGAGTATAAACAGATGGTCCACATGATACTGCCAGAGACAATATTGCGGCCGTCAAGGCCGCACACTTCAATAACTTATTCTGTTTCATATGCACCTCCATTCTTAAGAACCCGCATTAAAATCTAAATTCAAAATTTACGTTAAAGATACAATTTCTCCATGAAGATCATATTCATCTGCATCAGTAATTCTCACTTTAATGAATCTGCCGCACAAATCAGCCGGATCTCCAGGACATCCATACTTTACAAAAATCTCTCCATCCACTTCCGGGCTTTCGAATTCGCTTCTGCAAACAAGCATCCCGTCTGAATAGCCGTCGACTATCACCTTCACTTCTGACCCTACCCTGGACCTGTTGTATTCCAGTGAGATTCCGCTCTGCAGAGACATCAGTTCATCAAGACGCTTCTGCTTGGTTTTCTCGCTGACAGAATCCTTGAAATGCTCAGCGCCGAAAGTTCCTTCTTCCTCCGAATATTTGAATGCCCCCATCCTCTCGAATCTTGAATCTGCCACAAAATCAAGCAGTTCTTTGAATTCTTTCCGCCCTTCTCCTGGATGCCCCACTATCATAGTGGTTCTCAGCACTACCCCGGGGACTTTCTCTCGCATCTTCCTTATCAGGTTTCTCGTCCATGCACCGTCAACATTCCTATGCATGTTGGCCAGGACGTTGTCGGCAATGTGCTGCAGAGGAATGTCCATATAGCGGCAGACTTTAGGATTTGCAGCCATCTGCTCCAGAACATCTTCCGGGAAATCGGCAGGATATGAATAATGGATTCTTATCCACTCTATGCCTTCGACTTCTGAAAGCTTCTGCAAAAGTTCGGCAAGAGCCCGCCTGCGGTACAAGTCCAGGCCATAGTATGTAGTATCTTGCGCAATGATTATCAGTTCACGGACGCCTCTCCGCGCCAGGATGCCGGCCTCTTCGACCAGTTCCTCCATCGGCACGGAACGGTGCCTTCCCCTGATGAACGGGATGGCGCAATATGAACAGCGCCTGTCGCAGCCCTCGGATATTTTCAGAAAAGCATAATGCTTAGGCGTGGTCAAATGACGCCGTGTTGAAAGTTCTTGGTCAGGCTCGACCCCAAGATACCTTAGAAGCGGAGAGAAATCGACAGCTCCGAACCATGCGTCGACCTCCGGAATCAGGCCCGGCATTTCGGAGCTGTATCTCTGAGAAAGACATCCAAACACCACCAGACGGCCAATTTCTCCTCGTTTTTTACGTTCAACGGCTTCCAATATGGCCTGCACCGATTCCTCCTTTGCATCCCCTATGAAGCCGCAGGTGTTCAAAAGCAATATGTCACAGTTCCCGGCATGGTCTTCCGGCAAAATCTCATAATGCCCCTCGAGCTGCGACAATATATGCTCAGTGTCCACCCTGTTCTTTGAGCAGCCTAAAGTCAGTGCCTGAATAGAAAAAAGCATAACTTACTCTTTATCTTCCTTGTCAGGATTTTCGAAATCCAGAGATGCATATTCTTTCAGAATATTATACCAGGTCACGACTTTCTTCATGTGAGAAAGATGAAACCTGTCCTTGTCATAATCAGGAAGAGCCTTTTCAAAGAAAGACTTGAGTTCCTGGTCAGAAGACTTGGCAGCAGGAGCCTTCTCTTCACCTAAGACCTCCTTCATTTTCATAAAGACATCCTTGAGCTTGACCTCGCCGTCTTCAGTATAAATGGAGATATCCTCCAGCGTGGTCACCTTGCTGTTCAAGCCGAAGCAGCTCCTTTTCTTATCTGCAAGAGATTCCACTATCACCCCTGTCCTGGCTTGTGATATATAGTTGAACAAACCGCTCTGGCCAGAGATAGTCAAAATTTTGCTGAGATCAGTTTTCATATTTCAATACCGCGTCAGTTCGAGTATATTTTCTATACGGGCAGAGACTTCGCCGAACTGACATTGCGTTTCTTCGAAATCTCTACCGTCTGTTCATCACTTTTTCTTTTGGGCCAGGAGGCTGAACAGCCTGTCCACTTCACGGGACAGGCTGTCAATGTCTCCGTCATTCATGATTACAAAATCCACTCCCGTCGGGACTTTGCCTGAAGAAATCTCGTTCAGTAGTTTCTGGCGGTCCATTCTCTGCCGCACGGAATCTGCGTCTGCCCTGTCACGAAGCACAGCGCGTTCAAGACGCAGCTGCACAGGGGCATCCACCACCAGTACAGCATCCATTACATCCCGGAAAAAGGGCTTTTCCAAAATGACAGCTGACTCCATGATAACAAACGGCACATCAGTGCCGCAGAAGCTGTCTCTCCACTTCAGAAAATCTTTTTTCACCTCAGGATACACGGCACTTTCCAGCAATTCCAGTTTTTGAGTGTCAGAAAAAACTGCTTCTGCAAGTTTGGACCGGTTCAATGTTCCGTCGGAAGCGCATACGTCAACACCCAGAACCTGTGATATTCTCCTGGGCAGGTCCGGAACTGAATCATACAAAGCCTTGGTCCTGGAATCAGAGTCATAAACAGGGATGCCTTTGCCGGCAAACATGGAACATACCAGAGATTTTCCGCCGCCTATGCCTCCTGTGACCACCAGCGTCATTTTTCTGTCAGTACACATTCGAAAATTTCAGGAAAAATTTCATACTCCAGGACCCCGTCAGGAAGATACCCGGGAACTGGTATGCATTTCCGGGAACGTGAATTGATATAGTCCTCGTAGTCAATCTGGAACACGGCCTGGCCGACATCCGATATCAAAGGGAATACGCACTTGAAAACTACGTCCGCCTTCGACGGATAAATCATCATCTCCTTGTCAGGAGGAACATTCACCGGCTCTATGGTCACTTCTCTGGTGATTTCAACATACCTTGTCACCTCGATAGAATAATGCACTTCATTCTCCGCCAGGCGTACACCTTTGATACGTTCAATGCGCGCCACTCCCGCGGCTCCGGATTTGAGATCCTGAAGTTTAATAGGCTCGGTGAACACCCTGTCCACATTGGCAAGATGATATGGCTCGCCATATATCCTGACAGAATCAGGAACTATTTCGAGATTCTCCTGGCTCATGTACTGAGGTTCGAAGCTCAGCGACATGACAGGAAATACCGGGACCTTCTTGCTCGTCTCATACGGGAATCTGAAATACAATGTATCAGTCAGGAAGTACTCCACTTCCACTTTTTCACCGAAAAGATGATGGGCGGACTCGTTGAGCTCCCGCCTGGTAATATAGTAGATCTCTCCTGATTTCAGGGTCAATGACTGCCGGTCGAAAGGCACCTGGACAGGATTCCTGCGAAGAGCCATCCTGGATTTGATGATATTGTATCCGGATGTCCTGCAGCGTGCGACTACATCGCAAATATTCGACGACTGGACCGTGTGGCCTTCGATATTGGGGCATGACGCGGCCATCCGCACTGTCAGAAACCCCGAATAGTCCAGGGACAAATTGTGCAGAAGCCATATGCTGAAAGCGAGCAGGAGGGAAAGGAAAAATACAGTCCAGTCCCTCCAGTCATGCCTGAGCGAATACAGCAGCCTCTGCAGCAGACGTTTCATATCCCTGATGTCCCGAATCTTTTACTGCTGGGCAGCCTCGCTGAAATCCTTTACGACCGAATTCTTGTCGACACGGATCTTTACATTGCTGTCCACTTCAAGGAGAAGAGTCTTTTCCTTTACTTCCTGCACGGTGCCGTAAATGCCGCCGATAGTCACGACCTTGTCTCCTTTTTTCAATCCTTCACGGAACTTCTGAAGTTCTTTCTGCTGCTTCCTCTGAGGCCTGATCATGAAAAACCACATCACCACGAAAATGAGGATAAGCATGATCCACATAGACCATGAAGAATTAGCGGCGCCTGCCTGTCCGCCAGCGGCGGCCTGGGCCTGTAACAAAGTAATAAATTCCATTTCTAAATTATTTAATGATTATTTTTTCTTTTTAATTAAGCACACCTACATCAGCCCTTTGCCAGTCTTCTGAATCTTTCCGTCAGCCGCCAGGCGCTGTATGACACGGTCCAGGATGCCGTTCACGAACAGCTTGCTTTTAGGCGTCCCGAAATACTTCGATATCTCGACATATTCGTTTATGGTGACTTTCACCGGGATAGTAGGGAATGCCACTGCCTCTGCCATACCCTGAATTATCAGGCACATGTCGGTGGAAACTATACGGTCATTGTCCCAGTTCGACACTGACTCAGCCACCATGTCCCAATATTTCTTGTAATTGACATATGCGGCGCGAAGCAGATTCCTGGCGAAAAGCCTGTCGTCCTCTGTATCTTCACCTTTTCGCGTCTCGCTCAGGAACAGAGGCGGCAGCGACCATCTGGCACCCTTGCCCAATGAATCCAGCGTCTTGCATACATAAGTAAGGGAGTAAGGAAGATCTTCGCCCCAGTATATGGACATGGATTCCAGTATCTGCGACATCTCTTCACTTTCCGTGAACTCTTCCTCGAAAATATGCCGGAACAGAAGACAGTCATTTTTAAGCGAGTATTCTTCTGACTCCATATATCTGGCATAATAGTCCTTCGTGATGACAGAAGCATACACTTTCCTCAGGAAGAGGTCGTAAGGCTCCCATGAAAATTTTTTCTTCTTGTATATCTTTTGAAAATCCGGATCTTCATCCAGAAGCCTGGACAACGCATTGTCCGCAAACTTTGTATTCGGATTCCGTTCTTCTTCAGTAGGATTGAACTTGTTT
Source organism: uncultured Bacteroidales bacterium (assembly GCA_949289565.1). Classification (GTDB taxonomy): domain Bacteria; phylum Bacteroidota; class Bacteroidia; order Bacteroidales; family UBA932; genus Cryptobacteroides. The sequence goes on from CASEOO010000008.1 coordinate 37,531, forward strand.
CTGCCAGCGTCGATCTTTTCTGCCGCTATAGCCGTGAGAGGCGACACTGCTCCAAGCATGAAAAGATACAAATCCCTGGCCGCCTCGCACGAAGACTCGAGATTCGCCTCAGCCTCAGCAAGAGAAGAATTCCCTTTCAATTCACTACAATACAATGTTTTAAAGACCTTTATCCTTAAAATACGTCTGTTAAGCATACTATAGAGTCAAATTTTCGACAAAGATAATCTCATTTTCAGAAAAAACCCTATCTTTGTAAAGTTTTACTAAAAAAATTTGCAATGTACAGCGAGGATTTTGACGAAGCCAATGCTCAGGAGCGTGGTGATGATGTTTACTCAAGGCAGGTCAGGGCAGGAAAACGCACCTACTTCTTTGATGTAAAGGCTACGAGAGGGAACGACTATTACTTGACCATCACAGAAAGCAAGCGCAGAGTAGAAAAAGACGGACGTTTCGCATATGACAAACATAAGATTTTCCTGTACAAGGAAGATTTTGAGAAATTCGCCAGCACGTTCCAGGAAATGGTAGATTATATCAAGGCCAACTGCCCTGTCCAGAATCAGGATTCGCCAGAGAAAGGAGAAGGAGACGGCACTTACAAATCAAGCATTTCTTTCGACGAATTGTAGTGAAAGACTACGGTTTTATCCGTGTGGCCGCCGCTATTCCTGCTGTGAGGGTGGCTGACACGGAAGCGAATGTCGCTGAAATATGCAGGATGACAGGGGAAGCGGAGGCTGAAAAAGCATCAATCGTCCTCTTTCCGGAACTTGCTGTCACAGGATATACATGCGGAGACCTTTTCGGGCAGCAGGCACTCATTGACGCGGCGGAAGCCGGCGTCAAAAAAATTATGGAATACACGCGAGGCAAGGCTATAACAGTAGTTGCAGGTGTTCCTGTCAGATTCAGAGGCAGATTGTACAACTGCGCGGCCGTCATCCGCAACGGGAATCTCAAAGGCCTTGTCCCGAAAATCTGGCTCCCGACATACAACGAATTCTATGAAGGCCGCTGGTTCAGCTCAGGCAGGGATTTCATGTCACCTTGCACTGGAATCTCAGGAAGATTTCTGGTGAACGGCAAAGATACTGTAAGGGAAGGATGGTGCGCAGAAATAAAATATGCAGGATTCAGATGCAACATCTCGCCTAATCTTATTTTCGAGACAGGAAACACATCGTTCGGCATTGAAATCTGCGAAGATATGTGGACGCCGATTCCGCCTTCATCATATCTGGCCCTCGCCGGCGCCCAGCTTATACTGAACCCTTCTGCCAGCAATGACCTGCTGTCCAAACATGAATACAGAAAAAGCCTCGTAAGCCAGCAGTCTGCAAGAAACGTCTGCGGCTACGTATATTGTTCGTCCGGCTTTGGTGAATCAACCCAGGATGCAGTATACGGAGGGGCGTCGCTGATATTTGAAAATGGGTCGAAACTGTCTGAAAACGAACGCTTCAGCACAGAGCCTTCGCTCAACTTTGCAGATATAGACATAGAACGCCTTGACACCCAGAGGCAGAAAATAAACACATTCGCCGCGTTGGCTCCAGACGGGACTCCTGCTACAGCATATGACAGGCTTTATTCGCGGGTGAATTTAGGAAAGGCCGCGGAAACCGACTTCGGGCAGAAGCTGTACAGGCATATCGACCCGCATCCTTTCGTACCTGAAGGAAATCCTGCCGAGACAGACGCCAGATGCAAGGAAATCATTTCCATTCAGGTGACAGGCCTGGCATCCAGACTTGCACATATAGGATGCAAATCCGCCGTCATAGGAATTTCCGGAGGGCTGGACAGCACCCTGGCTCTTCTGGTGACAGCGCTGGCATTCGACAAGCTCGGATGGGACAGGAAACGGATAATAGGCATCACCATGCCCGGCTACGGCACCACCGACAGGACGCACGGGAACGCTGTGGACCTGATGGAAGCGCTCGGCGTGACTGAAAGAGAAATATCAATCGCCGCCGCTTGCGACAGGCATTTCGCAGACATCGGACATGACAAGAGCATCCACGACATCACATACGAAAATTCTCAGGCCAGGGAAAGGACACAGATACTGATGGATGTGGCAAACCAGGCAGGCGGTATAGTTATAGGCACTGGCGACCTGTCAGAACTGGCGCTTGGATGGGCTACATACAACGGCGACCATATGTCCATGTACGGAGTGAATGCCAGCATTCCGAAGACCCTTATCCGCCATCTTGTGAAATGGGCGGCGGAAAATCATTTCGGAAACGAAGGCCGAGGAGACAAAAAAAACTCGAGAGACATACTTCTCGACATCATAGACACGCCTATAAGTCCGGAACTGCTTCCTGCTGACGAACAGGGGCAAATCAGCCAGAAAACAGAAGACATCGTAGGTCCATATGAACTTCACGACTTCTTCCTCTATCATATTTTCCGCTCTGGATACTCGCCTGAAAAGATATTCTTCCTCGCATGCAAGGCATTCGGAGAGACATACGGAGAAGAGACTGTAAAAAAATGGCTGAAGACCTTCATCAAAAGATTCTTCAGCCAGCAGTTCAAACGCTCCTGCCTCCCTGACGGCCCTAAAGTGGGCAGCGTTTCGCTCTCGCCGCGCGGAGACTGGAGGATGCCGTCAGATGCCAAGCCGGATCAATTCCTCAAACAGCTTTGACATTCTGTCGGCGGCGGCGTCAGCAGCGGCCACCACATCGTCGCCATTGTTCTCATAATCATCCGCATAGTCATCGTGTGCCTCGTTCGTGATCACAGACATCCCGAACACAGGAATAGACGCATGGCGCGCCGCTATCACTTCAGGAATAGTGGACATTCCCACAGCGTCAGCGCCGATGAGGCGGAAGTATTTGTACTCCGCCGGCGTTTCGTATGAAGGGCCTGTCCCTGCCAGATAAACGCCTTTCTTCACATCAATCCCGAGAGAAGCGGCTATAGATTCTGCAGACTTGATCAGTGCAGGGTCATACGGCCTGGTCATATCAGGAAAGCGAGGCCCGAACTCATCAAGATTCTGTCCTACCAGCGGATTCGGGAGCAGATTTATATGGTCTCTGATGATCATCAGGTCGCCAACCTTGAAATCGAAATTCACGCCTCCGGCAGCATTGGACACAAACAGATATTTTATGCCCAGCTTCACCATCACCCGTATAGGCAGGACCACCAGCTCCATCGGATAGCCTTCGTAATAATGGAAGCGGCCCTGCATCGCTATCACGGTCTTTCCTCCGAGCTGTCCGGCTATGAAATTCCCCTTATGCCCTATCGCTGTAGATACAGGGAAACCAGGAATCTCCCTGTACGGCACCACTGTCTGGCCGGAAATCTTGTCTGCAAGCTTCCCCAGGCCGCTGCCCAGAACGATTCCCACCACAGGCTCCTTTGAGCCCAGCCTGCCTTTAAGATAATCCACGGCATTGTTTATTCTTTCCATTCTCTGATCCATATCTATGAATTTAAAGTTAAAGAGTCTTGAATACAGCCTTCATGCATCTCAGTCCAGCCTGGACAGTACTTTTCTGGCTTCCGCCAATATTTCATCCTCCCCCGGCACGGCCCTGTCGCGCATCACGAACTTTCCGTCACAAATCATAGAGCAGATGCTGTCGCTATGTGCAGAATAAACGAAGTTCGCCATAAAAGGAGCTCTGGACAGGAAGAAACTGCTGTCCGTGTCCACAATAATGATGTCGGCCAGGGCGCCCTTTTCGATGCGTCCGGAACATATTCCCAGAGCTTTGGCAGGATTCACCGAGGCCATCGCAAAAAGCTCGTCAAGAGGCATCGCCGCAGGGTCGCATCTCCAGGCTTTCTGCACCAGCGCGGCAGTTTTCATCGCCTCCAGAAGATCAAGATTGTTCGATGAAGCGCATCCGTCGGTCCCGATGCACAGATTGACCCCGGCCCCCTTCAATTCATTATAAAGGAAACGATACCCGGATGCGAGCTTAAGATTTGAATTGATATTGTGAACGCAGCTCACTCCCCTGCCTGCCAGAATTCTGATATCATCCTCGTCAAGCCATAGAGCATGCGCGGCAATGACATCCGGGCCAAGAACCCCAAGACTGTCAAGATACGCCACCGGGCTCATGCCATGCGAGGCACGGCAATCCCGAACCTCCTTCTCGGTCTCGCACAGATGCACATTCAGCTTCAGCCCATGGGCTCTGGCAAAGTCGGCGGCCCAGACAATCTGCCTCTCACTCACCGAATACACGGAATGCACAGCCACTGAAAAACCTATCGTCGAAGGCCACGAAAGCGACTCCTCATATACCTCCTGGCATTCACGCCTCTGCCTGTCAGCTGTGGCTGGGTCATAGTGGTCGAGATGAACATACGACAGCACTGCCCTCAGCCCCATTTCCCTGACAGCCTGCGCCGCCGCCGGGACTCTCCAGTACTGGTCCAGAAAAGCCGATGTTCCTGTCCTTATCATCTCCAGGCACGCCACCTTGGCCGCCCAATATATGAATTCATCGTCTATCTTCTCCTCCTCAGCCCAGATCTTGTTTATCCAGTCCTGAAAACAAATATCCTCTCCCACACCCCTGAAAAGGGTCATAGAGGCATGCGTATGGGCATTTATCATGCCTGGAAGCGCCGTCTTTCCGCGGCAGTCCACGGCTTCGTAATTTTCATCAGGCCTGCCTGCCCCTGCCGGGGCAATATCAGAAATGACATTGCCTTTTATATAAATATCGCAATCCTTTCCATCCGATATTATATTCCTTAACAGAATCCCGTCCATACAATGAAAGTCGAAAAATCTCTGCTAATATAATCAAAAATTACGCATTTTTTGTAAATTTGAACCTCATTACAAATTTTAAAAAAGTTTAAAATGGCATTCAAAGGGACTATAGAAATTGATACTCAAAGGTGCAAAGGGTGCTCCGTATGTATCGAAAACTGCCCGAACAAATGCATCCGCCTGTCAAAATCCGTAAACAGCAAAGGATACAGATTCGCAGAACTGGCGAATGACGGATGCATCGGATGCGCGAGCTGCGCTATAGTATGTCCGGATTCGGTAATCACAGTTTACAGGACTAAAATCTAAGAGATATGGCAGAAAAAATATTGATGAAAGGAAACGAAGCGATAGCATTTTCTGCTATACGCAACGGAGTGGACGGATACTTCGGCTATCCTATCACGCCTCAGTCAGAAGTGATGGAGACGCTGATGAAAGAAAAGCCATGGGAAACCACCGGCATGGTGGTGCTGCAGGCCGAAAGCGAGCTCTCATCCATAAATATGGTATATGGAGGCGCCAGCTGCGGGAAAAAAGTGATGACTTCATCCAGCAGTCCAGGCATAAGCCTCATGTGCGAGGGAATCAGCTACATAGCAGGAGCTGAACTCCCGTGCGTGATAGTGGACGTGATGCGCGGAGGCCCAGGCCTCGGCACTATCCAGCCAAGCCAGAGCGACTATTTCCAGACCGTGAAGGGAGGCGGGCACGGAGACTACCACAGCATAGTGATAGCGCCTGCATCAGCACAGGACATGTACGACTTTGTGGACTGGGGGTTTGATCTGGCATTCAAATACAGGACTCCGGTGATAGTCCTGGCAGACGGCATCATCGGCCAGCTGATGGAAAAAGTGGAGCTTCACCCGATGAAGCCAAGGCGCACGGCAGAAGAAATTCTCAGAGATGCTCCATGGGCCACTACCGGCAAGCCTGCAGGAAGGGAAAGGAATGTCATCACCTCTCTTTCTCTCGATGCAGACACTCAGGAAGCCTTCAACCAGAAGCTTCTCGCCAAATATGAGGCCATAAAGGCCAATGAGGTCAAATTCAGCGAATACCTCACATCTGACGCCGAATATCTGTTCGTGGCATTCGGATGCTCGTCCAGAATATGCGAGGCTGCCGTTGACATCCTCAGAGAAGAAGGGATCAAGGCCGGGCTCATCCGTCCGATCACATTGTTCCCGTTCCCGGAAAAAGAACTGAACAGGCTGGCAGGGCAAGTCAAGAGCATGATGAGCATAGAGCTGAGCCTCGGCCAGATGGTGGAAGATGTCAGGCTGGCGGCCGACGGCCAATGCCCTGTAGGATTCTACGGCAGGCAGGGAGGAAACATATTCACCCCTGAAGAAATCGTAGAAGAGTTCAAAAAGTTCAACAAATTAAGCTGACGGAATCATGGAGAACCTGGATATAATGAAGCCGGAGAACATAGTCTACAAGAAGCCGGCACTGCTTACAGACAACATCATGCACTATTGTCCCGGATGCTCGCATGGAACAGTGCATAAACTGATAGCAGAGGTCATCGAGGAAATGGGAATTCAAGACCGGACTATCGGTGTCAGCCCTGTGGGATGTTCTGTATTTGCATACAACTACATCGATATTGACTGGCAGGAAGCCGCCCACGGCCGTGCACCAGCGCTGGCCACAGCGGCCAAGCGCCTCTGCCCTGACAAATATGTATTCACATATCAGGGAGACGGCGACCTCGCATCCATCGGCACCGCCGAAATTATTCATGCATGCAGCCGGGGAGAAAATATAGTGGTGATATTCATCAACAACGGCATTTACGGCATGACAGGAGGGCAGATGGCGCCTACTACCCTGCTCGGGATGAAGACTTCCACTACGCCTTACGGAAGAGATCCGAAGCTTAACGGCTTCCCTCTGAAAATCACCGAAATGCTGGCTGCGCTGGACGGCACTGCCTACATCACAAGACAGTCTGTACACACAGCCGCGGCGGCGCGCAAAGCAAAAAACGCCATCAGGAAGGGGTTCGAATACAGCGCAAAAAACATAGGACTGTCATTCATAGAAATAGTTTCTACCTGCAATTCAGGGTGGAAGCTTTCCCCTGTAGAGGCCAATAAATGGATGACAGAACACATGTTTGCGAAATACCCTGTCGGCGACATCAAGGATGTCCTCAAATGAACGAAACATTTTTGAATTATTTTGTGCGAGAGCAAGGCGGACGAACGACGAGCGCCGCAGTTACCTTCCGGTAATGAGGACGTGAGGAGGTGAAGTCCAACGATGCTGTCGCGAAAAAGAAACAAAAATTATGAAGGAAGAAATAATAATAGCAGGCTTCGGAGGCCAAGGCGTGCTCTCAATGGGAAAAATTCTGGCTTATTCAGCCATAATGCAGGACCTGGAAGTGACATGGATGCCTTCGTATGGCCCGGAAATGAGGGGTGGCACAGCCAATGTGTGCGTAATTGTAAGCGACAGGAAAATTAGCTCGCCGATCATTACGAAATATGATACTGCTGTGATATTGAATCAGCAGTCTATGGATAAATTTGAAGAAAAGGTGAAACCTGGGGGGCTGCTGCTGTATGATCCTAGCGGCATAACCAGGAAACCTGAAAGAACGGATATTACGATTTGCTCGATAGATGCCATAGAAGTAGCTGCAGAGCTGGGGAATGCCAAGGTGTATAATATGGCCGTGCTGGGAGGCTATTTGAAAATCAAGCCTTATTTGAAAATGGAGAATGTGGTGAAGGGGCTTGAGAAGTCTATTCCGGCCAGATATAGCGATTTGGTGCAGAAAAACAGAGAGGCTATAGAAAAAGGCATGGAAAAGGTAAAAATCCTTTTTGAAAGCAAGTAGTTTATTGTTTTTATCATAAGTTTTGCTAACTTTGCTTTGTATTTTTGCATGAGACCTGAATATGCGCGAAGAGATTTGGCAGGATATTTACACTCTCATTTCATTGTATGAGAAATCGAAAAGGGACTGTGAGACCGCCAGAGAAGAACTTCAGCAGAAAGAGGCAAAACTGGAAGAATACAAGGAGCAGATCAAAGAGTTGGAAAAACAGATAGATAACTTGAAACTCAAGACCGCATTTCTTTCTACGTCGGGAGATGAAGAGGCGAAAGAGAAGATAGACAAGCTGATAAGGGAAATTGACAGATGCATAGCATTGCTTGAAGGGTGACATGGGACAGAGGATTACGATAAAGATACGTGACAGGAAATTCACTCTTGAGGCTGAAAGTCCAGAGATGGAGCACTATATCAGAGTTGCCGCGGAAAAAGTGGACGAAAAATACTATGAATACTTGAAAATGTTTCCTGGAAAGACATCTGACGAAATACTTTCTTTTATCGCTCTGAACAGTTTTATCAGGATAGATGAGCTGGAGCGAGCCATTGAAGAGAAAAAGAAAGAGGAAGAGGATCTTCAGGCGAGACTGAGAAGTTATCTTGAAAATATTGAAAAAGAGATTTAGCCGTCAGCTACTTATTTGCTGAAATCTACAATTGTACAAAGTAACCGAGTACACTCGAATGGGGATGACGGACCTAGGTGACCCGCATGGGGATTCCGCTTCGGCGGGACGGAGGATATCAGAACCAGTTTTCGGAACTCAAATCTTATTTTTATAGGATTTTCTGAAATTTTGGCTGGCGGCTTTAAAAATTCCGACAGGTCGGCTTCTTTAGCCGGCCTGTTTTTTTTGCTGATGCATGCGCGGACAGGATAGAATATTGGCCGAAGGCTGAAAAAGTTCTGGAAGGGGCGAACATTGGCCGAAGGCCAGACAAGTGATTGAAACAATACATATTATATAAACTATGGATATTTTATTTTACATATTGGCGGCGATTGCGGGCGCGGCGATAGCGCTCTGCATTTACATACCGGTCCGCAGACTTATTCTCAACGGGCAGAAGGAAGATATCATAAGAAAGGCCGAGCTGGACGCTGAGAACATCAAAAAGGAGAAAATCTTCCAGGCAAAGGAAAAATTCCTGCAGCTGAAAACCGAGCATGAGCAGTACGTGAATGAGAAGAACAAGCAGCTCCAGGAAAGCGAGACAAGGCTGAAACAGAAGGAGAACAGCCTGAACCAGCAGAATGCAGAGCTGGGCAGAAAAAACAAAGAGGCTGAGGCCATCAGGGAGAATCTCAAGGCCCAGGTAGAAATAGCTAACAGGAAGTCGGAAGAATATGAAAGACTGCGCCAGGAAGCGATTCATCAGATAGAAAGCATCGCCGGGATGAGCGCCTCAGAGGCGAAGAACCAGCTGATGGAAAATATGAAAGCTGAGGCCAGAAGCCAGGCACAGTCTTACATAAACGATGTGATGGACGATGCCAGGATGAATGCCAGCAAAGAGGCTAAAAGGATAGTGATAAACACCATACAGAGAACTGCCACGGAGACTGCCATAGAAAACGCTGTGACAGTTTTCAACATAGAAAGCGATGAAATCAAAGGCAGGATCATAGGACGCGAAGGAAGAAACATCAGGGCGCTTGAAGCTGCTACCGGCGTGGAAATAGTGGTGGATGACACTCCGGAAGCGATTCTCCTGTCTGCATTCGACCCGGTAAGAAGAGAGGTGGCGAGACTGGCGCTGCACCAGCTGGTGGTGGACGGAAGAATTCATCCTGCCCGCATCGAGGAAGTGGTGGCCAAAGTCCAGAAACAGCTGGAAGAAGAAATCATGGAGACTGGCAAGCGGACTTGCATCGACCTGGGAATTCACGGAATGAACATAGAGCTTGTCAAGCTGATCGGGCGCATGAAGTATCGCTCTTCATACGGACAGAATCTGCTCCAGCATTCACGTGAAGTGGCGAACATCTGCGCTACTATGGCATCTGAACTCGGTCTGAACCCAAAAACAGCCAAGAGGGCAGGCCTTCTTCACGACATAGGGAAAGTGTCAGATGAAGATCCTGAGCTGCCGCATGCCATACTGGGTATGAAGCTGGCTGAAAAATACAAAGAAAAGCCTGAAATATGCAACGCTATCGGAGCTCATCATGAGGAGATCGAAATGACGTCCATCATTTCGCCTCTGGTGATGGTGGGTGACGCCATTTCAGGTGCAAGACCAGGAGCAAGACGGGAAGTTATCGAATCATACATAAAGAGACTGAAAGACATGGAAGGCATAGCTCAGTCATATAAAGGTGTTACGAAGAGTTATGCTATCCAGGCAGGACGTGAGCTCAGGGTCATAGTCGGCGCTGAACAGGTAAGCGACCAGGAAGCCGAGGCTCTGTCCGGAGAAATAGCGAAGAAAATACAGGAGGAGATGGTTTATCCCGGACAGGTGAAAATCACTGTCATCAGGGAAACCAGATCTGTGGCATTCGCAAAATAAGACTATGTATAACTGAAACAAATGCTGCAATGAAAGGAGTATTAAAGTTTGTGTGTCTGCTGTCAGCGGCATTGATGCCGTTTGCACTGTCAGGACAGGCGATGCTGAACGCGCCTGACAAGACTATAGAATGGACAGTGTCCCAGGAGAACAATGGCGGCAAGACCTCAATCATATTCACTGGAAAGATAGCCGAGGGCTGGCATACTTACGACACGGACAGCGAAATGTACCCGTGCGCAGTGGAATTCTCGGAACTCACAGGATGCTCCCCTGCCGGAGAGCTTTACGCCATCACAGAGAGCGTGGACTATGACGGAGAAGCTGTCTTTTTTGATGAAGTGAAATTCGCCATTGACATGAACATAGAGTCCGCCGGCGCAAAGGCTTCGGGCGAACTTACATGGATGTGCTGCACTGACATCACCTGCGCCGCACCGGAATACTTCACATTCGACATAGATCTGGACAAGCCTGGCGCGGCATCTGCCAGCGGCGGCGGGAATCTCTGGTCTCTCATCATAGAGGCTATCCTGTGGGGCTTCGCAGCGCTTCTGACACCATGCGTTTTCCCAATGGTGCCTATGACAGTGTCTTTCTTCCTGAAAGGCTCGTCGACGCCTGCCGCAGGAAGATTCAAAGCGGCCATGTACGGGCTTTTCATAGTGCTTCTCTATACTGTGCCTATCTCTCTGATCATCCTGATCACCAGAATAGTAGGAGGAGATGCTGTGACAGCGGACATCTTCAACTGGCTGGCTACGCACTGGATACCTAACATCATATTTTTCATAGTCTTCATGGTGTTCGCTGCATCGTTCTTCGGAGCTTTCGACATTGTTCTGCCTACGTCATTGGTGAACAAGTCTGACAAGCACGCTGACAAAGGCGGCCTGATAGGCATCTTCTTCATGGCCCTGACACTGGTGCTGGTGTCGTTCTCATGCACCGGGCCTATAGTCGGCACAGTCCTTATCAAGTCTACTGAAGGTGAATTCTGGACTCCGATGGTCACCATGCTGGCGTTCTCTGTTGCATTTGCACTCCCGTTCACGGTACTGGCTCTCTTCCCTTCTCTGCTTACCAAACTCAAGAGCGGAAGCTGGATGAACACAGTGAAAGTAGTGCTCGGATTCATTGAGGTGGCTTTGGGATTCAAATTCCTCAGCGTTGCAGACCAGACATACCACTGGGGACTGCTCGACCGTGAGGTATACTTGGCCATATGGATTGTAACATTCTCACTCCTGGGCTTTTATCTTCTCGGAAAGATCAGATTTGCGCATGATGCGCCTAAGGATCATGTGTCAGTGAAAAGACTTGCGGCGGGCATCGCTGTATTCTCGTTCGTTGTATACATGATTCCGGGAATGTTCGGAGCTCCGCTGAAGGCGCTGTCAGGATACCTGCCGCCTATCACCACCCAGGATTTCGTCCTTGGAGGGAATGCGTCAAACACAGCGGCGGCTCCTGCGGCAGAATCAGAATCCGGGGCAAAATATGACCTGCACCTGCCATTGGGGCTGACTGGGTATTTTGAGCTTGAAGAAGGCTTGGAGGCCGCCAGAGAAGCCGGAAAGCCGGTTTTCGTAGATATTACTGGCCACGGATGCGTAAACTGCAGGGAAATGGAATCCAGAGTATGGAGCGACCCTCAGGTTCTGGATATGCTGATGAATGATTTCGTGGTAGTGGCATTGTACACTGATGACAAGATGACCCTTGAAGAAGAAGACTGGGTGACTACTGAGAGCGGAGATGTGCTGAAACAGATGGGAAGAGCAAATTCATATATAGTCAGGACGCGTTTCGGAGTCAATGCACAGCCTAACTACGCGCTTCTTTCTCCTGACGGAGAGCTGCTGGCGCCTGTCAGAGGTTACGACCTGAGCATCCCGGGATTTGTAGAATTCCTTCAGAGCGGACTGGATGCTTACCATAATAAATAACGGAATCCGGTTTGAATGACAGAGAGGGTGACCCAAAAGGGGCTTTTGGTCACCCTCAAACGTCGTTCTTCGAAAGACTGACCCCATCCTAACCCCCCTGCACCCCTATTAGGGGGATCTCGCTCCTTCCAGTCGCGGTCACTTCGTGACTTTTGACCCACCCACTTTCTATCAGCCATTATGAAGTTTTAAATTGACTGCGAAGGCATAAAAAAGATGAATTCATTGGAACTGACATATATTTATCACAGCGGATTCAGCGTTGAAACCGCAGGATGCTTCTTAGTATTCGACTGGTGGAAGGACCCGGCAGGAGTGATGGAAAAAGTTTTGGCTTCAGAGAAGCCTCTTTACGTGTTTTCCAGCCATTTTCATGAAGATCATTTTGACAGAGAAATATTGTCCTGGAAAGGACAGAAAAAGAATATCACATATATATTGTCGAAAGACATACTGAAACATTACAGGGCGAAAAGAGAGCAGGCGGATGTATGGATGGCGAAGGGCGGCCGATGGGAAGACGGCATAGTGAGCGTAACCGCCGCCGGAAGCAATGACAGCGGTGTGTCGTGGATAGTGGAGACAGAAGGGCTGAGGATTTTTCATGCCGGCGACCTCAACAACTGGTATTCACGGTTTCTGACAGACGATTTTACAGGAGGGCTCGTGACCAGCAGGGAGACTGGCAAGGAAGTAGATCCTCTGCGTGAGGAGAGAATGTTTCTCGGGGAGCTGAAAGACATCGCCAAAATCACGGATTTCTTCGATGTGGCCTTCTTCCCTGTGGACGGACGTATCGGAAACGGCTATACCAAAGGAGGGAGGCAGTTCATCGAAAAATTCCATATAGGGCTATTCGTGCCTATGCATTTCACTTCAAGCGGATTCCAGTCGGCATGGAGGATGAAGCAGTTCACTGACGAAGCGGGAATCCCGTTCTGGAGCATCAGCCGCGAGGGCGAGACTCTGGCTGCTGGCTATGACGCTGCATCAGGCATTCATTTGCTTTCGCAAGAGCCGGAATAATATGCGGGAAAATGTAGTCAGCCCCGATTTCCTGGTCAAGTCCGGACTTGTGCAGGGTGGACATTACCTGCGGGTTGACTCCTGAAAGGATGACCCGGATACCGCGCTTGCTGGTCCGGATGCAGAAATTCCGGAGATTCCTGATGCCTGTGGAGTCCATGAATGAGACTTTTCGCATTCTGACAATGCGGACCTTGACATCCTGTTTCCTGCCTTCTTCCAATTCTTCGAGACGGCTTGCAAGGCCGAAGAAAAACGGGCCGTCAATCTCGTATACCTCGACTCCGTGCGGGATAGAGAGACGTTCAGTGTCGTCTATCCGGGCCATCTCGTCATTTTCAGTAGCGGCCATCCTGTCTTCGTCAATCACCCGGATGGAAGATGTTTCCATGACTCGCTTGACGAAAAGCACAACAGCCAGCAGGACTCCGATTTCTATAGCCACTGTCAAATCCACGAGGACTGTCAGGAAGAATGTTATCAGAAGCACTGCCACGTCTGACCTGTCAGCCTTGAGAAGGTAACGGAAAGAACGCCATTCGCTCATATTGTACGCCACGACCACAAGTATGGCCGCGAGGCATGAAAGCGGAACATATATCACATACGGCATCAGGAAAAGATAAATCAGGAGAAGAATCACAGCGTGTACAATGCCTGTGACAGGAGACTTGCTTCCGTTATTGATGCCGGCCATGGTTCTGGCCAGAGCTCCGGTAGCCGGTATGCCTCCGAAAAGCGGGGTGACGATGTTTGCAATCCCCTGCCCTATAAGTTCTGTGTTTGAATCATGCCTGTGCCCTGTGACTCCGTCAGCAACCATGGCGGCAAGCAATGACTCGACCGCACATAGTATGGCTATCGTGAAAGCCGGAGAGACTAAGTCTTTGATGGTCTGGTAGTCGAAGTGCGGCGCCTCTGGCTTGGGCATCGGAAGCCCGGCGGCAAGCTCAGGAAATCTGGAGCCGATCGTAGCGAACTCTATGCCTGCAAATTTGCTGAGAAGAAACGATGCCGCGGTGGCCAGAAGCAGGGCTATGAGAGAGCCTGGAATTTTCTTGCTGATTCTTCCCCAGAAAATTATGACCAGAAGGCAGCATGTGCTCATGACTGTTTCGGCAATATCCAGCGAGCCTATATTTGTGATATAGCAGATCCATTCCGGGATGAATCCTGACGGCACCTGGACATCGAGTCCGATGAAATCTTTGATCTGGGTAGAAAATATAGTCAGGGCAATACCGCTTGTGAATCCTACAACTATAGGGTATGGGATGAATCTGAATATAGCCCCCATCCTGCACAGCCCCATCACTACAAGAAAGATTCCGGCCATAATGGTGGCTAAGATCAGGCCCTGCATGCCGTATTGGGCGACAATGCCGGACACTATCACGATAAACGCACCTGTCGGCCCGCCGATAAGATATCGTGAACCGCCGAAGACCGATACCAGAAATCCTGCTATGATGGCTGTTATGAGGCCCTGCTGTGGAGATACGCCGCTGGCTATGCCGAATGCTATCGCAAGCGGCAATGCGATGATGCCGACTATGACTCCTGCCGCAAGGTCAGAAGCAAACAAAGATGAACTGTAGCGCCCTTTTCCGAACAGGCTGAAAAATTTCGGTCTGAATGTCTTTCCGATTCCAATTCCCATAACACAGTCTTAAAAAGGCTGCAAATATACGCAGAAGCCGAGAGCAATGCAAGTGAACTTGTTCAGATTGCATTGCCGAGGCGTGAACAGAATATGTGGCCGCAGGCCAAATATCGCAGAAACTGAGAGGAATGGAAATAAACTTGTTTAATTTCCATTCCTCTTTTTTCACAAATTCGGATTAAAAACATCACACCCAGTCAGCCGCCATCTTGAATTCCTCCTTGAACCGGCAGATGCCATAAAAATGCGAATATGTCAGGAAAAGCCGCATTGCAGTCGACGGATGATAATCCCCATTTGAAAAATCAGACGATCCTCCAGGAAACCTCCTGAAATGACGGCACAGTTCCGCCGGGATTCTCTTCAAATCCAGAAAATCGAGCGAATCGAACTCCTTGTCCAGAATCAAGGCCGCCGCCAAATACCTGCGGAAATCCTCTGCCGAATAATTCAGGGTGATGACAGTCACCATAGACACATTGTAGATATCCCCCTCCTCGACTAAGGCCAGCACACGCGCAGAATCCGCATCCACCACCCTGCGGAAAGTATCCTCCGGCATACCGAACTCCTCATAAAACGCACGCTGAATCCATCGGTCCACAAACTTGTTGTTATAATCAGTCCCGCCATTGAAATCAGCCAGCTCTACCTGCTCTCCTGCCGTCGCCGCCAAAGTATAAGGATAGTCATTCGACTTGTTCCCGCTGATCCTGTCCATCACCACCTTCCCGTCAGAAGTCACGACCACCAGATGAAGGCAGAAACTATTCGGGAAATATCCTCTGGTCGTATCAGCTGCGATGCTTGCCAAGGCCTCCTGCTTAGACTTCACACCTGACGGGAACAGCTCCGTCCACACAAACTGATTCATGCTCCACACCGTCTTCGCCAACGATATATGAATCCTCTTGTCACTCTTGCTGAAATTCCGTCCAAACCCAGTGACCATGAACCTGTCATTGTTGTTTCTTCTGAGTTCAGCCACACGAATCCGTTCCGAAGACGCACAAAACGCCTCATAACGCCCGTTCAGCCACTCATCCTCGCCGGAGAACCGGAAATAACTGTCTATTTGCGCCCTCTCCAGATAAATCTGCGAAGTCCTGTACCCCTCTATAATATCATCACACACCCACAAAGTCCTGTTCTGGCCCCAGATAAACCCATAAGAATAACTCTTCAAGTCAAAACACGAAGCGTCAGCGCAAGCCAGCATTATATCTTTCAGCTCACTCGAATCATCATGCTTCTGAATAAACCGCACCAGCCATTTATCCAAAATAAACACCGCCACACCGAACAAGCACACGCACCACATCAGCACCATCACCAGAGAAGGATGCACGAAAAGCGTCGCCACCATTCCCCGGAAATCCAGCACCAGCTCATAAGGCAGCGTACTCATTGCCGCCACCACGAAAGACACCACCCAGCTCAGAGACTTCTCCCTCAGCTTATGGATGACAATATAAGACCTTTCGGCCCAATGCACTATTTTCGCCAACATACCTTAATCACCACTGCCACACTCGCATATTGCATTGATTTATACTGGCTCTAAATATTTTCCTCGTTTTCCAAAATCTCCCAATGTCCACCCTTATCAGGTCCGACACGTTTGATTATGTTTTTCTCCTTGAGCACAGTCAAATCACGCTGCGTGGTCCTTGACGTTATTAACAATATCTCTGCAATTTTAGAAGCCGAAATTTTATGGTTTTCGCGAATCAGGGATAATACTCTTTTCTGTCGCGCCGTCAATTTTTCTGCGACATTTTCTGCGACATTTTCTGCGACATTTTCTGCGACATTTTCTGCGACATTTTCTGCGACATTTTCTGCGACATTTTCTGCGACATCCGACTTCAGATGCAATGTCACCATGACAAAATCCCGTTCGCTCCGAATACTCACATCGTTCCCCGTCAACGTCTTCCAGCTCATCAGTTTGTTTATCCCGAAACCAACATTTTCCGACAGCTTTGCAAACCGGAACAACTTCGCGATCGTCGGATTCCTTGCCGAAGAATACAGCGTGCCGTACATCTTCTCCAGAGGTATAGGGAATGAACCGGCATTCATGAACTCGATCCTGTCTGTAAATACATGAATGGCTGAACGGAACGGACTGAAATGATCGGCATGCATCAGCATGTTTACCCACGCCTCCCTCACGACTTCAAACTGACGCTCGTCATCTTCCGCCACTCCCAACTTGTTCATCTTGAATGGTCTGTCGACCAATGTCAGTAAGCGGCGGATAACTACCTGATATGCTTCCCATAGATTTTCCTGCTCCGGTATACGATAAGAATAACGGCTGACAGCCTCATCCACCGACCGTCCAGGAATCTCGATATAATCCATACAGAATGTCGGGACATATCGGAGAACCTCTTCACCTTTACCGAACATCAGCAGACCGGCGTATGTCAATTCTCCATCAGGATTGCATATCGCCAATCTTTTGCAGAAATCTATATCCCCGATATCATTATATGCTGTCAAGACATTGTATGACTTCAGATAATTCCTGTACCCATGCAAAGAATTCAGATTTAACGATGACAGCAATATTCCCGGCACTGGCATTTCCGATCTCACTCCGAAGGACTGGTCGTGATACATGGCCATGACCTCGCTCTCTGTCGCACGCTGGTCACCGCTTCCGATACGGATAAACGAATTATTTGGATTACCGAAATATACAGGTTTCTGTAAAGAAGAAGGGATATGTATTGCCAGCAAATTCTTCTGGTCAACTACGTGCCTTTCCATCGAGACCGAAAGACGGATATTGAATTTCTGAGACTTGACTGCACTCGTAAAATCTTGTTCCAACTTCTCGACATCCTCAACTCCCTGTATCTCAAAACATTTTCCACTCTGACGCACACCGAGAACAATCCATCCTCCGGAAGTATTCGCAAACGCGCTTACAGTCTCCCAAATATTCTTCGGCAAGGAAGACTTCGCCTCCTTGACTTCGAAATCCTCCCACTCTATATCCTGCAAATGGCTTATCAGTTCTTCCCTTGTCATTATCCTAAATTTCTTTTATGCCACAATATCTGTCCTATCCCCCACTCCGAAATAAACCCGAGCCAAAACCTCTAAAGAATGATATGCCAGACCTTCCGGCAACTCCTTTCTTTCCAAATCATAAGCCACGGTATCTTTCATCCAACTTAAGACAAAGCTAAGATAAAATAAATTTCCAAAACACCGCCACGAAAATATCCACCCGTATCCAGCCAGCACATTCCCGTTATAAACACCGTAAACACTAGAAGTTAAAATCTATATTTTTTGACAACCCATTTCCCGTTTTCTCGTTCCAGCAAACCCTGCTTATATATGCAATGAGTTGTTATGTAACTCCGCCAAACAATAAGTTTCTGAAAAAAGTTCAAAGCAACAATTTCTAGTTTCAAGTAATAAACAGTTCAACCGCCTACTTAAAAATAAGCAGTAGTGATATCTTTATATTACCATACATCTATCTGTACTGATTTTATCTCTTTTCCCTCGACATCCACACAAACAGCATCTAAAGGATTGAAAAGCACGTAATTAAGGCCACCGCTGTTCAATGAACTGTCAAAACATATACCGTCAGCATTATTCCGCTTGCAATATTCACAAATCAACTGTGTCGGTATATACTCCAGTTCCGTATCATATCTGCGCATAGGACGAGACAAATCGAGACTAATGGCATTCATAATTTTCTTTTTAACCACGATATTCGCCATCGGGACACCTGCTGTATAAGCTAAATATAAACTGGCTTCGCTATTAAAGTCGACTATTTCAAGATCCCTTACTATTTCGAATTTACCTAAACTTAAACTGTCGAGATATGCAGATCTTACTTCATAATATGTGGTTTCTTCTTCTCTGGATAAATACAAATATGGAATCCCTAATGGATTGGCACGGCCTGGTGTCGCCAAATTTGCCGGTGGACACCCCATAGCATCCTTTTCCAGTTTTCTTATTCCTGCAGGATTAATCCTCGCTCTGTACAGCATTGTACCTTTCTTCAGTTTATATGACGGACCTATTCCTGCATACTCATCAAATTTGTCATGATCAACAAAAAAACGATAATTTTCACGAACATCTTTTTTCAGCGCCTCCCATACGGCTATCCGATCCTGAATATCATCAGTATACACAACGCTGTCATAAATTCCAAAACCATAAGAAGCCGACTTCAATATCTCTTCAAGAATAGTCATGGAAACCATTCTGTCTGAGAATATTTTCCATTCGTCAGTCAAATATTCCGCGATAGTTTTCCCACCATTAACGTCTATTCTGAAAAGACGGAGTACTAAATCAAGGAAATCTCTTATTTCAGCCAATTCTACGATAATCCCACGTGTTCTGCACACATCGCAGACACCCTCATCAGACGATTCATCAACAAACTGTCTCAACTCCTCATCTGCAAAACACTCTTTACAAACCCACATAATCTATCTCATTATCCTTGACACAAGTTCCAGATGATTTTTCACTGATAGTTTTTTCAAATATCCAAGTCCTGGATAGCCGTCAGAAGCATCTGCTCTGTCTATCAATTCACTCACCGCAGATGTTCTTGCTTTATCCCTGAAAAATGGTTCTATTTTCCGTGTTGCTTCAGCAAATTTCAGTCTCACATTGGACTGATCATAATTTGTATCAGATACAAAATGATGAATATATATTTGATCCTCTGCACGCTCATAAGTAAGATGGATAGCGATAGCATATGGAAGCATCCCACCATCTATAAATTCACTTGATAATGCCGTATAATCAGAAAATCCGGAAAACTCTTCATCTCTGTAATAGTAGAACATCTCAGAAAACGGCTCATCTACACTGTCAGAATAGTCTGTATTACGTTTTCTCGTTTTGAAGCAATCTTCAAGAACAATTACCTCCTTCCCAATTTCCAATAAAGCATGTTTCGTCCTTCGCATCACCATATTGCCGAAATCATTGACTATCCAGCGGACTTTCGAGTTTGACAGCAATGTCATAACATCTTCATTATCAACATCTACACACTTCCTGAAAATTATCATTACATTATCATATACACTTTCAGCAATCTGTGTATTCAATCTTACCGGATCCCCATAATACAAGTATGCCGGAATCCAAGCTTCAATATTTCCAGACATCAAAGGATTCTCCGGCAACTCGAACCGCACCTCCGGATATCTAAAATCGCCATCTGCAGGATTCAATACCATCGCGAATTTGAAATTATTCTCGACAAACTGCCCGACAGCCGCTTCCATAGCAGATATCGACTTATTTACAGGTTCTATTATAGGAATAATTCTTCCTTCCTGACAATTTTCCGCAGCAAACTCCCTCAAAGCCTTCAATTCAAACTGCTTTCCCCTCAAATACGGATAATACATAGCTATCAGTTTATTTTGTTGTTCATTCGTGAAATCAGAATGTCCACATCCCGTTCTTTCAATCCGAGACTAAGACATATCTGTCTCAATTCATATGGCAACTGGCATAGACGAACAAAATTGTTTGTTCTTGATTTTACAGCCTCCCTGAAAAAACGCTTCAATTCAGATTCCGGAATCGTTTTCATCAACTCCTGACACGCATTATACATCATATAACCAGGCACGTCCGGCAATTTTCCGAATCTATTTGATATGATACGCTCATATTCATTAGTATGAAGACATTTCATCATCAGCCCGACATCAATATGTGGATTTTTTATCGCAGGCCTCATTTCCTTCAGAGCAATATTTTGATCTCTCTTCTTATACAAGACAATAATGCCTGTTTCCTCATCTGTCATTTCCAGATAATGACTGCATTTCGTCTCTGGTATAACCACATAACATCTATCAAATATCTTTTTGTAATCATAAAGCTGCTTTGATAACCGCTTTGGAGAGTCAAGGTCAGATTTTATCTCATAAGCTCTGGATTCTCCATTAAACAACACTAAATCTGCAATAGAATTACCAACTCTGAACTCATTGAAAGCCACAATTTTCGTCATCGCATGCCGATTCATAAACCTTAACAGAACCTTGCCGATCAACTCGTTTTTATATACATACTCACATCGATAATTATCTGTCAATTCATCATAAATATACTCAAAATACTCGCCATACGACTCGACAGCACTATCTCGCCTGTCATACTTGTCAAACAGCCAATCTATATGTCGGAAATCATTATATCTAAGAATATCGACAAATACCTGCCTGGAAAAAGCAGAAGAATAGCTTTTAAGACGATCCGATTTCATATTTGAAACTACCGACATACTTTCATGCATATGCTATTTCAAAGATAGTAATAATTCTGAATATTTATTCATACACAAAACACTTTGCCACTACATATGTTTTTTAATCGTCTAATAGAGCATATAGGAATCTATTAATAAACATACAGGAGGTGCAGTATAAATCGTATTATTTCGCAAAAAAATAAAATGCTTCACTATACCTTTTCAATCAAGACAGCCGGGTTTCCCCGGCTGCCAATGTCTGAAATATTCAATTAAACTGTCTGATGATTTATACAGATGCCCTGAAGATACCATTCATACAAACGATGAATGCCTTCGTCAATCTCGACTTTGTGATGCCATCCCAGATTATGAAGCTTGGACACATCAGTAAGCTTCCGAAGCGTGCCATCCGGTTTTGAATGATCCCAATGGAGCTCACCTTTATACCCAATCTCTTCAACTATCTTTTCAGCGACCTCCTTAATGCTCAGCTCTTTTCCTGTTCCTACATTAATGTGGCAATTCCGGATCTCCGTGATACCATCAGCATTCTTTACCGTCGCATCATATGTATCCTTGAAATCTACATTCAGCAACACATGGACAGAAGCATCCGCCATTTCTTCGCTCCACAGAAATTCCCTCATAGGCTTTCCCGTCCCCCACAATGTCACCGCTCCAGCGGTAATTCCGTATCCATAAAGAACCTTTAAAATATCTTCTTCGGAAGACTCACTATTCACAATCACTTTCTGACCATTGGCCACAATACTTACAGGTCGCAAACCGATATCTTTCCTGACAGCAGACCAGTCCCCCTCATACAGACACTTCGCCAGATGAATCTTGCGAATCATTGCAGGAAGCACATGACTGTTCTCCAAATGGAAATTGTCATTAGGGCCATACAAATTAGTCGGCATCACCGCGATATAATTTGTACCATACTGGATATTGAAACTCTCGCACATTTTCAATCCAGCGATTTTAGCTATAGCATACGGCTCATTCGTATACTCCAGAGACGAAGTCAGGAGCGAATCCTCCGTCATAGGCTGAGGAGCCTCACGAGGATAAATGCACGTACTTCCTAGAAAAAGCAATTTTTTCACCCCATGCCTGAAACTCTCCCCTATCACATTCTGCTGAATCTGGAGATTCTGCCAGATAAAATCAGCTCTATACTGCAAATTCGCCATGATGCCTCCAACATGAGCGGCAGCCAGCACCACTGCATCTGGACGTTCTTGATCAAAAAATTCACGCACTTTGCCCCCGTCAAGCAAATCCAGCTCCTTATGGCTTCGTCCTACCAGATTACTATAACCGCGGCTTAAAAGATTATTCCATATGGCAGACCCCACCAGACCATGATGGCCTGCAACATATATTTTAGCACTCCTATCCAACATACCACTCTATTTTACAATTCCCTTCTCCAGATATTCTGCCAGGTTCGTCCGGATATTTTCCCCGGCCCTCTCAACAGCTACCTTCTCCATATCGGCATCTACCATTATCTTTACCAGCTGCTCGAACGTAGTCTTAGCTGGATTCCAGCCTAGCTCAGCTTTAGCCTTAGTCGGATCCCCCCACAGATTCACCACATCCGTAGGCCGGTAAAAATCAGGAGAAACCTCCACCAGAACACGTCCAGTAGCCTTATCAATACCCTTCTCATCAGCACCCCCCCCCTACAAACTCCAACTCTATACCGACATACTTAAACGCCAAATAACAAAACTCTCTTACAGAATGCTGCACCCCAGTCGCTATCACGAAATCCTCAGGCGTTTCATGCTGGAGAATCAGCCACATACACTCCACATAATCCTTCGCATACCCCCAGTCCCTTAAAGAAGAAAGATTCCCCAGATAAAGTTTATCCTGCTTGCCCTGGGCAATGCGCGCTGCCGCAAGGGTGATTTTCCGAGTCACAAACGTCTCCCCTCTCCGTTCGCTCTCATGATTGAACAGAATACCTGAACAGCAAAACATATTATATGCTTCGCGATACTCCTTGACTATCCAGTACCCGTAAAGTTTAGCCACTGCATAAGGACTGTACGGATGGAACGGAGTATTCTCATTCTGAGGCACTTCCTCCACCTTTCCGTACAATTCCGAAGTGGAAGCCTGATATATTCTGCAAGTCGACGCCAACCCGCAAAGTCGGACTGCTTCCAATACACGCAGCACGCCAGTAGCATCAACATCAGCTGTAAATTCAGGAGAATCAAAGCTGACCTGTACATGGCTCTGCGCCGCCAGATTATAAATCTCGTCGGGGCGCACCTTGCTGACTACCTGAATCATACTCATGGAATCCCCAAGGTCCGCATAATGAAGATGAAAATGAGGAAGCCCCTCCAAATGGGCGATCCTTTCACGGTAATCTACAGAAGACCGGCGGATAGTGCCATGCACATCATAACCTTTCCCCAGAAGGAATTCAGCCAGAAATGAACCGTCTTGACCTGTAATTCCGGTGATAAGAGCAACTTTCATAATTACACTTTATTAATATATTTCATTTTACACTTTTTCTTCCACTCACGCAACAAGAGACCTGGAAGTGTTATTATTATCCAAAAGCAACGTTTAAATTGTTTTTTGGGTTCGCTAAATATGCGATATATAAATTCCATATGATGACTTATAAGCCATTTAGGTGCACGTTTTTCTTCCAACCCACTATAAAATTTAAACACCGCTCCAACAGCGATCATTACTCCCCTGCGCAAATAAGGCCTCAAGTTGCTCATAAAAATTTCCTGCTTAGGTGCACCAAGCGCCACCCATATAATATCTGGACCATCGGCATTCACCATATTCGCAATCTCTCTATAATTAAACTGATCTACTTTGCAAAAAGGCAATTCACAAAATTGCATATCAGCTATATTGTTATCTAACTTTACTAAATTCTCTTTTAGAGCAGTCAATGTCTCGATAGATGTCCCCAAGAAAAACATTCTATATTTTTTCATTTGAATAATATTCATGAAAATCTGGCTGCCACAATACTGTTCTCTTTTAATGCCGTAAATCCATTTCAAGTAAATAGGGACATAGCTGCTATCGCATATAGAGAAGATGCTTCCATTTATAACCTTCAAATAATCAGGATTGCGGTTTGCAATATTCAATATTACCCCATCAGCAACACAAATGTAACCAGCTCTTCCACTCAGCAATTGTCTATCGATAAATTCGTGTACATTTTTCTTAACGAATTCATATCGGATATTAAAATAGGTTTCCATAGATAAAATATAAAAAGCTTAGAAGGAGCATCAATTAATGAATTCGTTATTTACAATCTCACTCATTCGTTTTTCATAATTCTCAATAGTGAAACTTTCCAAAAACCGCTTACGTCCCTCATGCCCCATTTCAATCATTTTTTCGGGATTACTCAAAAGTAAACTGATTTTAACTGCTATGTCTTCAGGACATCGTTTTTTTGCTATCAACCCTGTTATTCCATCAGAGACAATGTCTGTAGTAGCACCTTCGTCTGTCGTAATTACTGCTAGTTCCTGACGCATTGCTTCCAATAATACAAGAGGAAAACAATCATTATAGGTGGGAGAGATCAATACATCACTTTTACTGAAGATATCATATTTCTCTTGTCCATATTTGCTTCCAAGATAAAAAACTAGTCCATCCAATTTCCGCATATGCACTTCCGCTTGGAAACGATGAACGTCAATTTCCTTCGTTTCGCCGCCTACAAAATTGCAGACAAACGTATACCCTTTTTCATTCAGTATCTTCAAAGCATCAAGTAGATCAAAGACACCTTTACTTTCGATTAAATTAGACAAGAACAACAGATTGGGTATGTTGTTACAATGCTTTTGTGGCACAAAATCAATATCCGAAATCCCATTTGGACAAATAACCACTTGCTCTCGTGTTACAACAGCCTCTATATCTGGGTACAACTTCCACGAAAGCAGGATAACAGTCGTATTTTTATATATCAAAGGAAAAAGCCAGCTATAAGGCCACCGGTTAACATCATTAGCCATTCCTTTGTTATGTTGATGAATAATCACCTTGCAACCAAATACCTTGCAAAGTAACACATACGGAGCATCTTTCAAAAATCCCATTCCATGACAGGTAATAGCCAAATAACATACATCATAATGATGAGTGAGCAACTTAAACAATACAGCAAAGTAACTGCCGATAAAACGAAATATTTTTTTTATGGACCACTTGCCAATCTCATCCATCCGACGCGAAGTAGATAGATTGATGTAGTCACATATAGACGCATCATTAATTATACAACTATCTTTTATATATTGACACATCATAGCGGACCCATGCACCGGTGGAGGCAATGGCACTACAAAAAGAATTCTTTTTTTCATTGTTTACAATTCAGCAAAAGTTTACCAATAGCATCCTCCTTCAATTTTTTCAAAACCTTTGGGGCGATCTTCCAGCCTTGGAGAAACCCAATATTCGTTAATAAATGCAGCCCCTTCCCAACGCTTACCTTTAATTCCGAATATAAGTTGCGTTGCTCCTCCCACATGGACAGCTTTTTTCCCTATGCTTTTAATGTATGCCGCCAACGGAAAACCATATGCTCCGCAACCCAAAATAGCAATATCAAAGTCTTTTTCATCGATTTGTTTTTTCATGTAATCCAAAGCTTCAAACCATGAAGAAAAATTGCACTGCCCACCTACACTATTCACAGCCTTAATAGTTCTAGTTTTGTATATTCCGGCAATATATTCGGATTTTCCCAAATACGTGTACGATTGCGATGATATTGCTCTTCAATGAGTTCTGCAAATGGGCTTATTACCAAAACCTTTTTCCCTTGCAATGTTTTGTACCAATTGTAATAGTTCCTTTCATTTACAGGCCCTAATGCATCAAGAGAGATACGTTTTGCACACTTCAAATGTTTCAAAAAGAAAACTTCTTCAATGCGCCAGCTCGCTAGACAATCGCATTCATCCATACAATGCAGCATGAGGCTAGCAAACCGTTGTACGTGCTCCCTGTCCACAGGAAAAAATCCGGCATTATTGATCAAATTGCCATAAGTCCTTTTCTTTAAAATCATATTAATGGGGGGGGTAAAATACCGTTAATAGTAGCCTGTATTTCAACGCTGCCAAAGCGACCAATCATACATGGTTCGGAAGAACACAACAACTCTGAAATAATAGTCTGCGCTTTTTCCCCAGTTGCCTTACGTAGGAGCACTAGCTCACGGCAGGCAAAAAGAAATCTTCGGATTAAAAGGTGTAAAGTCATATATTTTGCGTATTGTTTCTTTTCATAAATCCAAGCAGCCAGTTTTTCAAAATAACTTCAGGTATTGAGCAGACTACACTCCAATGAAAACCCAGCTTCGGGTATAGCCATCGAAACAAGCGAGACCGAAAAGTTATAGACATAGAATGTGTCAATGGTCTGTTGCCCGCAACTGCTTCAGCTATTGGCCGCTCGAATTGTTTAATGTTTTTTGATATTCTATGCAATAACTCCGCCCCTGCTTCCGTATTGATCATACAGAGCGAAATACCGTTGCTTTCTTCTGCTGGAATTTCAGATAAATCGACCCCCCAGAAGTCTCCTAAAGTCAAATCACCCACACGTGCTGTACGTGCGAATTGGCATGAATAACAACTCTCTCGAAAATAGAGTGCGGTAAAAAAACCTTTCATGTAGAGATCTCTGCTAAGAGGACGGCTAAAAACAGTAGAAATTCCCCTTTGAGCCCAAAAATGGTATTTCGTACTTGCTCGAAAAAACACGTGGTCAGCTCGCAATGACATGAAATTTTTGGGTAAACTTTCACGCAATAATCGCTGCGATGGCACGCCATGGCATACGAGATCAATTACAAAAAGGTTCTCGTGTTCATGAAAATAATTTCGAACGGCTGCAGCCTGGCAAGGTGTGCCGATAAAGAGAACTTCACGTCCATTCTTTAAGTCGTCATGGATTTGATGATATATTCCATTCGTATCACTCTGTACATATTTTGATCCACGCAATGCATTCAAGTCTTCTTTTGTCGTAGAACGAATATGCCGGAATGAAAATGGTGGAACGAAAGCACAACCATAAACAGTGCCGCCATGTACTATCATCTCTTCTGCTAAAGCAGATGCTATACCTCCTGAAGAACTCAATGTACGCAATTTCTCGTCTGTGCGCCATGCAGCCACCACTTTTTGAGCTTCGTGCAATAAAGGTGGATTTTCAGCAGGGCAGACTTTCAGGCATACCCCGCAGTCGATACATAGAGCGGCATTAACCGTAGGGTAACGATGTCCCAGTACATCTTCGCATATATGAATACAAGATTTAGGACATCGGTCAGCACATGCCATGCAACCTACACAATGCCTCACAGTCGATATATTCATGCCAACAACTTTCTTAAAAAATCCATGGAACGTACTAATTCCCGCTTTTTGATGCTTTCAATCTTATCATAATCAAATATCCTTTCCATAGCTTTTTCCGCACTTGCCGGAGATTTAATCAGACAATCGTCTAATTCAAATAGCCCCAACAGGCTCTCCATACGTGAGTTTACCTTATGGCGGCGGCGGTTGAATACAAATACCGGTTTATGGAAAAGTATGGAAAACGCTGTGCCATGAAAAGAATTGGATACGAAAGCCGCACAATGGCGGATTAATCCAACAAATTCGCGAGGTCCAGCACTGCTAAAATTCCTGTCAGCGTAAGGCAAAGGATAGGTGTCGTTGATGGAGTAGATTTTCAACCCTCTCCTTTGGGCATAAGTGCGTGCGAAATCTTGTAAAGCTGAATTACGTTCAAAGTCATACACTAGCAGATATTTGTCGGACGGAATCTTGATGTTTGCCAAGCGTTCCCACTCATCTACCGGAAGCAAGAATACAGGGTCTAATACCCATGTGCCTTTAAGCCCCATTTGTGACAGGAGTTCAAGTCCATGATGCTCTCGCACGGAAATGGCTGTGAATTTGTGCAATGAGTTACTGATACGCTTCATATTGGCTTCGTCTATATCTAGATAGGAGAAACTGGCGGCATACGAGGCTCGTTTGCCTTGTTGCACAAATTCCAGGTAGAAAGCAGGGTCACGTCCCGCCTCATAAAATACGTTCCAGATTTGGTCACTTCCTGCAATGTATAGGTCTGACTCAGGCGGATTGGCACTCAGTTCATCGAAAGAACTATAACGACATTGAGTCGTTCGCAGGCAGTCTCTGGTAAATTGATCAAAAGCCCGTTTGCGCCCTATTGTGGTCTGTCGTTGCAGGAATTTCAGTATTCGATAAAGAACGCGGGTTACCGCATATCGACTCATAGCCGATTCTGGATTTACCCATTTATAATCATATTTCCGAGTTAAATAATCTGGCTGATAATTGATTATCTCAACGTCATTGCCTAAATTAGATAAATAGGTCATCAAAGCATATGCTTGTAATGCCGCTCCATAATTATACACGTCGTATGTAGTCAGAGTCTTTATTTTCATCGAAATCAAAGTTTGTGCAGAAGATGTACTAATTCTTTCATTTTCTCATCGTACTGAATGAGCATTTGGGAGGAACGTAACGTTTCGAATGAGGAAGGTGCGCAACGCGTAAGAGCCAAATCAAGTTTCTTCGTAAGATCTCCTGCATCAAATGGAGAAAATGTATATCCGTTTTTCCCTTCATAGATAAGGCATTGTGAGCCAGCATTCGAAGATATAACCCCTATGCATCCCGCCAGCAATGCTTCGTTAGTTACTGCACCGAAAGCTTCTTGATAACTAGGAAGGCAGAAAACACTGGCAATGTTATACCATTGTAAAAGATCGTCTCCTTCCAATCGCCCTGTAAAAAGCACATGAACACCTTCATTTTTGGCCAAGGTTTCTAATGATGCACGTTCTGGTCCATCTCCTACAATAACTAAACAAGCTTCGTTACGGCAACGGGCAAACGCTTGAATCAATATACCTACATTTTTCAATGCGACTAACCGCCCCACAAACAGAACAATTTTTTGACCTAATAATTTATATGCCTCTGCTGTTTTACGAGCTTCAGGAAGCAGGCGAGCATAGACATCTCGAGCTGATACATCGTTTTTTATTATAGGGAAAAAAAATCCCTTGCCATAATACTTCCTATACCATTCCGTCACCTTGGGCTCCACTAATATAAGTTCATCAAGCCTTGGTGCAATCAAAGATCGCATCAAACTATGTATGCGTGAAAAATCATTATGCTCCGCAACCATATTATAACTGTCATCACAAACAGACACTACCCTATATTTACGTCTTTTAAAAAAGCGATGGAGCAAAACCAGGAGACAATCAAATCCGAATTCACTCACCATCACAATATCAGGCTGAAATTCATCAAGTTGCGACCAATATCCACGATTAATGACGCGCCGACGTACACGAAACAACTCTTTCAGATAAATAGGAGTGAAAGTAAAACAGTCCGCAATTTTCTGGTAATCAAACTTTTGGCTTAACAGATTCTTATATTGCAGACAAATACGTGTTTCGAACACTCGCGACAGATCGTTGAAAAAATCTATCCTGTACGGCGCAATTGTCCTATGGAAAACTAGTAAACGAGACATTTAGATTAAATCAATATATAAGTTTTCTATTCCAATCAATTCCTGATCTAATGAAGCATGCAGGAATACCTGCGTATGTACTATGGGAATTTGGGCATGATTTAGTCACCACACTTCTCGTCCCTATAATCGAATGAGACTCGATATAAATACCTTTTAAAACTGTAACATTTGCACACAACCACACATGATCTTTTATAACAATATCTTTGGCATAGTTAATGCGGTTACCTTGCTGATTTAGAATAGAATGACTATCGCCATTGCGAATATCTATACCAAAGGAAAACATGCAATCTCTGCCAATAAAAATTTTACCATTCTCAGTAACTGAAATTCCCCCGCCTTCCATTGTGAAATCGTCACCGATATCTATAACACAATTGTCTCCTTGCAACCAAAAAGTTGTATTAGCGATAATAGTGTGCCCTCCACCTATTCGAAGTACGTTGTTGTTACCTGAAATATAAATTACACAATTACGTAGCCTGCCTTTTTCTCCTACATTAATAACATTTCCTACCCCCCCCCGAAGCTTAAGTTGACAATGTTGCAAAAAAGCACCTTTAATATTCAGCGCAACTCTCCTGTTCATTAAGACCCAAAAGATTATAGGCAGATTATAAATATATGAGACCACTGGCAAAAGCCAATCCCACTTTTTTAATATCTTCTTCAGCATATGCAATTATTTCCAAAGACGTGGCACTAATGTGTGTAAATGATTAGAAATAAACGTTCCTATTGCACTTATTAATCCATAATGTCTACGC
This sequence comes from uncultured Bacteroidales bacterium, assembly GCA_949289565.1. Classification (GTDB taxonomy): domain Bacteria; phylum Bacteroidota; class Bacteroidia; order Bacteroidales; family UBA932; genus Cryptobacteroides. Next base: position 68,004 of record CASEOO010000008.1, read on the forward strand.
TTAAAGATAAAGAATTGGATAGGATTACTCCCATTACCACCAGGCATATACAAATATTGAAAACGTTTTAACAAAGGAACTGCAGGATCTTTCCATTTGGGTACCGAAAGATGCAAGTTACAAATTCCACATGGTACATCTGACAAAAAAGAAATAATTCCTGCTTTTCTTGCTCGTAACCCATAATCAGTATCACCAATAGCGTGATGAAATATTGGATCATTTTTCCCGATGCGGTTATAAACATATTGAGGAATCAGCACGATATTCCCATTCCATGTATAACATTCTGTCATTCCCTTTATATCTGTTATTAAGTGTCCATGTTGATCAAACCCTCCATAAGTTATTTGATTTTTCTCTGAATTAAGGGTAGTTCCAATAATGATGGCTTTATCGTCTTTTTCTTTAGAAAGCTTTAACAAATGATTTATGGCATTATCAAAAAGTGTAGTATCATCATTTAACCACAGATAATAATCGTGCTGAGTTTTTTCTGCTTCACACCAAGCTTCATACATCCCACGATTCCAGAACAGAGTGCCATCACCATGAATTATATGAACAGAGGGATATTGTAATCTCACAGCGTCGGGAGTACCATCAGTGCAACCATCATCTGTGAGGTAGACTTCAATATTATTGGATTCAGACAAATTTTGACTAAATAGACTGTCTAAGCATTCAAGAGTATTTTGCTTACGATTGAATACTGTTATTAAAACTGCTATGTTCATCTTTATTTATTAAATATGCTTTCAGACATACTTTTAGGAAAAATTTCTTAAACTTATATATTGGGCATGGAGTTTTCACACCAATCTTAACCTATTACTAGGTATTTTAATAAATGGAAGCCCCCAAAAAAGCGGATAATTTAAAAAGAATTCACCATTCAATAAAATTATTATTAACAATATGTAAATAGATTTTTGTTTTTTGTTAAAATTCAAAGATCTATATATTGAACAAAAATAGATTACAATGCACGGAATTCCTAATATATTTATAGCTCCCGTAAATCCATTGCCAGCCCCTGCCATTTCTGCACCTAACTTTCCATAGCGGGAAGTCATTACAAAACCATTTCCAACTATAGGATGACGGGAAATATGCTGTAAATCAATTTTCATCGCCCCCATTCGACTCCAAGATGCTTCATTACTGTCTAGGTTCATTGCATCGTGATATTGTTCTTCAATTTTATTCCCTAAAAAGTCAACGTTATAATATGCGAGTGCACAACAAACAAACATAATACATGCAACAACACTCTTGATACAATAGTTAATCTGGCTTGAGAAAATAATGTATGCAACATATAGTGCATATACAATATATCCGGTCGTACTGAAGGTTGTTAATAATGCTAATGTCAGAATTATACATTTGCGTCTATACTTTTCCCATAATTCTTTATAATCATTTATATAAAATAAAAATGCTAGCATTATATATCCTTGGAATGCTCCAGGTTCCCAAAACATACCAGAATTTCGAAACAACTGCTCGTTCTCCAACGGAATTAAACTATTATAGACAAAAATGGTCCGATACCTTTCAAATTCAACACCGATATAAATTCCCAAGTAATTAAAAGCGAAACAAATCAGACTGATTGCAGAAATATAGTACATAACATTAAAATATGTACTTCGGAATTTTGTTCCTAAAAATGAAACTGCCAAAAATATTGCATATAGCTTAGCAATAAAATTAATTTCTGCCGGAATTGACACATCTGACAACACTATTCCTTGCAATGCGAAAAGAGTTACAAATAAAAGCAACCATTTTATAAATGATACATTAATAAGTGAGCGCCACGATATTAAACAAATTATTATCATTATGAATGCCGCGACTACACCATACCACGTCATCGAGTTTACAATAATCGGGTTACCACTTATGCAAACAATAAGAATAGTGATGAAATAATCTATTTTAGTTGCATTGGAAGCTTCTGGTTCATTTAGATTGATTCGAAAAGTATCTAAATCGCTTGACATATTTCTTACTAATTGGTATTAAATTATTTCTTTAATTAGAATATGATTTTCACATTTCTAATATTTGTGCGTAATTGCTTAATTGTGTCTGCAAGACTAATTCTCTATTATTTTCTTTCTGTCTTTTCTCACGCCCGTTTGCAGAAATATATTCAGCAAAGGCCTTATCCTCAATTAATCGTTTTATATAACTGGCACAAGTTTGAAAATCTATCGGATTGTAAAAAAGACACTCCTCATCATGTTTTGCTAATTCAGGCATTGCTCCAGTAAATGAAGCAATAGTTGGGACGCCTACCATCATTGACTCAGCAAAAGCCAAACAATAGGTTTCTACAAATGAAGGAATTACACAACAGTTAGAGTTCTGCAATTCTTTTACCAGTTCCGTCTCGTTAAGCGATCCTAAAAAAACAACATTATCTTTAATATCTAGCTCTTTAATTTTTCTTTCAAGGTAAAGTGAATATCCATCAATCAACTTTCCACCTATTTTCATATTTCCAGCGATTTTAAGTTTGATATTAGGATAATCTCGTTTTAAAAGTTTTATGCTATTAAATAAAACGTGAATTCCTTTATATGGAATAGCACCAGAAGCAGATGTAAAAACAGTTGGCGACACTGCATTACTTTTATATTTCCATGGCTCAGCTTCATAAAAACTATCACGTAACATAATCCTTGTTAGAATAAATTTTGCGTTAGGATTAATATATGAAACATGATTTTTTACCCATTCTGATTGGTATGATATAATCCTAAATTTTTTTAGACACTCACTTTCAATTTTCCCTCTTAATTTGAATATTTTCTTTTTATAAAATAGCGTTCTTGACGGCATTAAAATTTCTTTCAAATTAATGCACTTAAGGATATCCTTAAAATCCAATCCACCATAATAATAATAATATGATGATGAAAGTATGCCTTGAATATCAACAAATGCTCTCGATTTAATTGCCCCTTGTGCATAGGCAGAAACCCATACATTTTCCGACCCCCATACATGAACCATGTCAGGAGCGACATTTTTCTCTATGTCTGACAATGTCTCACAAAATTCTCGCGAAGGGATTTGACCATATCCAGTAGTTTTAGGATGTGGAATTATCCATTGTTCGATACCATAATAAGTATTATGTTGAACCGACTTAACTTTCCCTATAGTAACATTATAAAGAGTTACTTTATTAGACTCTTGCAACATACGAGCTAATGGCTGTAACCAAGATCCAGTAGTTTTTATTTTATCGTCAGTAAATTGACAATTGCAAAGCCACAACACTTTCAACATATCTATACAAATTTGTAAACGAGATACTATCTCTCTTATTTATTAAAAGGACAAACTTTAAGGAGTATGTCCAAATCAATTATCGGCTTTCTCCATTCATCATGTATAATTTTTTCTATCTCATCCAAATCTTTATTGTGTATATTAATAGGATTATCTATTGTTTTTCCTACAGATAAATAGTAATCTTTAAACTTAAACCAATTACTAGGTGCTTCATAATCGGTGAACTTACACCACAAATTGGGCACACCATATGCATCTGCCACGATAATGCCGTGAAGGGAACTTGACAGTATCATTTCACATGACAGAATTTGGTCTATGAAACTATGCCACGTTGAATAATTTTTGATATCAATAAAAAAGCAATTGGGACTTTCTTTTTGCGATATATTAATTCTATGAATTTCCGATTCATGGCATATTAGGCCAAATTTGTATTTTTTTTCAATTATTGGATAATAATATCTAGGAAAAAGAAGGACAGGATCTCCATACACAGGAGGACATGAAATCCCGTTGTCCAACAAACACTTTCTAGTTAACGGACCTCGTACAGCTAAGACTTTTTTGGGGGGCTTTATATGATTAGTCGGATATAATAAACCACTACCCCATATTATTGCATTAGGATACGGATTCCATTGAATAATACTTCCAATACACATGTAAAATTTATGCTTAAGCCAACAGAATTGATAAGGAATAACTTTCTTAGTGGAAATTATGTTTATTAACACTTGATTTATATCATCTCCCCAATTAAATTTTTTTGTCCATCGTGGAATGGCATAATAAACATATATCTTCCCTTGCTTATTAAACAATTCCTGGAAGAAAGTGATAATATTCAATTTATCAAGTATTTTATTTCTAACATTACACCAATTCATCCTAATTTATTAAAAATCACTAAATAATGATAATTAGCAGTTAAAAAATTTTATATGTCTATTCGCTTTACCTTTGAGAATCATATACTTTGTCTCAGACAGACAGATGCACACTCGCTACATCCGTCGCAGTTCTGTTTATCTATTATATTTATCATTTTCTTATTTTGAGCATTCTAAGTCCTTTATCTATAAAGAAGTCTTTCTCCGATTTTGTAAGGCCTATTGCAAATGCCGACAATCCGACTGAAATTACGCAAGTTATACCGACGACAATAAACCTAAACAATCCTTGTTCCATCTGAGATTGAACTATTATCGGCACAATAACGGCAACCGTTGCTGTTGCTAAAATCGGAATATAGATATTCTTCAAATATCCCCCCATAGGAAGATCTATAAGTTTTCTAAGCATATACATACGCGAAAACTGAGCAACCGACTCGACACAAAAGTGAACTATGAAAACAGAGTATGCCGGAGCTCCTAGCTTCAGCACAAGATATGATATAGGCACGATAGTAAGTAGTATACCGCCAACCACTATCTGATAGATTTTCACCTTTCCTGTCGCCTGATTGGCTATCACACAAGGGTTTGCTGTAGTATAGATAAGTGAGATGCACAGCATGATCTGTGTAAAAGTGGATGCATTCTCAGGTACGGTCTTCAGCCACATAGTAAGAAGGAAGTCGGTCTCCAAAAGTACGGGCAGAGAAATGAAAAACAAAAGCAGAAATGAAAACCTCGCGCTTCTGAACATCAGACTGTGCATCTGACTCAGACTGCCGGAAGCGTAGTTTTTTGTTATCTGCGGATTGAGAGCTGTCTGGAAGCCGTTGACAAATTGCTGTACAGAGCTTTGCACCTGTACGGCAATGCCTCTCGCAGCATTCACTACAGGGCCGAAAAACATATTAAGCATTAAGTTCAATCCTTGTGTATAAAGAATGCCTGCAAGATTCCCCAAAAAACTCCAACCTGCAAATCCTGACATCTCTTTGAACAGTGGCTTGTCTATCTTAAACTGGAAATAGACTTCTTTAAAGTGTCTGTGACAATAACGGGAATAGATATAGCGTATCAGCAACTGTACAAGCAAAGTCAGGATTCCATAAACAATCAGTTTGTCATAAGGTGAGACGACCAGCAAATAAACAATTGCTAGTTTAAGAACTACTTCAATTATCGAAATATATGCGAATACCGACATTTTTTCATGTGCTATTATATCAGCATTATATGGAGTTGACATTATATTGACAGCACATGAGAGGATAGAACATTGATAAACCCAATGAGCTGCCGTCATCCGCGACTCTGGTATCACGAGTTTTTCCATCAGAAACCATAGTCCTATAGTTTCGCCAAGAATTATTATCGCAAGTGCTATGAGGGCATGTATCTGGAGTGATGTATTGAATACGCTTCTTAGTGCTACTTCATTTTCTTTCACTAACTCAAAATTCAGATAGCGCTGGGTCGAAGATATCATGGCACCATTGATAAAGGTAAACATCGTGATGATGCCTCCTACGACATTGAAGATTCCATAGTCCTCTATCCCCAGAGTCTGCAGCACAACTCGTGAGGTATAAAGTGATACCGCCATGACAAATAACATCCTAATATACAGCATCAGGGTGTTCTTGGCTATTCGCTTGTTGTTTTCAGAAACGCTTTGTTCCATCGTCACCGATGTCCTAAATGGTAATTTCTGTCTATTATCCACTTCTCAATATTCCTCGTCCTGCTGCTGAAATTCACGCCGATTTCATACACCTTGCGAGTGTCTGATGCGAACGGCAGAGCATAGCGCTTGTCGCGGATCTGTGCCATGGCTTCTTCTGCAGAACCGTCAAGTTTGAATTCCATGACATAGACATAGTCTTTTGTCTGCAAGACAAGATCGATACGGCCTTCTGACGTATGATACTCCACCTGAGTATACATACCGGCTAGCCGGAAGACGATGAACAGGACATTC
>CASEOO010000009.1 GCA_949289565.1 uncultured Bacteroidales bacterium
GATATAGTCTTTTTGGTCTTCCCATACGCTTTTTCCTCCTTTTTTAATATTCCCGAGGAGAAACAAAGGTAATGTATTTTAGACAAACAAACTCCGATTTTGAGCGAAAAAACCGTAATTTAGACAAACAAACCGCACCATCTGAGACTATAAAACACCAGCGCGACAAACAAATTATTATTGTTTATCGCGCTGATATTCAGTTGTTTAACCTAAATAAAGGCTATTAATATTCCTCCTCGTTAAAGAAAAAGTCGTCTTTCGTCGGGTAGTCGGGCCAGATGTCTTCGATGCTTTCGTAGATCTCGCCGTCATCTTCGAGTTCTTCAAGATTCTCCACCACCTCGAGGGGGGCTCCGGAACGTGTGGCATAGTCGATAAGTTCCTCTTTCGTAGCTGGCCATGGAGCATCTTCTAGCCTATATGCAAGTTCAAGTGTCCAGTACATAATTATCCAGTTTTAAATTATTTAAATTCAATATTTTAACATTCGGCCGGAGCAAATTCCGGAATCGGACGCAAATATATACAAAAAAACTCTAAGATGAATTCTTTTTGCTATTTTTGCGTTCTGAATTTGAGCAACGGGAAAACAATTACCATACCATACGGATAAAGACTGAAAAAATGGCATATATAAAAGAAGACATCTACGATGAAAAAGTCACGGAGAAGATAGCGTCGCACTATCGGGAAATCCTGAAACTTTTGGGTGAAAACCCTGACAGGGAAGGACTTGTGAAGACTCCTGAAAGAGTGGCCAAAGCCCTGCAATTCCTGACACAAGGTTATGGGCAGGATGGGGCGGAGATCATCAGAGGCGCCATTTTCAAAGAAGAATACCAGCAGATGGTGCTGGTCAAGGACATCGAGCTGTACTCTACATGCGAACACCATATCATGCCGTTCATAGGCAAGGCTCATGTCGCCTACATTCCCGATGGATTCATCACAGGGCTGAGCAAAATCGCCAGGGTGGTCGAGACGTATGCACGCCGTCTTCAGGTGCAGGAAAGACTGACAGTGCAGATCCGTGACTGCATCCAGCAGACTCTTCATCCGCTCGGCGTCGCTGTGGTCATCGAAGCGGCGCATACCTGCATGCAGATAAGAGGCGTGCAGAAAGCAAATGCCGTCACCACTACCTCTGCCTTTTCCGGAGTTTTTCTGAAAGACGAACGCACCAGGAACGAATTTCTGAACCTGATACGCCACTGACCTGCCGCCACTGACTTGCAGAATCAAGAAAGGTGGCGCTGAAAGACTCAGGCCACCTTCAACACCAAAGGGCTGTCAGAATAGCTTCTGAAGAAAATCTGCCAGATACACTCGCCAGTTCCGCCATGTATGGCCGCCCTCAGATTCATGATACTCATATGGATATCCATGGCTGTCCAGATATTGGCGCAGCCAGACATTCTCGTCATACAGGAAATCATCCTTCCCGATGGCTATATAATAAAGTTCCACTCCATCTGAAAACTGGCGGGCAATTTTCTCGTCAAAATCTGAATACACTCCGTCACCGCCGCCATGGCGAGGCACTGTCGCAGAAAAAAGTCCGACATAGCCGAATGTTCCTGGATACTGCTTTGAGATATGAAACGAATGGAATCCTCCCATTGAAAGCCCTGCCACAGCACGTCCTTCCGCCTTGCGCACAGTCCGGTAATGTCTGTCAACATAATTGACAATCTCCATAAAAGAAGTCTCAAAAGACCCCTCCATCGTCTTTTCCGGCCTTGTTACAGGCTGATACAGACCGTCAGGCCCCTCCCCTGGAGCAGACGGGAGCGCTGCATTTCCGTTCGGCATGACTACAATCATAGGCTTTGCTTTGCCGGCCGCTATCAGATTGTCGAGTATCTGCACGGCACGACCCAATGTCACCCAGGCATCTTCATCGCCGCCCATGCCATGCAGCAGATAAAGCACCGGGAAACGCCTGCCGGCATCTTCATACCCTGCAGGAGTATATACAGTCATCCTCCTCGGCATTCCAAGAGACTGGGACTCATACCAGACTTTAGATACAGAGCCATGAAGGACATCATTTATGCTGTATAAATCGCCCTTTTCACCTGGCACGATGAAAATATTCATCAACGAGCGCACGTCACGCATCAGGAAGACATTGGACGGGTCCAGCATCCGCATTCCATCCACCACAAAAGCATAGCTGTACAATTCTGACTCCAATGAAGAAGAAGTCCAGCTCCATACACCATTTTCTCCTTCACTCAGCTCTGCACTGCCCCACCCTCCGTTTCCGGAAGACAGAAAATCACCGCAGACCTCCACTTTGACAGCTTTCGGCGCATGGATTCTGAAAGTCACGGAATTATCTTCATGAATCTGAGGAGAAGCCAGTCCCTCGGCACTGAAAATAGCCTGCTGTCCCATTGCAGGAAGAGACATAGAACAAGCCGCCAATACAGGCAGCAAAAATTTTTTGACAAATCCCGGCATAATACACAACCATTTATAAATTATCCTGCAATTTAATAAAAAAAGACGAGTGTGAGTTCAGTGTTAAACTTCGAAGAAAGACGTTTGAGGGTGACCAAAAGCCCATTTTGGTCACCCTCACCATCAATACCGAATCTTGATCTCAGGACTATTTCAGATATGCGTCAGCCACCACTTGTTCGCTGCGCGCGATGAAGTCGCTCAGGTCCTTGCCCTTCAGCATGCCATTGGCCAGCAGGGCCAGGTCAGTCACCTGCTTCAGAATCTCATTGCCGGAGGCAAAATCCTTAAGCTCAGCATTGCGGGCGTTCACGGCCTCGTCTTTCTGAGCCTGAGCCTCTTTCTTCTGGTCTTCGGAAGCGTTCTCCGGCAGATTCTTTACAGGGTCGGCAAGCTCCTTCCCGGCGAAAGCCTCTGCTTTGGCCCCCATTATCTTCATGATAAGAGGATTCTGCATATTGACAGCGATATTGTACGACTCAGGCATCTCGCTGTAGAAGTTCATTCCGCCGCCGAGAGATGACATATCCCTGTACCTTCTCATGAATTCAGACTGCGTGATCAGAATAGGAGAAGCGTTTTCACCCAGATTCTCAGCTGTCACATAATAATTGTTCTCCGAAGGAAGTACACTCTTGAAAATGACATCCAGATCGGACTTGTCCTGCTCGCTGAGTTCAGGACGGATACGTTCTTCCTTAGGGATCAGGTTGTCGATGCTGTCAGAGTCCACGCGCGCAAACCGGCTGTTTTCTATCTTGGTCTCCAGCAGATTCACGAAATGCGCATCCAGCTGGCAGTCCATCAGGAGCACGTCATAGCCCTTCTTTTTAGCCGCCTCCACATAGGCATACTGGGCCACAGCATCAGTAGCATAGAGGAACACGATCTTCTTGTCCTTGTCAGTCTGCTCGCCTTCTATGGCTTTCTTATAATCGTCTATGCTGAAATACTTGCCGTCCGTATTCTTCAGCAGACAGAACTTCATGGCCCTCTCGCAGAACTTCTCGTCAGACAGCATGCCGTATTCGATGAAGAGCTTCAAGTTGTCCCATTTCTTCTCCAGAGCCTCCCTCTCGTTCTTGAAAATCTCCTCCAGCCTGTCAGCCACCTTCTTAGTGATGTAACCGGATATCTTCTTCACATTGGCATCGCTCTGCAAATAACTCCTGGACACATTCAAAGGTATGTCCGGCGAATCTATCACGCCATGAAGCAGAGTCAGGAAGTCAGGGACGATATTCTCCACCGAATCCGTCACGAACATCTGGTTGCAGTAAAGCTGTATCTTGTTGCGTGTCAGCTCCATGCGGTCCTTGATCTTAGGGAAGTACAGGATGCCTGTCAGATGGAAAGGATAGTCCACATTCAGATGGATATAGAACAGAGGCTCTTCCTGCATAGGGTACAAAGCCCTGTAGAATTCCATATACTCCTCGGGCTTGATATCGGAAGGCTTCTTCGTCCACAGAGGCTCGATTTTGTTCACCACATTGTCACGATCAGTATCTACATACTTTCCATCCTTCCACTCCTGCTCCTTGCCGAAAACCACAGGCACAGGCATGAACTTGCAGTATTTGTCCAGAAGAGTCTGTATACGGCCTTTCTCGGCGAACTCCTTCTCGTCTTCTGCTATGTAAAGCGTTATAACAGAGCCCCTGTCAGTCTTGTCGCTGTCTGAAATCTCATATTCCGGGCTGCCGTTGCATGACCACCTGACAGCTTTAGAACCTTCCTTCCATGACAGAGTATCGACAGTCACCTTGTCTGCCACCATGAAAGCAGAATAGAACCCGAGTCCGAAATGCCCTATTATGCTGCTGATCTGGTCCTTATACTTCTCCAGAAATTCTCCCGCGCTGGAAAAGGCTATCTGGTTTATATACTTGTCGACCTCCTCTTCAGTCATACCGATACCGCGGTCGATGATTTTCAGCGTTTTCTTGTCGCTGTCGAGTTCGATTCTGATGGACAGATCCCCGAGTTCATCTTTGAAATCGCCGGAAGACGCCAGAGCCTTCATCTTCTGGGTTGCATCCACAGCGTTCGCTACCAGCTCCCTCAGAAAAATTTCATGATCAGAATACAAAAATTTCTTGATCACCGGAAATATATTCTCGGTGGTTACACCAATATTGCCTTTATTAGCCATAATATATAAAAATTTTAACTTATTTCTGTGTCCAGGTCCGGACAATAATGACACGAGGAACGGGGAAAGGGGCTCGATACCGTCCTCAATCGTCTTTTCTCTAAAGACCGGACTCTCGACCCCTTTCAACTCAAATTCCATTCCCGGGCAGAAATACTGACAAAAAGTCAGTCGTCGAAACTTGTGCTGTAATATGCATTGCCCTGGCTGTAAGTCACAGTGCAGAAATCCAGCATCTCATTGTCCTGGGACAGGACGACTTCGAAACCTCCGCCATATTGTCTGAAGGAATACGTGTCATACATCAGATTGCCGCCAGACACGGCGTCCTTGTCATGATGCATTGTCACGCCATCGTCTCCCGTACGGAATTCCGCCTGATATCCCCCGTCCTCTGCCACTGTGCCGGAAGAGACCACATTGTAAACAGCCTTCTCCCCTTCCATTCCTGCGTACTTCACAATAACAGAAGCATCTGAGACATTCAAGCCATAACCGAAATCGGAATTTTCCGCGTCAATTTCCCAGCAGTTCCCACCTATGCACCTGAGCGAAAAATCACCGTAAGAACCGGAATAATAATACGGAGCATTCAAATACGGCCAATACGGAGACTCCATCTTCACCTTCCATACCGAGCCCGGCTCGTCAAAACGAGTCCCGTATGAATACACAGCGGCCAGTCCGGAAATTCGTACAGAATTGTCATCTATATGCAGCAAGCCGCCTTCAGGGAAGAGAGACGCCACATCAAATTCTTTTCTCTCTTCTTCAGGCAGTGACAGGTACACATCTGCATCCCTGGCAACAGCTACAGCGGCGACTGGCTGGAAAATGCATGACGCACCTACGATATTATCTGAATATTGTATAATATTGTATTCATTCCTGGCAGATTTTCCGCCTCCGTCCACCAGACATGACACCGCCATCACATAAATGGACAGAAAAGCCAGGGCATTATATAATTTTCTATTCACCATCGTTTTATCCATTTTGAATGCTCTATAAATCAGAAACGCACCCCTACACCGGCCATCCCGCCTGTAAACTGAGTCCCGACACCGCACTCTGCGAAGCCATACACCCTCCGTCCTACTGAAATGCCTGCCGGGGTAAACTGGACAGCAGGATACAAAACAAAATTGCTGTTCCCATAATCCACATTCCGCTGGACTCCCAGCACGATTCCCAGCCCGACAGATGAATACATCCTGACCATGCCGCGGTTCAGCCAGTTGAATCTGGCCTCCGGCAATACTGATACAGACACACCCCTGTTGCATCCCGCCTTGCGGCCAGTCATCGTGTCATAAACATCCTGATACATTCCGTTGAATCCCAGCCCCAAAGTCAGAGCAAACCACCGCTTGAAATTGAAATCCACCTCAGCAGAAATAATTCCTGTCATATAGCCCGGACCTCGGTATCCCCTGTAGATAGATTCCATGGACGTCGGCTGATACCAAGATACGTCATACACTGCGAAAGGAGAATAGCCGTCATAGAACATCACGGCATCCATCAGAGGAATGCCAGCCCAGCCAAGCCTCACTTCATAATCAAACTCTGCAGGCTCTCTCATGTCCCTGGCTTTCCCTGGCTCTCCTGCCAGCATCGACCAGGACATCCAGCCAGGCAGAAGCGCCAGCATCGCCCAGACAAGCTTCGCCGAAAAAATCTTTCTAATTGCTCTGCTCGATAACATAATCCACAGTTTTATCATTAACCTCATCAAGAGGCTCGCATTTCAGGACAGACGCCCCGCGCGACACCGTCACATATCCAGAAGCGAAACCCAGGTCAAATTCATCCCTGAATTCATCTTCAGGCTCTTCATAAACGAAATGCAGACTGCCGGCAGAAGCCTGGTATACGAAGCCTGACACCGGCACTTTCTGTTTCTGCACGGGGGCACCCTCGACAGAAACGGCTGACACAGAATACTCTTCTGTCCTGCAACTTATATTGCTGTTTTCCAGAACGACAGTCTCCTGCCCGCAAGCAGCCTCTGCCTGTATCGACCACTCCGGCGAACTCTGGTCTTCAGGAGTCTCGGACGTGATGGCAAAATGACCTGCGGCATCTGAAGAAACTTTATATTCCCTGCCCGTAAATCCAGAAGAATATGAAGTGCCGTACAGGCTGACATTGAATGTCCCGTCTTCATTCAGATACACATATCCATAACCAGGGATTTCTGCCATCTCATAAAAAAGCCTCTCATCCCAGTTCTCCGCATAATTGATACGGAAATACTCCTCTGCCAGCCTCACAGCCGCATCCCTGTCGCCCCTGAGCAACTGATACTGCTGAAAAAAATCTGCCAGTTCTGCCGCCTGGAAAATCTCATTGACGAACACCCTGTACACACGCTGTGCAACTATATAGCCCGGCTCCTGGATATAATCCTCGTCCGAATACACCTCGCATGAGCACAGTCCGCAGGCCAGCGATGCCATAGCCAAATATTTTAATACCCTTTTCATCCTGAACATTATCATGGATTATTTTTATTGCCGGTTTCCGGCAATCAGAACCTGTATCCCGCCCCGAGGGCCAAGCCGCAGAAATAATGCCCTGCCCCGATTTCAGCAAAACCGAAAAAACGGCCGCCGTACATGACCCCGATCGGGGTAAACTGGAACGCCACCTTGACAGCATTGAACCGCTGGCCCTGTCCAAGCCCTTCTATAGGATCATTGTACGTATGATTGTACGACAGTCCCAGGCCGAAATATGAATACATCCTCACGGCAGGCCTGTTGAACCAGTTGACCCTGAACGAAGCCATGGCAGACAGATAGGAGTCGAAACTTTCAGCCACTTTCAGCCGTGTCTCCCTGCTGTATCTGTCGATCCACCCGGCCTCATAAAAGAGATTGGCCTGAAGCGAAATGACCCTGGTGAAATTGTATGTATATCCCAAAGACCATACACCCGAAACATACTCTCTCTCGTAATACCTCGACATTTCATAAACTCCAGGCAAGGACGACTGGTCAAACGGAGAGGTGTGGTCATAACCGAAAGAATACCTGCCGGGAACAATGCCTGTCCCTGCCGAAAATTCATGCCTCCCTATGTTCGCTTTCGAATGTCCACCGGACATTCTCATAGAATCGCTCTCGCCCCCTATTAGGGAGACCTCGCTCCTTCCAGTCGCGGCCACTTCGTGACTTTGAGCCCGCCCGCATATCGATGAAGACAGAACCGCGGCGGAGAGCAACGCCGTCACTGCAATCTTTCTTTTCATTTTTCAAAAAAATACGGACTATAGATGCCGCAGACAGTGAAATAGTTGCAGATTATTTCTTATCTTTGGAAAGAGTGAAATCAATTTTTTCTTATGAAAAAACAACTGATAGTCGCGCTTGTGTATGATTTTGACGGGACGCTGTCTCCTGGGAATATGCAGGAGTTCGGTTTTATACAAGCTATAGGAAAAACGCCTGAAGAATTCTGGAAAATGAGTGACGAAATCGCCAAAGGGCAGGATGCCAGCAACATACTGGCATATATGAAACTCATGTTCGATGAAGCCAGAAAAGCAGGCATCCCTCTCAGAAAAGAAGATTTCAAGAAATTCGGGGAAGAAATCGAACTTTTCCATGGCGTGAAAGAATGGTTCAAACTCGTCAACAGCTACGGCAAGTCTCACGGAGTGAAGATAGAGCACTACATAAACTCATCCGGCCTGGCTGAAATGATTGAAGGCTCGCCCATCGCGAAAGAATTCAAGAGGATATTCGCATGCTCGTTTCTCTACAACGAGAACGGGGAAGCCGAATGGCCTGGAGTGGCGGTGGACTACACGGCCAAGACACAGTTCCTGTTCAAGATAAACAAAGGAATCCTGAGCATCAGAGACAACAAGCGGGTGAACGAAAGCCAGCTGGACGAAAATAAAAGAATCCCCTTCCCGGCCATGATTTATTTCGGAGACGGAGAGACTGACGTCCCATGCATGAAAATAGTGAAGATGTTCGGAGGAAATTCCATCGCTGTCTACAATCCCAAGTCAGAACGGAAAAGAAACATAGCGAAAAAGCTGCTCCGGCAGAAACGGGTGAACTTCATCTGCCCGGCAGACTATGCAGAAGGCGGGAAAATGTACGAGGTCGTATGTGCTATCATCGACAAGATCAAAGCCGAACATGAGTTGAAAATACTGGGGCAGGGATAATTATAATTCGCCTGCCCACAGCCTGTCATTGTTCTCTAAAAGAGGCTCCAGCGCACTGGCTGTCTTTTTCTCGAATTTCAGGGACTTAAGCTGCTCTATCTGGGAGACCGAATGAAGGTCGGTCCCGGCAAATGTATACAGCCCGGCCATCAGAATCGCCTCTGCCTTCACCTTTGCAGAATTCCCGTAGAATCCGCCGAGTGAAAGCAGATTGAGCTGCAGCTTTGTATCTATATCCACGATAGATTCGATCTCGACCAGAGACCGTGAATAATAGCTGTACCTCTCCGGATGCGCCAGTACAGGATGCAGGCCCACCGCGTTCAGATGGAAAACGAACTCCCTTATATTCTGCGATTCAAAAGCATAGGACATTTCTATGAGGATATGGTCTCCAGGCAATGTCAGCAGGCCTCCGGTCTGCCCTTTCTGGAATTTGTCCTCAATGCCTTGATAAACCATATGTTCACCCGCGGCACGGCATTCAATCCCAGTGCCGGAAAACTGTCCGGACACTTCCTCATGCCTGGACCTGATCCGGTCTGGAGTGTTTTCAGGATAGAGTTCAGGATAAATGTGCGGAGTCAGAAAAGAATGCTCAAGCCCCATCTCCTTCAGCAGGCGCAAAGCCTGGAGAGAACTTTCTACAGAGCGGAATCCATCGTCAACCCCTGGAAGGAGATGACAATGGACATCCGTTCTGAAATCCATTTCAGTGAACTTCACATATGATTTGAAAGGCCACATAGCTATTTGTCAGTGTCTACCTTGTTTCCCGTGCCATACCCGTAACCATAGCCATAACCATAGCCGCCATACTTGCCATAAAGCTTGCTCTTAGGGTTGATGCCGTTGAGTATGAGTGATATATTCTTCAGACGCTTGCTCTCGCTTGCGAAATTGATTTCATCCAGGAATCTGAGGTCTGATACACCGCACCTGACCACATACAGATTTGAATCTATATAATTGTTCACCACAATAGGGTCAGATATGATGACATACGGGGCGCTGTCGCAAATGACATAATCATACTTCTCCCTCATATCTGCTATAAGGTCCTCCATTTTCTTGCTGGAAAGCAGCTCATTAGGGTTAGGAGGCATCGTGCCTCTGAATATGACATCCAGGTTAGGATTCATCAGGCCTGGGCGGAGCACCTCTTCCAGAGTATAGTTCCCGCTCAGATATGTTGCAAGTCCCTTGCTGCTTTTCTGGACTTTGAATATCTTGTAGTCAAAGCCGTTCCTCAAGTCAGTTTCAATAAACAGGACTTTCTTCCCGGCAAAAGCCAGTGTAAGGGCCACATTCACTGCCACAGTCGACTTGCCTTCTCCGGATATGGACGAAGTTACCTGGAAGACCTTTCCGGACAGGAAGCCGAGATTTGCCCTGACTGCTCGGAATGTCTCCGTCAGGACGTCCCTGCTGCCCTGCACTACCAGAGAGTTCTCGCTTTCAGGTATATATCCTACTATAGGAAGAGAAAGCCTGTCCTGTACATCCTTGATATTGGATACCTTCCTCTTGAGCATGTTTCCTATAAAGAATACGCCCGGAGGGGTCACAAGGCCGAGAATCATGCAGAAAGCATATATTATCACAGACCTCGGAGAGGACGGCTTGTCAGGACCGTCTGCAGGCTCCACTACCCTGGCATTGTCCGTCTGGGCATAAAGAGAAATCAGAGCTTCCTCTTTCTTCTGGCGGAGGAGGACATACAGCGGCTCCACTATTTCCTGCTGCCTTTCTATTTTAGCTATATCGAACTGCTGGTTCGGAATGTCAGCCATCTTCAGCCTGTCTTTTTCAGCCTCTTCCAAGACGATGTCGTAGTTGTACTGATAAGACTCTCTGAGCTGGTTTATCGACAGCAGCACAGCCTTACGCATATCCTGGATCTGATTTGTAAGCGCCATTATGCGTGGGTTGGACTCGGAAGCGCCGAGCATAAGCCTGCGGCGCTCTATCACCACATTGTTGTACTCGTTTATCATAGATGTCAGCCCCTGGTCCTCAATCCCGATATTGGCAGGAAGGAGGCTTGAGTCATCTATGTCGCCGGACATATATTCCTTCACCATGTCCATAAACTGGATCTGAATGCCGAGCTCAGTGAGCTTCTCTTCGATCTCAGCGCCCTTCTTTATCATCGCTTCAGACTGCAGGAGAAAATCCACCATGGAATTGTCGGTCTTGTAATTCTTCGCCTCAGTCTCTATTTCTCCCAGCTGGGTTTCCAGGCTGGCAAGCCTGTCATCTATAAAATCCAGGGTATTGGCAGTGGACAGTGAAAGATACCCTTTTGTTTCCTCGTTATAATTGGCTATCAGATAGTTCAGCAGGTCATCAGCCCTGTTCGGGATATTGTCCTGGATAGTCAGTGTAATCACACTCGAACGCTCTCTGTAGTCTGTCGTGCCGGCAGTCAGGATGGTGCTGTAGTTCTTCGCCATCTTTTTCGGAGAGATATGGACCACTCTGTATTTGCCAGGCTCAAGATTTTCCACGAATTCGGATTTCCTGAGTATGACAGAGTTATGGTCAGGAAGGTCTATAGCATCCCCGAAACGGTAAGTCCTGCCTTTGTATTCCTTCAGCACAGGATGCTTCGCCTCATCCTTGTTTGAAGCGAATGACAGCTTGCGTATAATAAAAGACGCTGTATCCTTGCTCACTTCATAATCGATAGATATGACAGGATACTTGTTTTTTTCACTGCCGGATATAAGCGAGAAGGTGACTGGAGAGGTCATGTACAGCTCGCTGGAACGAAGAAAACCGTCTTTCTGGAAATATCTGACATTCAAGGCCAGCTCCTCGACTACACTCTGCATGAGAGGCCTGGACTTGAGAATGTATATTTCATTCTGCACCAGTCCGTTCGCCCTCATTCCAGTAATGTCGGACAGAAGCTGCAGCTCAGATCCCATTCCTCCTGTGGAACGGTCGTTCGCGATCAGCACTGTCGCAGACCTGGTGTATTTAGGTGTAGCGAATCTGAGATAAAGATAGCCTATGGCCATAAAAGCCACCAATGAAATGACTATCCAGTACTTCAGATCCCATATGACATCCACAATATAGCGGAGGTCGATAGAATCATCGTTCCTGTCCTTAAGTTCAGTATTAAGATTGCTGTTGTTTTCCATAACTTGAATTTAGATGATATACACACACTTCCGCCTACCTGCCAGAAAGCGTTATGACACTCAATATCACAGACACTACCGACATAAATGTCGTCACACCTGAAAGAATGGTGCTCCACAACGGAGTTGTAGTGGCCGTAGCGACACGTGTAGGGCTGGCAGGGACATAAATCACATCATTCTGCTGCAGGTAAAAATAAGGAGAGCTGAGAATGTCGCTTGACTTAAGGTCTATCTTGATATGGGTGTTCAGCCCGTTGTCATCCCTGATAAGGATGATGCCGTCCCTTCTTGCTGTCAAGCTCAAGTCTCCGGCCATGCCCAGGGCCTGCAGAATTGTAATCCTTTCTGAAGTGACATTGTAAGTCCCAGGACTCTGGACCTCGCCCAGGATGGTAATCTTGAAATTCGCGAAAGAGACATAGACCACAGGGTCCTTGACCTCAGACCGCAGCTCCTTCGTCAGGTACTTCACCAGCTCCTGGCGCGTCATGCCGACTACCTTGATTCTTCCGAGCACAGGAAAATCGATGTAGCCGTCTTTGTCGACATGGTACTGGAGAGTGGCGTCCTCAGGAGAAGTGGTAGTATATGATGTAACCTCCCCGAGAGTCAGGTTGTATGGCTGCACAACGAGCTTGTCAGGGCCTGAAACCACTATTTTCAATATATCATCTCTCTTTATGACAGGCTCATAATTCGTGACTATCCTGTCTATTTCTGCGGTATCAATATCCTGAAAATAAAGAATCTGCTTGGATGTGGTGCAGCTGGAGACCGCAACAGCCGCACAAAAACTGACAATAGCGAGCTTAAATAAGTTAAAGTTCACAATATCTTCGGTTTAAAAAAATTCTATTCAATTCCAAAGGGCAAAAGTATACAAATTTAACTTAAGAATGAAATTTTTCTATGGATAATAAACTTGGCTAATAAACCTTGACCTCCAGTTTTGCGTATGCCCTGTTCACTTTGGCCAAAGCGTCAGCCACGGAATCAGCTGTGGCAAGCAGCACCCCGAGACGCCTGTGCCCGGCTATCTCCGGCTTTCCGAATATCCGCATCTGGACACCGGCCTCGGAAAGTACATTTTCGAGGTTTCTGAATTCGTACTCCCTGGTGTCGCCTTCGACCACGACAGCCTTGGACGCAGAAGGGCCGTAAAATTTGATCTCAGGCACCGGCAGGCCGAGCACTGCCCTGGCATGAAGGGCGAATTCAGACATATCCTGAGAAATCATAGTCACCATGCCTGTATCATGCGGCCTCGGAGAAACTTCGCTGAATATCACATCCTCTCCCTTCACGAAAAGCTCCACTCCGAATATGCCATAGCCCCCCAGCGCATCAGTGATTTTCTTCGCTATGTCCTGCGCCTTCAGCACGGCGGCCTCAGGCATCGGCTGCGGCTGCCATGACTCCCTGTAGTCGCCATCCACCTGATGATGGCCTATAGGCTTGAGGAAAGCAGTCCCCGCGCAGTGGCGGACAGTCAGAAGAGTGATTTCATAGTCGAAATCCACAAATCCCTCCACGATGACTTTTCCGCTGCCGGCACGCCCGCCTTCTTGCGATATATGCCAGGCTTTGTCTATATCCTCGGCGCTTCTGATGACACTCTGTCCATGACCGGAAGAACTCATCACCGGCTTCACGACACACGGCATGCCTATCTCAGCCACAGCCTTGTCGAATTCAGCCCTGTCAGACGCAAACCTGTACCTGGATGTCGGCAGGCCGAGAGTCTCTGCCGCAAGACGCCTGATCCCCTCCCTGTTCATCGTCAGGAAAGCTGCCTTGGCAGTCGGAATCACATTGTACCCTTCTTTCTCAAGCTCTACCAGGACATCAGTGGCAATAGCCTCCACTTCAGGGATGATGATGTCAGGCCTTTCCTGCTCGATGACTTCCCTGAGGGCCTTGCCGTCGAGCATAGATATAATATGACATGAATTCGCCACCTGCATGGCAGGCGCATTTTCATATTTGTCCACAGCCACCACCTGGACTCCATAGCGCTGAAGCTCGATAGCGACTTCCTTTCCCAGTTCTCCCGAGCCGCACAGGAGAGCTTTTTTCCCGAATTTAGTAAATGTAGTTCCTATGTTTGCCATATCGGATGTCTTTAAAGATATTCCGGAACAATAGATGCATCAAGAAGCAGTTTTGTTCCTGTTTATTTACCGAATCTTTTCAATATATCTGAATACGCATCGATTCTGCGGTCTCTGAAGAACGGCCACCCTCTGCGCACATATTCTGTCCTGTCCATATCGATATCCACCACCCTGCAGTCTTCCTCGACATCAAACTGGGTGAGGATTTCACCCTGAGGCCCTGCGGCAAAAGAGTGTCCCCAGAATTCCAGCCCCGGAGTGCATCCTGAAGGGTCATCTTCATGTCCGGTTCTGTTCACTGTGATGACAGGAAGGCCGTTGGCTACTGCATGGCCTCTCTGCACCAGCTGCCAAGCATTGCGCTGCAAAGCCTGCTCCGGGAGCGGGTCTGCGGCCACGCCTCCGATAGCGGTAGGATAGATGAGCAGCTCCGCCCCGTTCAACGCCATGATCCTGGCGGCTTCCGGATACCACTGGTCCCAGCAGACAAGCACGCCGAGCTTTCCGACAGAAGTCTCAACAGGCATGAATCCCAGGTCTCCAGGCGTGAAATAGAATTTCTCATAATACCCGGGGTCATCAGGAATATGCATCTTCCTGTATTTCCCTGCTATAGACCCGTCCTTTTCAATGACCACGGCGGTATTGTGGTAGATGCCTGGCGCGCGGCGCTCAAAAAGAGACAGGACCAGCACGATGCCCAGCTCTTTAGCCAGAGCACCGAATGTATCCGTAGATGGTCCTGGCACCGGTTCAGCCAGGTCGCAAAGCGATGCATTCTCTGTCTGGCAGAAATAAGTGGTGTTGTGCAGTTCCTGAAGCACAACCAGCTCCGCACCCATGCCGGCGCACTTGCGGATATTTTCCTGAAATTTTCCTATATTCGCCCCGATGTCTGTAGAACATGACATCTGGATCATTCCTGTTTTAAGTATTCTCATATCTTTTTTATTTGCTTGCACGTTTCAAATCTAACGCTGAGGAGAATCCAGGAGACGCGGACTGGTCCTGAGATAACCATCAGGAAACTGCATGGTGATGCAGTGCAGTGAACCATGTCCGGACAGAAGCGGACGGCAGTCAATGACCGCGACCTCCCTGTCCGGGAACACATCCTGAAGCCTCTGCCTGGCCACCTCGTCGAGAGAGGATGACGCACCTGGCACCAGAACTGCACCGTTCAATATCAAGAAATTGGCATAAGAAGCCGGCAGCCGGTAGTCATCCAGATACATAGGCTCTGGCAATGGCAGAGGCACCAGCCTGTACGGCTTTCCGTCCAAAGTCTTGAAGCCCCGCAGCTGTTTCTCCATAGCGGCCAGTTCATCATAGTTGGGGTCATCAGGATCTGTGCACTGTACATATGCTATGGTGTCAGGAGAGCAGAACCTCGCCAGGATGTCCACATGGCTGTCGGTATCGTCCCCGATTATAGAGCCGTGGTCCAGCCACAATATTCTCTGAAGCCCGAATGCACCTTTGAGCTCCTGCTCTATCTCCTCCTGGGACAAGTACTCGTTCCTGTTTATGGAACAAAGGCATTCGCTCGTGGCAAGCATGGTTCCCTGGCCGTCGGAATCAATGCTGCCGCCCTCAAGAACATATGGCCTCATGTCCACACCCAGCACGTCATCGAGAAAAGCCCCCTGGCTGAATATCGTCTTGGTGATCTGATTGTCCAGATTCGATGCGAATTTCAGCCCCCAGCCATTGAACACGAAATCATAGAGATACTTTTCGCCGCCGTCTCCGAAGACTGAAATGCCGCCATGGTCCCTTGCCCAGGTATCATTCAGCGGCGCCTCGTAGAAAAATATCCGCGACATGTCCATCTCCAGCCCTTTCTCTGCCGAGATGCGGGCAATGTCCGACTCTGCTTCCGCAATGTCGCGGCAGACTATCATCAGAGGTTCAAACCTCAATATATTATATGCTATCTCCACATAGCACCGGAGCACATTCTCCAAATCATACCATTCGGTATCGCTGTGAGGCCATGTAAGCTGCACTCCGCTCTGTTTTTCCCATTCAGCAGGAAGTCTCATAAATTTTCCGAATTAAAACAAGGCGGGCGAAGCGGCGAAAGCCTCCTGCCCACCAGATGAAAAGTTTTACGTCCAAATCATAGTTAAGCATTTCGCGGACGCATCGCAAATATAAATCTTATTTTCTAGAATACAATGCCTCCGCTATCACGAAATCATCTTCCCAGTCGATGTCGAAAGAATGTATCTCGTCCATGACATGCAAGTACGGTTTTCTGCCCACCCTGTTCCTGTCTGTTTCATATGTCTGCCTGGAGGCAATGAACATGGTATGGTTTATCAGGTACAGCGGCTCCAGATCCTGGGTTCTCGGCCACGGGAGGGAAGTAGTGTTGTTCACCACCCTTCCGGTTTTGTCCAGCAGATAGTTTTTCAACTCCTTCACGCCGACAAGAGAATCGAAACCCTCCTGCATCTTCCTGAAAAACATCTCGACACCGAGATCATATTCAGCAGGGCCAGCCAAAGGAGTGGTCACATGCCCCCACACTATATAATCTGCATCTGTCACAGAAGGGACATATGCTATCAGGTCCTGAAGATTGGTAGAACTGAGGCACAGGCTGTCCGGCCTGCGCAATATTTTCACCCTGCTGTCATAAGTGAATTCAGATGCTATCGCAATGCACTTTTCATCATTTGTGCTCAAAATTATCTCGTCAATGAGGGCTGTATTCACCAGCTGCAGCATCTTGTTCTGCATCAGGCCTCCAGGAATTCCGGCGAATGGCCTTGTGTTCTTGTCATGCACCCTTTCGCTCCCCGACCTGGCAGGAAGGAAAAAAGCGACTTTGCCTTTTTTCAAATTCTCAATCATTGTCCAACACCTTATATCAGCTGATATATTGACCTTACATCCAGAGACTTATATATAGAAGGAGTGAGCGACACCAGCTTTCTGCCCGACTTGCGGCCGTATTCATTGAAAATGGAATTGTTTTCATTAGTCAGCACAGCCTCCTTTTCCGACAATATATTCCCCGGGTAGCCGTCATACCCCACGAGATATATCTCCGGGCCGGCCAGTTCTGAAGCCAGCTGGAGGGCAATGGCAGTAATGGAGCTTCTGTACTCGTCCACGATGTTTATTTCCTTGAGTTCGAAGGTGCTGTCCTGTGCGTATTCAGGCACTTCTGTACCCATCACGCGAGGATACGGCGGCAGAATGCATGTCCCGCTGTAATGCTTCGCCCCGACATTGGCAGTGAGCCGGCTGGCCTCGCTGCCATCCAGACAATAAAATATATCGGATTCCGCATCGAGGAAGAGAGAAGCATGCCGTGCTGTCGCCAGGACAAGCGCAGTGCCAGGGTTTTCCTCTATATATTTCCTGATCGCCGAAATATGGCGAGGCACGGTCTGGCCTCCTCCGACCACTATTGCCCTGCTGTATTTCCTTCCAGGATTGAGGACTGGATATTTGGCATTGTCTTCCTTCCTGTCGATTCTGTTCTTCAGAGCGCGCACTATGGTGTTGAACGAATAGACCCTGTTCGCCACCCAGTCCATGACTTCTTTCTGAGGGAAAGAATATGTTCCAGAAATCATGTAAGGAAGAGAAGTGCCCCAGCGGTACTGCTCCATAAGCGGAGAAAATGCCGAAACTACAGCGCCCAGTTCGTTGAAGTCCACGTTCAGGCCTGCATGCCTGCTCATGTATGTCAGGAGCAGCTCCAGATTCAGGTTTCCTGCCCCGCGCCCCATGCCCAGGACAGTGGCGTCCACCCTCTGCACTCCTGCCTCCACTGCGGCCAGGCTGTTCGCCAGAGCCATCTGAAGGTTGTTGTGTCCGTGGAATCCCACCGGGCACGTGACTTTCGAAAGCACGTCACGGCATATGGCAGACACCTCTTCAGGAGTCATTCCTCCGAATGAATCCACCATGAAAAACCCATCCGCGACATCATTCAGACGGGAAAGCTTGTCCATCAGCCCTGGATAAGCGCTCCATTTCGACATATACATCATGTTGAAACCCACTTCGAAGCCCATGGAACGCACCTTTGCGGCCAGGTCTGCAGCCCTGTCGAAGTTCGCAGGGTCCACTGCCATCCTGAACATATCCACCAGCCCTTTCAGAGGCTTCACCAGGGTATCCAGATCGTCAGGCCTGACACTTTTTTCATTGAGCATCACAGCCAGCTTCCTGGTCGTCTTCTGTCTTATATCCTCCAGAACAGGTATGGGGGTATAGCCGAATTCCCCAAGATATGCTTTTTCAGGATTGTTCCTGTAGCCTATTTCCAGATAGGACACAGGCAGCTTCTCCATAGCCGCCAGATATGCATCCACTACCTGGCTGTCAAAATCCCAGCTGGTGTAGTAGCCGCCATCCCTGAGCGTGCAGTCTATTATCTGTATGTTTTTCATCTGTCTTTGTACATTTCATCATAATACTTCATATACTCCCCGCTGGTCACATGGTCCATCCACTCCTGATTTTCCAGATACCACCTGACCGTTTTCTCAATTCCTTCCTCAAACTGGAGGCTCGGCTCCCATCCCAGCTCTCTCTGAAGCTTGGTCGAGTCTATCGCATATCTCATGTCATGCCCGGACCTGTCCTTCACAAATGTAATCAGATCCATATCCTCATCTTCAGGCCTTCCGAGCTGTCTGTCCACGGTCCTTACCAGGACCCGGACAATGTCTATGTTCTTCCATTCGTTGAAGCCGCCGATATTGTATGTCTCCGCATCCTTGCCTTTATGGAAAATCAGGTCTATAGCCCTCGCATGGTCCTCCACATACAGCCAGTCCCTCACATTCTGTCCCTTTCCATAAACCGGAAGAGGACGGCGGTGCCGGATATTGTTGATAAAAAGAGGTATCAGCTTCTCAGGGAACTGATACGGGCCATAGTTGTTGGAACAGTTCGTCACCACGACAGGCATTCCGTAAGTGTCATGAAACGCCCTCACGAAATGGTCGCTGGATGCTTTAGAAGCTGAATACGGGCTATGAGGGCTGTATTTCGTAGTCTCATAGAAAAAGGTGTCGCCATATGCCAGATGATGCTCCCCTGAAGAAGCTTTCGTCGTGAACGGAGGCTCTATCCCCTCGGGATGAGTCAGTTCCAGAGCGCCATACACCTCATCTGTAGAAATATGGTAGAAGCGTTTCCCCTCGTATTTTTCCGGCAGGCTCTCCCAATACAGCTTCGCCGCCTGGAGAAGGCTCAGAGTGCCAAGGACATTCGTCTTGGCGAAAATGAAGGGATCGCGTATGCTCCTGTCCACATGGCTTTCTGCGGCCAGATGGATGATGCCGTCCACATGCTCCGCCTCCATCAGGCTGTGCATCGCCTCGAAATCGCATATGTCAGCCTTCACAAATCTGTAGTTCGGCCTGCCCTCCACGTCCTTCAGGTTCGCCAGATTCCCGGCATACGTCAGCTTGTCCACGTTGATGACCTTATAGTCAGGATATTTGTCCACAAACAGCCTCACTACATGGCTTCCGATAAACCCGGCGCCGCCGGTAATTATTATGGTCTTTTTATCCATTCCCCTGTCATTAAAAAATTATCATATATACGTTCTGAGGCGGCATCGCATGACCCCATCCTAACCCCCTCTGTTCGCTTTCGAATGTCCCCCGGACATTCTCATAGAACCGCTCTCGACCCCTATTAGGGGGATCTCGCTCCTTCCAGTCGCGGTCACTTCGTGACTTTTGACCCACCCACATCGCGGCTTCTGCCCCTGCCGGCATTGGCCGGAGGCCAGTCAAATATTGGCGTCAGCCATATTGCCAAGGCACCTCCTGAGGGAATCGGTCCAGTAAGGTATCTCGAGCCCGAAGGTATCTTTTATTTTTGTCTTGTCCAGCACTGAATAGCTCGGGCGGACCACTTTCGACGGGTATTCGTCGCTATGGCATGGAAGGATGCGGCAGCTTGCATGCCCGGCATATTCAGCAATCATTTTCGTAAAGTCATACCAGCTGCACACACCCTCGTCAGAATAATGATAAATTCCGTTTTTTCCTTCATAAAGCCTGTTTTCCAGGATGTGATGAACAGCCTCCGCCAGATCAAGCGCATAAGTAGGCGTCCCTGCCTGGTCGAACACCACTTTCAGTTCAGGCTTCGAGGCCGTCAGGCGCAGCATCGTCTTCACGAAATTCTTTCCGTACTCGCTGTACAGCCATGCCGTTCTGATTATCAAGTATTTGCATCCGGAGGCAAGCACTGCCTGCTCTCCTGCAAGCTTGGTCTCGCCATAGACGCCTGACGGAGTGCCCTTCTGGTCTTCGCGGCACGGAACATTGTACGGCTCCTTCCCGAATACATAGTCAGTGGAAATGTGGACCAGAAGCCCGCCAGAGGCTTTCATGGCTTCTGCCAGGTTCTTCACGGCCAGATGATTCAGCATGTCCGCCTTCGCCCTGTCATCTTCCGCCCTGTCTACATCTGTATATGCCGCGCAGTTCACTGCGGCGTTGATTTCCATGGTCTTCACCATCTGGCTGACAGCTCCGGCATCTGTGATGTCCAGATACACTGTATCCATGCCGGGAATGTCTGAAACATCCGTGAAAATATAGCGGTCAGCACTTTTTCTGCTCACCGCCCTCATTTCCATTCCGAGCTGTCCGTTAGCTCCTGTCACCAGTATATTCATTGTCCAATTATTTTCCAGGCCGCCGTTTCAGCGGCGGATGCCATATGCCGTTCATGAGATGCGGACTACATGCCGCCGCCGTAATCGAAAAGCCATGCGGCATCCTTCAGCCGCGGATGATGCCTGTCCTTTTCAGACAGCACCACCCTGTCAGCAGGTATGCGCCAGTCTATCCCCAGATCCGGGTCATCCCATGCTATGGCTCCTTCTGAAGACGGAGAATAATAATTGTCGCATTTGTACTGGAATATCGCCTCTTCAGTCAGGACGCAGAATCCATGGGCGAATCCCCTGGGGATGAAAAGCTGCCTGCGGTTCTCCTCTGTCAATTCCACGGCCACATGTTTCCCGAAAGTCGGAGAGCCGCGCCGTATGTCCACAGCCACGTCCAGGACTCCGCCCTTGACCACCCTGACCAGCTTCGCCTGGCTGCAAGGCGGCTTCTGGAAATGAAGCCCCCTGACCACACCGTATCTGGACTTGCTTTCATTGTCCTGGACGAAATGAATTTTCCCCACATGCGCCTCAAAGTCGCTCTGGGAAAACGATTCAAAAAAATAGCCGCGACCATCCATGAAAACACGGGGCTCGATGACCGCCACGTCCGGCATTTCAGTCAAAAAAGTCACATTCATCTCCTGAGATTCACGTTATTTGCGAAAATCATTATCTTTGCAAAGATAAGATAAATTCATATACCATGTCAAAAAAATTAACTGTGGGCATCACCCAGGGTGACAGCAACGGCATCGGCTACGAAGTCATCATCAAGGCTCTCGCCGATGAAAGAATGCTGGAGCTGTGCACGCCGGTCATATATGGCTCATCCAAGATATTCGGTTTCTACAAAAAGCAGCTGCACAACATCGGGCAGATAAGCACAAACGTGATTTCAAATGCCAGAGAGGCTCATCCGAAAAGGATAAATATCCTCAACTGCATACCTGAAAACACCTTCGTAGAGCCCGGGCTCTCGACTCCCGATGCGGCAAAAGCCGCAATACTCTCTCTCGAAAGAGGGGTCAATGACCTTAAAAACGGCGAAATTGACGTGCTGGTCACCGGGCCGATAAACAAAAGGGCAATGAACAACGAAGGCTTCGGCTTCACCGGCCATACGGAATATCTGAAGAAGGCCTTCGAAGCGGACGACGTGACCATGGTCATGGTAGCGGAGCAGCTGAAAGTAGGCATAGTCACCAGCCATATTCCGCTCAAGGATGTGCCCGGGGCGTTGACAGTGGAAAAAATACTCAAGAAGCTCAGAGCCCTGAAACACTCCATGGAAAGAGACTTCGGGATACATTCGCCGAAAATAGCAGTGCTGGGGCTCAATCCGCACTGCGGCGACGGAGGCCTGCTCGGAGATGAAGAGCAGTCTGTCATCCTCCCTGCCATAAACGCAGCCACTGATGAAGGGATACTCGCATTCGGGCCTTACTCTGCCGACGGATTTTTCGGACTGGGGAATTACAGCCAGTATGATGCCATCCTCGCCATGTACCATGACCAGGGGCTGGCCCCGTTCAAGGCCATAGCATTCGAGTCAGGAGTGAATTTCACGGCAGGACTGCCTGAGGTCAGGACATCTCCTGACCATGGAACGGCATATGAAAAGGCCGGCAAGGATGCGGCAGACCCAAGGTCGATGATATCAGCCATATACACAGCCATCGATGTCTACAAGAACCGCCAGGCATACGATGAACTGCAGAGAAACAAGATGCAGGTGAAGATGCCTGACAGCACCATCAAGCCGAAAGGCGGAAAAATCATAGAATAAAAATGGGAGAAAACAGACCGCCCATTTATCTGTATACGGACGGGGCTTCGAGCGGGAATCCCGGGCCTGGAGGATATGGAATCGTATTGAAATGCGCCGGACATGTCAAGGAAATGTCCGGCGGTTTCGCCTGCACTACGAACAACAGGATGGAGCTGCTGGCTGTCATCATAGGGCTCGAGACAGTGAAATGGAAAAATGCCGATATCACAGTGGTAAGCGACTCCTCGTATGTAGTCAACGCTGTCAAGAAAGGATGGGTCTTCAACTGGGAGCAGAAAGGATTTGCAAAAGCGAAAAATCCTGACCTGTGGATAAGATTTCTGAGAATATACAGGCAGCACAGAGTGCAGTTCCACTGGATAAAGGGTCATGCCGGACATCCGGAAAACGAAAGATGCGATGCCCTGGCAGTGGCGGCAGGGGCAGGAGCCATCGCGGCAGGAAAAACTCTTCCGGCAGATGCCGGCTACCTTTCCGCTATGAAGGCAGAACAGGGACTGAACATGCCTGACTGAATCAGGACTTGAAGTAAAGCCATCAGCGAAATGGAAAAGAATGCACTGCAGACTGACATTCAATTTCTGCCCGGAGTAGGGCCGAAAAGAGCTCAGCTTCTCAAAAAAGAGCTGAATGTCAGCACTGTGGGAGACCTCATCAAAATATATCCATTCCGCTACATCGACCGGAGCCGCATCATTCCCATAAGCGCGGCGGCTTCTGACATGGCTTATATCCAGATAAAGGCGCGTGTGAAAGAGATTCATCTGTTCGGGAGCAATGGAAGCATTGACATCCAGGATGTCAAGTTCAATACGGTCAAAAGGATGAGCGTGCTGGTCCAGGACGATAGCGGCTATCTCGAACTCGTGTTCTTCAAGGGCATCAAATGGATGTATTCGAAGCTGAAACCTGGAGATGAATACATATTCTTCGGCAAGCCGGCCATATTCAACGGGCATATGAACATGGTCCACCCGGAAGCAGATCCAGCCACGGGGCATCCGGGACAGGCAGGAAACATGAACAGCACCATGACCGGAGTCTACCCCAGTACAGAAAAGCTGCGCAATGGCGGTATCACAGGAAAAGTGATGAACAAACTGATGGAGAACGCCCTGAACATGGCGCTTCCCGATATAAAAGAGACCCTGCCTCAATACCTGATGATAGAGAAAGGGCTTGTCCCCATACATTTTGCCATCAGGAACATCCATTTTCCTAAAGATTTGCAGGCCCTCGAAAAAGCGAAATACAGGCTGAAATTCGAAGAGCTCTTCTTCCTGCAGCTGTCTCTTCTGAAGCAAAGATACATCAGGAGCAGAAACGAGAACGGCATCCGCATGCCTAAAGTCGGAGAAGCATTCAACATATGCTACAATTCCCTGCCGTTTGAGCTCACCGGAGCCCAGAAAAGAGTGATAACCGAGATCCGCGACGACATGAAAAGCGGGCATCAGATGAACAGGCTTCTGCAGGGAGACGTGGGCAGCGGAAAAACCATGGTGGCAGTGCTGTCTGCGCTGATAGCCACAGGGAACGGATACCAGGCATGCATCATGGCCCCTACAGAGGTCCTCGCACAGCAGCATTTCAAAAATATTTCCAGATACCTCCAGAAAACAGGGGTACGCCCGGCCCTGCTGACAGGAAGTTCAAAAACTGCCGAACGCCGTGACATCCATGCAGGACTCGAAGACGGCTCCATCGGAATCATAGTCGGCACACATGCCCTCTTCGAGGACAATGTCATTTTCAAGAACCTCGGACTGGCCATCATCGATGAACAGCACCGTTTCGGAGTGGAACAGCGGGCAAAACTCTGGAGAAAGTCGTCCTGCGGCGCACCGCCGCATGTGCTGGTCATGACTGCCACCCCGATTCCGCGGACACTCGCCATGACACTGTATGGAGACCTGGACGTCTCGGTGATAGACGAGCTGCCTCCGGGAAGGAAACCGATCCAGACCATAGCGGCCACAGAAAGCAGGAGGCCTGCCATGTTCCGTTTCCTGAAAGAGCAGATAGCCCTCGGGAGACAGGTGTTCATAGTCTACCCGCTTATATTCGAAAGCGAAAAGATGGACTACAAGAACCTGGAAAACGGATACGAACAGGTCGTCACGGCATTCCCGTTCCCCCCATACAAGACAGCGATAGTCCACGGACAGCAGAGCAATGATGAAAAGAAATTCAATATGGACGCTTTTGCGGCCGGAAGGGCCAATATCCTGGTGGCCACCTCGGTGATAGAAGTCGGCG
Source organism: uncultured Bacteroidales bacterium (assembly GCA_949289565.1). Lineage (GTDB taxonomy): Bacteria > Bacteroidota > Bacteroidia > Bacteroidales > UBA932 > Cryptobacteroides. Next base: position 24,795 of record CASEOO010000009.1, read on the forward strand.
TGGATGTCCCTAATGCTTCAGTGATGGTGATAGAAAGCGCCGAACGTTTCGGCCTCAGCCAGCTGCATCAGCTGCGCGGCCGTGTGGGACGAGGCTCGGAGAAATCTTACTGCATCCTGATGACAGGGAACAAGCTCAGCAAGGAGTCACGACACAGAATCGAACTCATGTGCGCCACCGAAAACGGGTTTGAACTGGCAGAAGAAGACATGAAAATGCGCGGCCCCGGCAGCCTGGACGGCACTCAGCAAAGCGGACTCCCTATAGACCTGAACATAGCGTCCCTGGCCAAGGACGGACTCATTCTGAACGATGCCAGGCAATGTGCGCAGTCTGTGCTGGACAGAGACCCTGTACTCAGCCTGCCGGAAAACAGGATGCTGGCTGAAGAAGTCCTGCGGGACAAATACCAGGTGCGAGACTACAGCCAGATCAGCTGAAGAAGTCTTCCAAAGACAGGAGTATGCCATCCTACCCCCCTCTGTTCGCTTTCGAATGTCCACCGGACATTCTCATAGAACCGCTCTCGACCCCTATTAGGGGGATCTCGCTCCTTCCAGTCGCGGTCACTTCGTGACTTTTGACCCACCCGCCGGCAACATATCCAAAGCCTATCTTTTTATCTGAATATGAGACAGGATGTCTGAAGCGTTCATGGATTCCTCGCCTAAGATGGAAGCTGCGCAGTCTCCTGCATGGCCGTGAAGCCATACGCCGGCCACTGCAGCATTTTCAGCAGTAAATCCTCGCGCCAGAAGGCCTGTGATCAGACCTGTCAGGACATCTCCGCTTCCCCCTTTCGCCATCCCGGGATTCCCTGAAGTGTTGAATTTCAAGCCGCCGTCAGGAAGGCAGACCATGGTATGGAAGCCTTTGACTGCTATGACTGCCCCTGTGGCTGACGCCAATGCCTTGACCAGCAAGACTTTCTCTTCCTCCGTATGCCAAACCTCATCTGCTGCCGGAGAGCTTGGACACACTAAAGCGGAGTCACCGCGAACGCCTTCCGGATATTGGATGACAGAGGCCCTCAGAGCGGAACGCAGCAGGCGGCGCAGTTCGCCTATATGAGGCGTGAGGACAGAGCCTTCAGGAATCAGAGAGAAATAGTCAGGATGTGAAGATATGATATTCAGTGCATCTGCGTCCAGCACCATAGGAAGCCCGGCTTTCATAAGAAGGCAGAGGGCGGCTGAAGTTTTTTCTGACTGCCCCAGTCCCGGGCCTGCCCCTACGGCCGTATACTTGGACATATCAGACGGGAGCACTGAAAAACATTCTTCAGGGTCGAGGCTCAAAATGGCGGACGGATGGAGAATATGAAGTGCCAGGCGCTCCGAGGACGGCACATGCGCTGTGACTAATCCGCAGCCGGAGCGGAGAGCCGCCCCCGTCGCCAGGATGGCGGCTCCGGTCATGCCGCGCTGGCCTGCGGCCAGCAGTGCATGGCCGAAATGCCCTTTATGGGCATTCCGCTCCCTGGGAGGAAACATATCCATCACCATATCCTCTTCAATCCATGATTTTTCCATATCGCAATATTTTTTATGCACACTGTTACGAATCCATGCCTGCCATGGTGAGCATGGGAGAACTGCCTCACACGCACAGCGGACAGTGATTCCTGTAAAATTACGACAAAAATTCATTTCTGTAAAACAGAGTTCCGGAAATATCTGCTAAATTTGTGTGGATACCTGTTTTTGCTCAGATCGTCTGTTCATTGTTCCGGCAGACGCCGGAACAGAAAGACCGGAATAAATAGAAGAAGCGGGATAAAAAAACGAACAGAAGGTCGAAACAAAAGAAGACAACAGGGAGAAAACATATGGATGAAAAGATGAAAGACAGGCTCATCGGATGGGCTGAAAAATACAATGACCCCCAGTACTTTCAGGAAGACCCTGTAATCTTCCCGAAATATTTCGCATCCAGGCTGGACGAGGGCTTCTGCCTGGCTGATGTAGAAATAGCGGCCATCATAGCGGCCCACCTGGCATGGGGAAGACGGTCGATGATAGTGCGGGACTGCCAGAGAGCCATGGATGAAATGTCGTGGAAACCATACAGCTATGTCATGGCCGGGGAATACCGTGACGAAAACGCCAGTCTCCACAGGACTGTGAAATGGAGCGAATTTGCCATGATATGCAGGAATCTGCGCGAGATCTATTCACATGCAGACAGCCTGGAGGGCCTCAGCTGCCAGCAAATCCGTACATCAGTCTTCGGACAGAAAGAAGACCTCAGAGCTCCGAACAAGAAAATAAACATGATGCGGAGATGGATGGTGAGAGACGACGGCAGGGTCGACCTCGGAGTATGGAAGCATATCGGCAAGGAGAATCTCCTCATTCCTCTGGACGTCCATGTATACGAGATGGCGGCCAGCCTGGAACTGACATCACGCAAACAGAAAGACATCAGGACAGTGCAGGAAATCACAGATGCGTTCAAGGAAATTTTCCCTGACGACCCGTGCAAAGGAGATTTCGCACTGTTCGGCTACGGCCTTTACCGTGGATGAATCATTTCAAAAGGACTACAGAGATGCCCAGAATGTTCATAATATCAGGATGCAACGGAGCCGGAAAGACCACGGCTTCCTACACACTGCTTCCGGAAATGCTTGAATGCAGCCAGTATGTGAATTCTGATGAGTTCGCAAAAGGACTTTCACCTTTCGACCCTGGTTCTGTGGCCGTGCAGGCCAGCCGGCTCATGCTGATGAGAATCAAATATCTGCTTAAAAGGAAAGAAGACTTCAGCATAGAAACCACGCTGGCTACCAGAAGCCTGCTGAAGATGGTGGCGGAAGCCCAGTCTGAAGGCTATACTGTCACGCTGATGTACTTCTGGCTGAATTCTCCTGACCTCGCCGTAGCCAGGGTGAAAGCCAGAGTGGCGGCCGGAGGCCACAATATCCCTGAAGAGACCATCCGCCGCAGATACCGTGTCGGGCTCAGCTATTTTTTCAAGGATTACGCACCTCTGTGCGACCGATGGATTCTGGCAGACAATTCCCAGGTGCCGTTCAGGGTCATTGCCGAAGGCTACAAAGATGACGTGACGGTCATCAAAGACCATGAAGTCTACAACAAAATCAAAGAATCGGCCATGCTTGAATAAAATCGGGCAGACATCATTAAAACGAAATCAGTTCAATGGATAAACAATATTTTTTAGACAGATTCAAAGTGACTGTCCCGCAGCTCGAACAGCTGGCCGGGACTTCGCTTTCTCATGGAGGAGACTATGCTGACCTCTACTTCGAACACACAGTATATAAAGATCTGCTTCTCCGGGACAATGAAGTATCGTCAGGAGGATATCATATAGACTACGGAGTGGGAATACGCGTGCTGAAAGGCGACAAGACAGGCTATGCCTATTCCGAAAACACTGAAATGCCTGACATGATCTGCGCGGCAAAGGCCGCGGCCCAGATAGCGCAGTCCAATGTCCTTCCTGACGGCCGCACATACAGGGTGGATGCATCCATGGCCATCGGGACAAAACAAGAGCCCCAGGACATGCCGGATTTCTATCCTGCTGAAAAGATGTGGAGAGACAGCAAGACCTCGGAATTCATCGCAGTCCTGAAAAAGCTGGAGGCAATGATTTTCGCCAGGGATTCCAGAGTGCTGAAAGTCATAGCCAAACTGGCGTGGTCGGAAAGCGAGATCATGATGTACAACTCTTTCGGAGAACTGGCATGCGACTTCAGGCCGATAGGAAGCCTGGTGGTCTCCGTGATTTTTTCAGAACATGGAAAAAACGAAAACAAGACTTCGTCCAGAAGTTTCAGGGCCGGAGCAGAAATGATTTCTGACAACCTGCTGGAAGAAATGGCATCCGAAGTGGTTTCAGGCATAGACGCCAGGTTTCAGGCAATCAGGCCGAAAGGAGGCAGGATGCCCGTAGTGATGGGTGCGGGCGCATCAGGCATCCTCCTGCATGAAGCGATGGGGCATTCCTTCGAAGCTGATTTCAACAGAAAGGGCCAGTCCATATTCGCCGGCATGACGGGGAAACAGATCTGCTCGCCGTCCATCAGCATTGTAGATGACGGGACTCTGGCAGGAAACCGTGGTGCATGCAATTTCGACGATGAAGGAGTGCGGGGGCAGAAGACTTATATGGTGAAAGACGGAGTGCTGGCCTCTTACCTGCATGACAGGATCAGCGCCAGGTGGTACGGACTTCCATCTACCGGCAACGGCAGAAGGGAGTCATTCAGGTTCTACCCTATTCCTCGGATGCGCGCCACCTATATGGAAAACGGACAGGCTTCCAGAGACGACCTGATATCTTCCGTGAAGAAAGGGATATATGTGGATGAATTTTCTAATGGACAGGTAAAGATAGGAGAAGGAGACTTCACTTTCTATGTCAAAAGCGGCTTTCTGATAGAAAACGGGCATCTCACAGCGCCAGTCACAGACATCAACATCATAGGCAACGGCCCTCAGGCTCTGGCTGACATCACAGCCGTGGCTGACGATTTGAAGATAGACAACGGGACATGGACCTGCGGGAAAGACCAGAACGTGCCGGTTTCATGCGGCATACCGACAGTGCTGGTGAAAAGCCTTACAGTAGGCGGCGAACAGTTTTAAAACAGGAAGAGGACGAAATATGAAAGTACAAGAATACAAGGAATATGTGCCCCCGTTTGATATTACAGAAGAAATATCCAATCTGACTATCATGATAGCTGAGACGGTCGGACATCTATCAGCCAAGATAGGTGACACTCCTGCACCTATCTTGCGGAAGCAAAACAGGATAAGAACCATCCAGTCGTCTTTGGCTATTGATTACTATTGATGCAATGGAATCAGATCTTTGCATGGATTCCGGTGGAAACCATTGTAAAGGAACATCAGCAGGAATATTATACAGCCATTGCCGCAAGTGATAAATCAGGAGAAAGCACGGATTTTATCACCTTTATGCTGCGATGTTTGTTAGAATCTTTGCTAGAGATGAGTGAAAGTAACCAGAAAAGTAACCAGAAAAGTAACCAGAAAAGTAACCAGAAAATACTTGAAGCCATAGGTAAAAGTCCCGGAATTTCCATTCGTGAATTACAGGAAATAGCCGGTTTGTCGGAAAGTGGTGTAAAAAAAATCATCCGGAAACTACGCGAAGACGGCATCGTGAGAAGAGTCGGAGGAGCAAAAGGTGGACATTGGGAGATTTTATAGAGACATGGATTTCGGTTACTTTTGCATTGAACTATTTTTAAATAGTTCACCAAGTGTTTATTTTTCAGGCTATTGTAGAAATCGACCGGAAATTTAGAATAAAATTTTCAGGAAATGGACAAAAAAGAGAAAAACAATATCATAAAAGAAAAAAATCTGACCGGGCTGATATCGGAAAAAGAAAAATCGCTGGCGCTATTCTGCATAGAAGCGGCACGGAGGCATGGGGCGGAACAGGCCAGAGTGTCGCTGAGCAAAAGCGTGCTCGACACATTCAGCATGCTGAACGGAGAACTGGACAAGGTGTCCCATTCCGCTGACAGGTCCATATTCCTGTATGTATTCGCAGACAAGAAGTACGGGACATTTTCCACGAACATGCTGGACGAACGGGAGCTGGAGCGTTTTACAGCACAGGCCGTGGAGTCTGTCAAAATGCTGGCAGAAGACCCGTTCAGAAAACTGCCTGACCCGTCAAGGACTGCCAGTGACGCCTCCACCGGGCGCGAGCTGGGCCTGTACGATGAAGCCTACGAAAGCATATCATCTGAAGACAGGCTGCATATAGCTGAAAATGAATGCATATTCAGCCGGATAAAGTCAGGAGAATGCAACTCATGCACTGGAAACAGGGCTGGAATGCCCGGCGAATGCAAATTCACGGTGATATCCGAAGAATGCGAATATTCAGACTCCGTGGATGACAATTTCGTGGCTGACTCTCAGGGATTCTCCGGCCGGCACACCGAAACATCATTCGCCGTGTGCTCGGAAATCACCATAGAAGCAGGCGGGAAGAAATACTCAGGATATTGGTGGGATTCATCCCCATTTCTGGACGGCCTTCAGAAAGGGAAATGTTCCCAGGAAGCATTGAAAAGGGCCGCAAGCCAGGCAGGTCCGAAACGCCATAAGGGAGGGCAATTCTTCATGGTCGTGGACAGATCTGTCAGCTCCAGGCTGATATCACCAGTCATCTCTGCGCTGAATGCGGCATCCATCCAGCAGGAAAGCTCTTTTCTGAAGGACTCGCTCGGGAAAAAGATGTTCAGCGATGGCTTCACCCTCTTAGACCTGGCCAGAACCACGGGGAAACCAGGTTCAAGGCTCTTCGACACGGAAGGAGTGAGCACATGCGACATGGACATCATCCGTGACGGCATTGTGAAAACATGGTTTATAAACACTTACATGGCATCTAAAATGGACATGGCACCTACATCCGAAGGGGTGTCCAGGCCGGTGCTGCAGACATACTATGGAACAGAGCCATCTTCGGAAAACTCAAGGGCAGGTGATTTCGGAGCGGCAGAAATGATGTCAAGATGCGGCTCAGGAATATACGTGACCGGATTCAACGGAGGGAACTGCAATCCCACCACTGGAAATTTCTCATACGGCATCGAAGGATTTGCATTCAAAAAAGGAAAAATCATCCACCCAGTGAAAGAAATGGTCATCACAGGAAATATGCTGGAGCTGTGGAACAGGCTGGTTTTCGCCGGAAATGATGCACGCCCATGCACCAGATGGCAGATTCCGAGCCTCTGTTTTGAGAATGTGGACTTCAGCGCATAAGGTGCGTGGAAGGAAAAGGATGAAAGACAAGCAGTTTTTTGGAGAAAAAATCCTATATTTGCCGGCCGCCGGCGGAAATAAATTGGCCTCCGGCCAATATGGCTGTAAAGAAGCAAATGATTCCTGACGGCCAGTGGCGCTGATGCGATGGACAATACTTGGAAAACAATAGAAAATTATGAAAATAGGAAAAAACAATGTCGTCGAGCTCTGCTATGAACTGACAGTAGACGGCGAAGTGGTGGACAAGACCACGAAGGAGAGACCGCTGGACTATATCCACGGAACCGGCATGCTGCTGGAAAAATTCGAAAAGAACATAGAAGGCCTCGAGCCGGGCGGGAAATTCAGCTTCACACTGACCCCTGCAGAAGGATATGGCGAAGTGGACCCGAACCGCATCATCGACCTTCCGAAAGAAGCTTTCGAGGTGAATGGACAGGTTCAGGAAGACCTGCTGGTGCCTGGCACTACAGTTCCGCTTCTGAACGGAAGAGGCCAGGTCATCCCGGGCAAGGTGCTGGAAGTGAGTGAAAAATTCGTGAAGATGGACCTGAACTCCCCTATGGCTGGCAAAACTCTGAATTTCGCAGGCGAAATAGTTTCAGTCCGCGAAGCCACTGAAAAGGAGCTGAAAGAAGGACTGCATGGAGAGAATGTCCATCAGTGCGGATGCGGCGACGGATGCCATGACGGCGGATGCCACGGTCATGGCGAAGGCTGCTGCCACGACGGGGAAGGACACGGTCACGGTGAAGGCTGCTGCCACGGAAAAGAGAACAAATAAAGCTGCGGATACAATATGTGGCTTTTGCTGGCATTCGTCTCAGCCGCGCTGCTGGGCGTATATGATGCATCCAAGAAATCAGCACTGAAGGACAACGCAGTCCTGCCAGTGCTGCTTTTGAATACAGTATTTTCTACACTTATTTTCTCACCTTTCATCATAGACAGCATCACCGGAAACGGCTGGTTCTCCGGAACGATGCTCGATTCCGCCCCATACTCAGGGCATCAGGCAGGCACTGCGCTCCATGCGCATATTCTGGTGCTCATCAAGTCTTTTATCGTGCTGACATCCTGGATTTTCGGATATTTCGGGCTGAAGCACCTGCCTATCACCATAGTCGGCCCTATCAATGCCACAAGACCAGTCATGGTGCTCGTCGGAGCAATGCTCATTTTCGGAGAACGCCTGAACTGGTGCCAATGGACCGGCGTCGTCCTGGCCGTCATCTCGCTGTTCCTTCTGAGCCGTTCAAGCAAAAAAGAATCCGTGGACTTCACGCACAACAAGTGGATATTGTTCGTCGCCATAGCCGCGATAGTGGGAGCGGTGAGCGGGCTGTATGACAAATACATCATGACTGAACTCAGCCCGATGTTCGTGCAGGGATGGTACAACTTCTATCAGATGATCCTGATGGGCATCATCATAGCCATCATGTGGTATCCTCACAGGAAATCCACCACGCCTTTCCACTGGAGCTGGGCTATTCCGCTTATCTCCATATTCATCTCCGCTGCAGATTTTGCATATCTGACAGCCTTGAACCAACCTGATTCGATGATTTCTGTAGTGTCGCTGGTCCGCAGAGGCTCAGTGATAGTGTCGTTTATCTGCGGAGTGCTGATCTTCCATGAGAAGAATCTGAAAGCGAAAGCTCTCGACCTGGCGCTGATTCTGGCCGGAATGGTCTTCATCTGGCTGGGCTCGAAGTAGCCTGGCAGGAACTGTCACTGGATCGAGGCTGCGGGAGTGAGGTTATCTATATTGCAAGCCGGGATAGAGATGGTCATAGTAAATTCTTCCAGGTCGCCACTATATATGCCATCATCATCATTCCCTGCCTCGGTTATAATCTGTTTAAAAACAGGAAGATAATTTTCCTCATCCCAAGACGCCTCGACATTGGTCTCCAGAATATCCAACATATTTAAGGTAACTTTCAAGGGCTCTGGATTTTCCGTATTTTTTACAGTCAAGGAGGCCAACGGATTTACCTCTCCTGAATTCATGACATTCATGCCATGCCAGAAATTGAATCTGGCAGGAATGCTCAATTCGACATCACCTACTGAAACAGACGACAGTGAGTTAAAAAAACTGCCATCGCCAAAACCTGCCACTGAAACGACACCTTTCTCATCAGCAATATATTGGAACTCCGGAATATTATTGTCTAAAGCCGGACTCTGATTCTTGATCATGAACTTAGATGCCACATTATCCAAGCCGAACTCCACTTTCACATTTTTCCATGACACCATTCTGTCTCGCAGGAGGTCAGCCATTTCCGCGCATTTCTCCGAATAATGACTGACAATCTGTGATTCGACTGAGCTCAGAACACTTTGTGAAACGTTCTCTTTTTTCATTGCCGCGGCAAAAGAAGTGAACTCAGATAATTGTCCAGCAGCCGCACTGCTGAAATCACCCGCGAATTTCTCCATAAAGGCCTGTATCCCTCCTAAAATTCCTGTGCCTTCAGGATTCAACACAGGACTATTATCGAATTTTCCGACCGCAGAAGGATAAAGACTCTTCTCAACCAAATCCGAAATATACCCACGCCATGCTTCATCAGCTTTTGTTGCTTCATCACCCTCAGGTTCATCACTCAAATACTCTGTACCCGAATTCACCCTACTGATATCTGTCCTTGACACGATACGCTCAAGCGTCACCGGGGCATTGTGAACATCTGCTGAGCCCTCAGCCGCCGCTGAAATATCCACCACATCGAGATAAAACATATTGCCATTGCCGAATGGCACAGAAGGAAGTGAAAGATAGATTTCACTGAGAGGCAGATAAGTGCACTCGGAAGAATATTGGCCTTCGGCCAGCCCGTAATACGGACCGGAAGCAGAGCCTGATGACTGGCTGAAATTCTTGTAGTGAAGCACAGTCTGGTCATCGGCAGAACCGTCAAGACCGAAAAGTTCAGGATCGGCATTTGCCACGAAAACAGCAGTGTAAGACAGCCCTGCAGCCAAAGTATCTTTCAGAGCCTCACGCTGAGCCCAGGTCATATTCTTCCTGGTCAGCGGCCATTGCGTCTTTCCGCATTCGATATCCGGAATCACCCGTTCTTTCTCCAGACTTCCACTGGAATTATACAGCAGATAAATCAGCGAACTTATCCTGTCACTCGCAGGCAGCCCCTCGCCCAAAGCCTTCGTCTGCGCACCCTCAGACACTGAATAATCCACGACACGCATTCCCTCAGCTGCCTGGCCGGTCCCCTCCGAAACCTCTTCATACACACCGGTCTCCGGCGTCAAATCACTGACAGTACAAGCCGCGGCCATCGCACCGAAAAACATCGCGACGATATATCTTGCATTCATTTTCATATGCTTTGAATTCTGACTGTTCATATTTTTCTGTCCTCACGGACAATGTTTTCTCTTCTTTTCCTGCCTTTCAGGCAATAATTCCATGTCCTTCCGGACAATGCTTTTACTCGGCTCTATTCCATTCGTCTTCATCGACACCCACTACGGCGCTCCCCTTGTCCGGGAAACCGGCATAACGGACCTCACGGAATCCGTCGGCTATGCCGTTGAACCTCACAGTCGTCTTCACGCCGGGCTTGATCACCACCGGGCCGCCTTCACCCGAAAGGCTGTACCCGGCGGCCTGAGATCCGTCACCATACTGCACATAGACAGCAGCATATTCTACCTGATGAGGGAGCAGGGCCACATTTATGTAAAAATGCTCGCGCTTATCCCAAGGAATGTCCGTATAAGTGAAAATCGCGCTTTCAAGTTTATTGTCTACCAGCACCGAACCATCTGCCTCGTCATGCAGATACACCAAGGTCGGCACATACATATTCACAGTGATGGTTTTCACCTGCTCCGGGAACTGGTCCTCAGGAATGCCCATGTCCAGAACCAGCTGCCCTGTGATCCTCTCCATCTTGACATCCTCGGCATCCGGCTGCTCCTCTGTCTGTGCAGGACGCAGCCAGCGGTCGATCACCTTCCTGTAAATATGCAGGTCACAGCCAGGCTCATTTATGAGATCCAGGTCATCCTGCTGAGCCTCCATCACCTGAGTGTAATCTATGGCGATGCCGTTGAAATCGCACAGCCCGTCTTCGAAGCCGTCTATGAACATCGCAGAACCATCTATCGTCCCGGAGACCGGCCTTCCTGCAGTCTCGCCGCTCCAGGCTATCCCGTCAGGCACGGACACGAAAGCGAATTTGTACCACTGCGGAAGCATTCCGCCCAGAGTGTACACATATCCTCCGCCGTCCTGAGACACGACACTTCCGGCAATGCTTTCCTCAGCTCCTCCGCCGATGGTAAATTCACCGTCAGAACCGAAATAAGTGTCGCAATGCAAGGCCTCGCTGTCATGATTGTGCTCAGGAAGCCTCTCGGCAATGTAGAGTCTCACCAGCTCGCCTGCAGTGCCTTCCCCGGCCCGGGTCGAAAGGCTGAAAGAAACCCCGGCCTCGCCAGTCTCCTGCTCTGCCGTACCAGGCTGCCGCACCTTCTCCGAACAGGAAACCGCCACAGCCGCCATGAATGGCAGCAATATATTGACTATCTTTTTCATATCCATAATTTTTCTCGTTTTCCGACCATTTCAGTGACTTCTTCCATGTCCGGCGTCCGTCAGTTCTTCGGCATTATGACATCTTCCTCTTCCCATACTTCATCCTTCGTCACCGTGCCTGTACCCGCAGCCGTCTCAGCCCCCCGCCATGCGTTCGTCCTGCGGCAGGCAATGACATTGTACTCACTATTCCTCTGCGCCAGTCCGGTCTTGCCGTTGCCCATCTTGATGTAATAGGCGTAGCCTGTAGTGATGCCGTTAGGGTCTGACGAAGACGGAGTGGACGAAAAGAAATAATCATCATCTCCTTCGAACTCGACCAGCAGCTGCTCCTTCGCATCATACAGAGCTTCCATCTCGTTGATGCCAGGAATGAACCACATGATTTCGTCGCGGTCGACATAGCCGTTCCCGTTTCGGTCGCGATTCTTGTCCAGAACATTTCTCAGAGCGACGTTGTTCGGAATCCTGTTCTCTCCCATGACATCAGCAGGAGCATCAGCATATGCCGGTTTATCATACTGGCCATCCGTATTCAACACATGGTCATAAATGACTCTGGTGTTGTTCAGCCCGTCCCACTGGCCTTTGGCAATAAGCTTGTCAATATCGAGGCTCCAATATGTGGTGAATCCCCATTCGAGATGCTTTTTCTCAAGAACACGCTCTACATAAAAAGTATCACGCACCTCACGCATAAGATTGTTCACATCATGTTCGATATACAGCACCACCATCTGTGCAGGATACTGCGTTACTTTCAGCTCCGTAGGGTCAGATGCAGAGCCTTCAGGCCGGTAGCATATAGTCCCTGTCCGGGGCTGAACGCTGTTGTTCTTCTCTGGCGAGCCTAGGTCAGGCACGAACTCGTCTGTATGAACGTAGATATAGTGCATGCCCTGCTCTCCCGAAACCTTGAATCCTGCATTTGCACTGGAATTCTGGCTTCCGAGAAAAAGAGGCTTGTAGTCGCTCGCAGTTGACAATTCGAGCCATGGAGTCTCATCAGGATTCTTCACCCAGACCTCCCAGCCGCCGGAAGAATACAGAAGAGTCTTGACTGAGTTGCAGTGAGCATCCAGTACAGTCTCCTCATTGTAATAGACACGCATGCCGTCTATCTGCTCTGGATCGACCCTCGTATCGGCATTGTCCACTGTGTGGATGACTATATCCATATTGTACTGGTAATTCCGGTTGACATCGAAACTGCTGAAATTGTCGCTGCCCAGGTAGATATAATACTCTGTCTCCCACTTCAGGTCCTCGCTCATGATATACACTCCGCTGATGGTCAGATAAGTGGCATATTCCATACCGGCATTTTTTTCATGGCCGGCGGCGCAGACATTATCGTGCAGACCTTTCTTCCAGAGCTGGGCATACTGTGCACGCTCATCATCATCTCTCTGATAAAGAGTCGGCCAGTTCACTGCATAAGGGTCCGAAGCAGCTCCTGCAGAAAGTTCTTTATTCAGAATTCCTCTTCGGTTCTCGAAAATACTGAACGAAGTGCTGTAGCGCCATTTTTCTGCCGTTTGCGCCTCTGCCTCCTCAAGTGTCAGCACTGCGCTGTCGAAATATTTCTGAGCCATATCACCAGCGGCCTCCACATATGTCCAGTCATTCCGGCATCCGGACTTCTCCAGAGAGAAATTTCCGCTTTCTTCTATGTCGTCACCAATCCCGTCACGCTTTTCTAAACCAGGCCTGTCCCCATCTTCACGCGGCAATATCCATGTTCCTTTCGGCACATAATGTATCTTCACCTCGCTTATCTCAAACTGTTCAGTATCCGGAAAGGTGACAGGGGAGAAAGAAATGTTCACATTGAACTGCGCCGCTACCCTCTGCACGTTTATTGTCAGAAA
>CASEOO010000010.1 GCA_949289565.1 uncultured Bacteroidales bacterium
ACCGCACTGACACGATTATAACTAAAGATCAATATACATTATGCAGAACAAATTGCAGGAGCTGACAGACAAACTCTACAATGAAGGTCTGTCGAAAGGGAAGCAGGAAGGGGAAGCCATCCTGAACGAAGCCAAGGCACAGGCTGAGGACATCATAGCGAAAGCAAAGGCAGAAGCCGCCGGAATTCTCGCCCAGGCTGAAAAGGAAGCCGAGGAAATGAAAGCCAAGGTCACGGGAGACCTGAAAATGGCGGCCGGACAGTGCATAGCGGCCACAAAGCAGGAAATCGAGAACCTGCTTGTCAGCAAAGTGTCTGACAAAGACATAACCGGAGCTCTGACATCTGCCGATTTCGTGAAACAAGTCATAACTGCCGCTGTCAAAGCTTTCGAGCCTGCATCTTCAGAGCCTGCAGATCTCAGTATAGTGCTTCCTGAATCATTGAAGGAAAAAGTAGAGCCTTTCCTGCGCAAGGAACTGGCCGCGGCGCTTAATGCGAAAGTCGAAGCCAGTTTCTCCAAAAAGGTAAACGGAGGCTTTACAATAGGGCCGAAAGGGGAAGGCTGGTTCGTCAGCTTCACTGACGAGACATTCAAAGAGCTTATTTCTGAATATCTGAGGCCGGCCGCCAGGAAGATACTTTTCGGCGAATAGGAAGATGAACAACTACTATTACATCATTGCGGGGCTTCCCGACCTCTCCAAGGACTGGGTCCGTGGAGAAAAGGATGCTGACGCCATACTGGATGAAATCAAGGAGCAATGCTCCGCCAGGGACAGGGCCGTAATCGGGTTTCTGGAAAGGGGCTATGTGGACGAAGAGCTCACGACTGAATTCTATGCGGAGGCTTCAGCATCCCGGAACAGGTTCATACGCGAGTGGTTCCAGTTCGACCTGGCAGTCAGGAATGCAAAGGTGAAATACCTGAACAATGCTCTCGGGAGAGACAGCGGGAAAGATGTCATCTCTCTGAAGGATGACGAAGGCATTGCCCGAGAGGGCACCTGGGAATTCGAAGAAGAAGGCAAGCTGGAGCTGATTCTCGAAGGGAAAGACATACTGGCGAGGGAAAAGGGAATCGACGACCTGTATTGGGCGAAAGCAGATGAACTGGCGGTGTTCCACTATTTCGATCTCACGATGATACTCAGTTTCATCGTGAAACTGAAGCTCATAGACAGGTGGATGAAACTGGACGAAGCCACAGGCCGCGAGATGTTCAGGGAACTGGTGGATGAAGTGCGCGGCACATTCAAGGGTGTCGAATACGCCGGCTGATATCCATAATTTTGATAATCAATAAAAATCAACATATGAAAAGTACAGGAAAGGTTACAGGTATCGTTTCCAATCTCGTCACGGTGGAGACAAACGGCCCGGTGTCGCAGAATGAGCTGTGCTATGTGGCTTCCGGAGACACCAAGCTGATGGCTGAAGTCATCAAGGTCAACGGGAAATATGCCGCCATCCAGGTTTTCGAGAGCACCAGAGGCCTGAAGAACGGGAATGAGGTGGAATTTGAGGGCAAGATGCTGGAGGCCACGCTCGGCCCAGGGCTTCTGTCCAGCAGCTACGACGGTCTGCAGAATGACCTGACTACCATGACAGGAGTATTCCTCAAAAAGGGAGAGTATACAAAGCCTCTGGACGAGGAGAAGCTGTGGGACTACACCCCGATAGCAAAGCCGGGAGACAAGGTAGCGGCCGCAGACTGGCTCGGGGAGGTCAAAGAAGGCTGGCTGCCTCATAAAATCATGGTGCCGTTCTCTTTCAAAGGAGAATACACGGTGAAGTCGGCGTCCCCTGCAGGCCAATACAATATCAACCATACCATCGCTGTCCTGACAAATGAGGCAGGAGAAGATGTGAATGTCACCATGACACAGAAATGGCCGGTGAAGGTGGCGATAAAGGCTTACAAGGAAAAGCCGAGGCCAAGCAGAATCATGGAGACAGGAGTGCGCGTGATAGACACTCTCGATCCTATTGCGGAAGGAGGCAC
Source organism: uncultured Bacteroidales bacterium (assembly GCA_949289565.1). Taxonomy (GTDB): domain Bacteria; phylum Bacteroidota; class Bacteroidia; order Bacteroidales; family UBA932; genus Cryptobacteroides. Next base: position 2,005 of record CASEOO010000010.1, read on the forward strand.
CGGCTTCATCCCAGGGCCTTTCGGCTGCGGAAAGACTGTGCTCCAGCACGCTATAGCCAAACAGGGAGATGCCGATGTGATAGTGATGGCCGCCTGCGGAGAGCGTGCGAACGAGGTCGTGGAAATCTTCACTGAATTCCCTGAGCTGATAGACCCTCACACAGGGCGGCACCTGATGGAGCGCACCACTATCATATGCAACACCTCGAACATGCCTGTGGCGGCCCGCGAAGCCTCTGTGTACACGGCGATGACCATCTGTGAATATTACAGGGCCATGGGGCTGAAGGTGCTGCTTCTGGCCGACTCCACATCACGGTGGGCGCAGGCGCTGAGGGAGATGAGCAACAGGATGGAGGAACTGCCTGGCGCAGACGCTTTCCCTGTAGACCTTTCCGCTATCATTTCCAGCTTCTACGCCCGCGCCGGCATGGTGATTCTGAACAACGGGCAGACAGGTTCAGTGACGTTCATAGGCACGGTCTCCCCTGCCGGAGGAAACCTGAAAGAGCCCGTGACCGAATCCACGAAGAAGGCCGCGCGTTGCTTCTATGCGCTGGAACAGAAGAGGGCTGACCAGAAAAGGTATCCTGCAGTGAATCCGATAGATTCATATTCGAAATATCTGGAATATCCTGAAATCCGGGAATATCTTTCCGAAAAAGTCGGGAAAGGATGGGCTGAAAAAGTCGAAAAGACGAAATATATCATCCGCAGGGGAAAAGAGGCGAATGACCAGATCAACATCCTGGGAGATGACGGCGTGCCAATGAGCTACCATGAACTGTTCTGGAAGTCAGAGCTGGTGGACTTCATCATTCTCCAGCAGGACGCATTCGACCCTGTGGACAGCCTCACTCCTATGGAAAGGCAGGAATACATGCTGAACCTGGTTCTGGACATCTGTGACAGGAGCTTCGAGTTCGAGGACTTCGAACAGTGCCGGAATTTCTTCAAGGAGATGATAAACCTGCTCAAGCAGATGAACTATTCAGAGTTCAGAAGCGAGAATTTCAACAAATATCAGGAACAACTCAATAATCTTTTGAACAATGGCAAATAAGGCATTTCAGAAAGTATATACACAGCTGGAGTCCATCACCAAGGCCACAGTGTCGCTGAGGGCCAAGGGTGTTTCGAATGACGAGCTCGCCACAGTGGAGGGAAGGCTCGCCCAGGTAGTGAAAACCAAGGGTGACCTCGTCACGCTCCAGATTTTCGCAGGAACAGAGGGTATACCTACGAATGCCGAAGTAGCATTCCTCGGTGAACCGCCGACACTGAAAGTCAGTGAAGAGCTTGCAGGACGCTTCTTCAATGCTTACGGGCAGCCTATAGACGGAGGACCGGAAATAGAAGGGGAAAAAAGGGAGACAGGAGGACCTTCGGTCAATCCTTACAAGAGACGCCAGCCATCTCAGCTGATCCCTACAGGCATTGCCGGAATCGACCTGAACAATACCCTGGTGTCAGGACAGAAGATTCCTTTTTTCGCAGACCCTGACCAGCCATACAACAATGTGATGGCCCAGGTCGCGCTCAGGGCGGATGTAGACAAAATCATCCTCGGTGGAATGGGACTGACAAACGATGACTACCTCTACTTCAGGCATGAATTCGAGAATGCGGGAGCACTGGACAAGATCATAAGTTTCGTGAACACCACGGAAGAGCCGCCTGTGGAAAGGCTGCTGATTCCTGACATGGCCCTGACCGCGGCAGAATATTTCGCTGTGGACAAGAATGAGAAGGTGCTCGTGCTGCTCACGGACATGACCCTGTATGCAGATGCGCTCAGCATAGTCAGCAACCGTATGGACCAGATTCCTTCGAAGGACTCCATGCCAGGATCATTGTATTCCGACCTTGCGAAAATCTACGAAAAAGCCGTGCAGCTGCCTGACGGAGGGTCTATCACCATCATAGCTGTGACCACCCTGAATGACGGAGACATCACGCACGCCATTCCTGACAACACCGGATATATCACAGAAGGACAGCTTTATCTGCGTGCAGATCCTGATTCCGGAAAAATCATCATCGACCCGTTCCGCTCGCTTTCACGTCTGAAACAGCTGGTCATCGGCAAGCAGACACGTGAAGACCACAACCAGGTGATGAATGCCGGCGTCCGCCTGTACGCTGACGCGCAGAACGCGAAGACGAAGCTGGAGAACGGTTTCGACCTGAGCGACTATGACCTCCGCTGTCTGGATTATGCGAAGGAATACGCATCCAGACTGCTGGCCATCGACGTGAACATAAAGATAGACGAGATGCTGGATACCGCATGGGAGCTGTTCGCAAAGTATTTCACGAAGGCGGAAACAGGAATCAAGCAGAATTTGATTGACAAGTACTGGCCTAATTGAAAAATATAGCGGTAATTTCCCGATTTCAAGTATGTAATCACCCGAAAGTTGTAAAACTACACTTTTTGGGTTATTTCGGGCCAGGACAAGGAATACAAGCGACGAATACCGGAGTTTACTTCCGTAAATGAGGATATGAGGAGGCGCAGTATGACGCCGTAATCGCCAGAAAGAATAAAAAAGACTGAAATGGCAATCAAATTTCAATACAACAAGACATCCCTGAACGACATGGGCAAGCAGCTCAAGGTCCGCCAGAACGCGCTTCCTACTCTGAAGAACAAGGAATCCGCGTTAAGGCTGGAGGTGCGCAAGGCCAAGGCGAAGTCGATGCAGCTCATAAATGATCTCGACGCTTCGCTGAAAAGATACGACTATCTGGCCGCCTTGTGGAATGAGTTCGATCCGGGACTGATTTCCATTGCCGATGTAGACTTGGTGACAGTCAAGGTGGCAGGAGTGAAGACACCTGAGCTGAAAGACATACATTATGAAATCCACGATTTCAATGCTTTCGCCAAGCCGGCATGGTATGCTGACGGAGTTTCTATTCTGAAGGAACTGTCCAGGCTCGGCATAGAATCGGAAGTCTACAAAGAAAAAAGCAGGATACTGGATTTTCAGAGAAAGAAGACAACTCAAAAGGTCAATCTTTACGAAAAGGTCCAGATTCCGGGATATCAGGAAGCCATAAGAAAAATCAAAAGATTCATGGAAGATGAGGAAAACCTTTCCAAGGCATCTTCGAAGATAGTCAAAAGCAGGCACGAAGCAGAAGAGGAGGCACAGCTATGATCACTAAAATGACGAAATACGCCTTCATCATGCTGAATGGCGAGACGGAAGACTTTCTCAAGAAACTGCAAGGCTTAGGCGTAGTGGACATCACCAGGTCAAAAAAGCCTGTCGATGGTGTTTCATCAGCGATGCTTGAGAAAGCCGCAGAAATCAAGAAAGCGGCGGCGCTGCTGGAAAAGGCAGATTACTCTAAAGACGAGGATTCCGAGGCCATAATGAAGGCCGCCGAAACAGCGGCTCTTCCTGAAGACGCTGTAACTGCCGCTCTGGACACTGTGTCGGAGCTGGAAAAGCTGAAAATGCAGCTGAGCCAGGCCAATAAAGAAACAGCAGAGAGGGAGCCATGGGGAGATTTCGACCCTGCAGAAATCAGGAAGCTGGAAAATGAAGGATACACTTTCAGGTGGTACAAGGCCGCCAAGAAGAAGTTCCGTGACGAATGGGCTTCTGAATATGCCATGCAAGTCATTGAAGATGACGGTTCATCTGTATGGTTCGTCACAGTATCCAGAAGCGGGGAAGAGTATTCATTCCCTCTGCCTGAGACTGCGGCTCCGGCAGGCAGCTGGAAAGAATCCTATGCTGAAGCAGAACGCATAAAAAATGAAATCATATCAGCCAAGGCCCGCCTGCTGAAAATGAAAGAATGCATTCAGGGGCTGCATGAAGCATACTCGAATGAGCTTGCAGATCTGGACCTTTATCTGGCCGGAGCGGCCAAGGAGACAGCGGCAGACAACATGGTGACGGTATTGACCGGTTTCGCCCCTGCCGATGACGATGAAAGGCTGTCGAAAGAATTCGATTCGATGGACCTGGCATATATAAAGGATTCTGCAGCGGAGGAAGACAATCCGCCTATCAAGCTGAAGAACAACTGGTTCACCAGGCAGTTCGAAGTTCTGACAGGAATGTACGGAATGCCTGTGTACAGCGAATTCGACCCTACACCGATACTCGGACCGTTCTTCCTGCTCTTCTTCGCGATGTGCATGGGAGATGCCGGATACGGAATACTGCTTATTTTCATCGGGCAATTCTTGAGAAAGATGAAAGGAAGCATGGCTAAACTGGGGCCGCTTGTGACTATTCTCGGAGTCGGATGCATATTCGTGGGCATAATACTCGGAACATTCTTCGGCATCAACCTCGCTGAAGCCAGCTGGGTGCCGGGGTGGCTGAAAAAATGCATGATTACAGGAGAGATAGCCGGATATTCATCGCAGATGGTCCTGGCAGTAGGCATCGGAATCTTCCACATATGCCTTGCGATGACCATAAAAGCTGTCTGCTACACCAAAAGGTTCGGTTTCAAGGAAAATATCAGCACATGGGCATGGCTGATATTCATAATCGGAGGCATAGTTACAGCAGGCATGGCGCTTCTTGGCGTGATTTCAGAGCCTGTCACTAAATGGACAGTCATAATCCTCGGCATAGTTTCCGGCCTTGGCATCTATATATTCAACACGCCGGGAAGAAATCCGCTTATAAACGTAGGCGCCGGACTCTGGGATACGTACAACATGGCTACAGGACTTCTCGGCGATGTCCTCAGCTACATCCGTCTCTATGCACTCGGACTTGCAGGCGGAATGCTCGGAGGCGCGTTCAACAATCTGGGCATGATGGTGCATGACGGGATTCCTGTGCCAGGCCTTGACTGGATCGGATTCGCGCTCATCGTCCTGCTGGGACACGCATTGAATCTCGCCATGTCTTGCCTGGGTGCATTCGTCCACCCGCTGCGACTCACATTCGTAGAATATTTCAAGAACTCAGGATATGAAGGAAGAGGCACAGCTTACCGTCCGCTCTCAAGACGGGCTTAGCGGCAGGCCTGCTTCCTGGGAAAGTAAAAGAAGTGAAATTAACAATTAAAAACAAAAATAATCTATTATGGTCAATTTAATTCTTGGTTATCTGGGTCTCGGCCTCATGCTGGGACTTTCTGGGGTCGGAAGCAGTATCGGAACGACTATTACCGGCAACGCGGCCGAAGGCGCATTGAAAAAGAATCCGGACAAGTCAGCCAGCTACATGATATTGTCGGCGATGCCGGCTACTCAGGGTCTTTATGGATTCGTGGCTTTCCTCATGTGGCTGTCCAGAGATTTTGCCACTGACGGGCTGATGCTTTTCGGCATGGGGCTTGG
>CASEOO010000011.1 GCA_949289565.1 uncultured Bacteroidales bacterium
ATATTATTGCTCTTTGAATTGCATTACCTCTTTAGCAAAAAAGAAGAATGACTTTCAAAGCCATTCTTCAGTAAATCTGAGGTGAATCTTAAAATAAATTTGGATTTAACTTAGAATTCACCCTCAAACGTCTTTCTTCGAAAGACTGACCCCATCCTAACCCCCTCTGTTCGCTTTCGAATGTCCACCGGACATTCTCATAGAACCGCTCTCGACCCCTATTAGGGGGATCTCGCTCCTTCCAGCCGCGGTCACTTCGTGACTTTTGACCAACCCACTCAATGAATTTCTTGACAAATTTCAAAACTGTTTATAAATTTGTAAGATTTCAGACAAGAATATATCAATATAACTACACATAATGATTATGAAACACTTTACTTTACCTAAAGATGGCGGGCTTATAGAAGCCGGACTGCCTTCCGACATTCTCCACAGCTACGAGAAAATTCCTGCCGAAATCTATCAGGACCAGGAAGATGCGAGCAAGAAAATCGCAGAAATCATTATAGAGGCCGTCAAGAGCCGCAAAGACGGAAGCTTCAAGCTCGGCCTGACCACCGGAACGACCCCGGTATCTCTCTACAGGGAGCTTTCAGCTCAGTACAAGGAAGGGAAAGTGTCATTCGCGAATGTGGAAGTATTCAGCATAGATGAGTATTATCCAGCAGGGAATGCTCCTGCGCAGAGCAGAAACCACAGGCTTCATGAGGAGTTCCTGAACAATGTGGATGTAAAGAAAGAGAACATACATCTTCCTGACGGCACTGTTTCCAGGGAAAAGATATCAGAATATTGCGCAGAATATGACAAGGCCATAAGCGGCCTCGACCTGCTGGTCATCGGCGTGGGTGAACAGGGGCAGATCGGATTCAACGAGGCTGGTTCGTCAGAGAAGAGCCGCACCAGAACCGTGCTTCTTTCTTATAAATCGAGGAAGGCCCAGTCCCGCAATTTCAACGGAAATATAGCCGACACTCCGAAGACTGCCATCACCGTGGGCATAGCCACCATGATGAGCGCAAAGAAGATCATCCTGATGGCCTGGGGTGAAGACAAGGCCGCCGCTGTCAAGGATATAGTGGAAGGACCGGTGACCACGTCATGCCCAGCATCTTTCCTCCAGAAGCATGAGAACATCACATTCTATACTGACGACAACTCTTCCAGCATGTTGACCCGAGTGGTGGCCCCATGGCTGGTAGGGCCTTGCGAGTGGACTCCGAAGTTCGTCAGGAAAGCGGTGGTATGGCTTTGCGAGACAGTCCACAAGCCTATTCTCAAACTGAAATATCAGGATTATATACAGAATTCTCTCGGCGAGCTGCTCGAGAAGAAGGGCCCGTATGACAAGATAAATATCGACGTGTTCAACGACCTCCAGCACACCATCTCAGGATGGCCGGGCGGAAAGCCGAATGCCGATGACTCCACACGTCCTGTACCGGCCGCGCCATTCCCTAAGAGAGTGGTCATTTTCTCGCCTCATCCTGATGATGATGTCATCTCTATGGGCGGTACATTCATCCGTCTGGTGGAACAGGGACACGATGTACATGTGGCATATGAGACTTCAGGAAACGTAGCTGTGCATGATGACGTAGTGCTTCAGCACATGGACACTGCCCACGAGCTTGGCTTCGCGGACAAATTTGAAGAAGTGAAGGCTATCGTGGCCAGCAAGAAGCCTGGAGAGCCTGAACCGCGCGCCCTTCTCGACATCAAGGCCGCCATCCGCCGTGCAGAGGCCAGGTCAGCCGTCAGGTCGTTCGGCCTTAACGAGAACACCAACGCCCACTTCCTGAACCTGCCGTTCTATGAGACTGGTGGTATCAAGAAAGGAGAAAGGACTCAGAAGGATATAGACATCATCATCGAGCTGCTGCAGAAAGTGAAGCCTCATCAGATATACATTGCTGGCGACCTGGCAGACCCTCACGGCACTCACAGGGTATGCACCGAGGCTGTGCTCGAGGCTATTGACCAGCTGAAGAACGAGTCATGGCTGAAAGAGTGCCATGTATGGATGTACCGCGGCGCATGGATGGAGTGGGAGCTCGGCAGAGTGGATATGGCAGTTCCTCTCAGCCCTGACGAACTTATCAAGAAACGCCACGCCATCTACAGGCATGTGTCTCAGAAAGATATCGTACCGTTCCCTGGAGAGGACCCGCGCGAATTCTGGCAGAGGGCTGAAGACAGGACACAGAACACTGCCCGCCTGTACAATGAACTGGGAATGGCAGAATACCAGGCTATCGAAGTGTTCGTCAAGCTGTTCTGACAAGATATTCCGGACAGGCGGGAAATATTCCCGTCCCCCGTCCGGGCAACAAACCGACAGTAAAAAAATACAATATAAAACAGACAGAAAATGAGACTTATCATCAACGAGAACGATGCTAAGGGCGCCATTTGGGCGGCTCACTACATAGTGTCGAAAATCAAGGAAAAGGCGGCGAAGACCGACAAGCCTTTCGTGCTCGGGCTTCCTACAGGTTCCACTCCTATAGCCACCTACAAGGAGCTCATCCGCATGAACCAGGCCGGAGAGGTTTCTTTCAAGAACGTCATCACTTTCAATATGGATGAATATGTGGGGCTTCCAGAGTCGCATCCTGAGAGCTACCACTCTTTCATGGCCAAGAATTTCTTCGACCATGTGGATGTGCCTAAGGAGAACATCAACATTCTGAACGGGAATGCTCCCGATCTGGAGGCAGAATGCGCTTCATACGAAGCCCGCATCGAGGCCGCAGGCGGCATCGACCTGTTCATGGGCGGTGTAGGAGAGGACGGTCACCTCGCGTTCAACGAGCCTTTCTCGTCTCTGGTGTCGCGTACCCGCGTGAAGACCCTGACTTACGACACTATCCTGGTCAACTCGCGCTTCTTCGACAATGACATCACCAAGGTGCCTAAGCTCGCGCTGACAGTAGGCGTAGGCACCGTGATGTCTGCGAAAGAGGTGCTGGTGCTCGCTTTCGGACACAAGAAGGCCCGCGCCCTGCAGCAGGCAGTGGAGGGTGCTTATTCACAGTCATGCACATTGTCCGCCCTCCAGGCTCATCCCCACGGCATCATCGTCTGCGACGAACTGGCGGCAGGCGAACTGAAGGTGAATACTTACCGCTATTTCAAGGATATCGAGAAAAACAATCTCTGATCCTGCAGACACATCTGCGAATGCAAAAAAGGCTTCCTCCGAATTTTCGGAGGAGGCCTTTTTTATTGCCACTATGCGGCTTTGTCCGTCACTTCCGTGCGTGGCTAACTGCGTTTCCCGCGCTCATCGGTGTTATTTTAGCAAACTATTGAGACCTAAAGGAACTAAAAAAGAGAAAAATCTGCATCCTCTGGCCAATGTTTTTCTTTTTCTTACGGTTGATTTCAAAATCCTTGAATAATTTAGCCTCCATATTGATCAATGTTTGTGCGGACGACTTTGTCCGGCTTGCTGACTGAACTGCGTGCGTCCGGCAAATTTGCAGTCTGCGCAAACAAAGGAACTTTTAAATTCTTGATTTATGGCAAACAGTGCAGTAGAAAACAGACCTGCCGGCAACAGGCAGGCTGTCGTGCAGAGGTATGTGGACATTCTGACCGATGCAGGGTTGAAGGCGGTCTTCGGCGACCAGAGGAACAAGGACGTGCTCATCGACATGCTCAACGTCATCCTCCCTCCGCACAGGAAGGTGGCGGACATCACTTACGAGACCACGGAGATTCCGGGGTTCACTCTGTTCAACAAGAGCGTGAGGTTCGACCTGCGGTGCCGCGGTGAGGACGGTCGGCAGTTCATCGTCGAACTCCAGTGCTACCACCAGGCCAACTTCTTCAGACGATGTGTCCTGTATGCATCAAAGGCCTACGACATGGGCTCGCAGAGAGGAGACGGGCAGGCGTACGAGATTCCTCCTGTGTATTTCATCGGACTCCTCGACAAGGACATGCAGGATGTGCAGAGGTTCTCTCTTGGGGACAGCATCATCTCAGAATACACTTTCCGTGAAAAAACTACGATGATGGTTCCCGATGAGACTATTTTTACTATCTTCGTGGAACTGAACCGCTTCGGGAAGAAACTTGAGGAGTGCGAGACCCTGCTGGACAAGTGGTGTTTCTCGCTGACGCACATCAACACTCTGGAGAAGCTTCCCGACGGGCTGAGGACGGAGGCTTTCGAGCGACTGTTCCAGGCATGTGAAATCGCACGGTTCGAGCCAGAAGTGAAACTTAAATACGAGAAAGAGATGATCACGGAACGGGACTACTACAACATGCTGAACACCGCTAAGGCTGACGGAGAAGCGAAAGGCAGGGCGGAAGGGTTGGCCGAAGGTGAGGCTAAAGGCAGAGCCGAGGCTGCAAAAGAGATGAAAAAACTTGGAATTGCATGGGATGTCATTTTTAAAGCAACGGGATTGTCTGAGGCACAGATAGCTGAATTGTAGAGAATTGGATGAGCCTGAAGTGAAGAAGCCGGCCCCAAAATAATTTTGAGACCGGTTTCTTCCTATATGTTTCAGCTCTGGCAGCATATTTCCAGCTTCAGCAGATTGACAAGCTTCACGTAAATCCAGTCATCCTCTCCTGATAACTGAACTAAAAAATCTGCCGGAGCTTATAAATGCTATTCATTCCAAAGCGACAAACCTGTGACAGTCAGACTGGCTACCCCGCCCTGAATATAGCTGTAATGATACTGGTCGAAGTTTTCGCTGTCTATAGTCACGGTATCACCTGACCACGCCGAATAACCATTCAGCTTGCCGCTGAGGCTGCCGGCAACTTTGCTGTTTGTAAAGGTCGCTTTCGGACTGTAGCCAGGGTTTTGAGATGCGTCAAGCCAGCCGATGCATGCAAACAATGCTCCCGCACGGCCGTCGGATTTCACCGCGCTGTTCACCTGGTCTCCTTCAGACGTTATGACTGTCGCAGCACCTGAAGCTCCAGGATCGATATAACCGATAAGGCCTCCCGCCATCACATTGTCCTGATGCTTCCCTGTCGCATCGACTGCTGTCACAGAACCTGTATTTGTATTCCCGGACATAGTCACCGTCCGCATCGCCCGGCCTATGACACCTCCTGCAGCCTTGTCAAGAGCTCCTGAAGTGCTGGTGACTGACCCGCTGTTCGTGTTCCCGTTCAGAGTCAAAGTCCCTTCTGTTGTGGCCACGATGCCTCCAGCAGCG
>CASEOO010000012.1 GCA_949289565.1 uncultured Bacteroidales bacterium
GAAAATAAGGATGGATGCACCGCGGCGGGAATACTTCTTCTCCTCCACCAGATAAGCCACGCCCACTTCATACAGAGAAATAGACGAAGTCAGGGCCGCCACTATCAACGCCAGGAAAAACAGGATAGCCACCAGCCATCCTAGAGGCATATTCGCGAAAATAAACGGCAGAGTCTCGAAAACCAGGCCCGGCCCCTCCTGCGGATTCAGACCGAAAGCGAAAACCGCAGGCATGATCGCGCAGCTCGCGAGCAAGGCGAAAATAAAGTCCGCTGAAGCAGTATAAGTCGATGAAGCGATGATATTTTCATCTTTTTTCACATATGACCCGTAAGTCAATATGGTGCCCACACCGAGAGAAAGCGAGAAAAACGCCTGTCCAAGAGCCGCCGCACAAACGGACGCATCTATCTTCGAGAAATCAGGCTGAAAAAGATATTTCAGCCCTTCCCCTGCTCCAGGCAGAGTAGAAGCCCTCACAGCTATGACGATAATCAGCACGAACAGCAGAGGCATCATGATCTTTCCGAATTTCTCTATTCCGCTCTTCACCCCTGCGATGATAATGAATGCAGTCAGCAGCAGGAAAATAGTATGCCCTATCAGCGGAGACCACACTGATGAAATGAATTTGCCGAACATCATTCCCATCTCAGACTGCGACATCCCGGTGGTGAACTCCAGAGTCACAGCCTTCAGGAAATACTCCACGGACCAGCCGCCTACCACGCTGTAGTAAGACACTACGATGACAGGAGTCACCACAGACACTGCCCCAAGCCACTTCCACTTCGTCCCCGGAGCCAGTTTCTTGAAGGCACCGAATGCATTCGAATGACTTCTGCGTCCTACCGTGACCTCCGAAATGAAAATCGGCAGGCAAAGCAGAAACACGCAGAAAATATACACGAAAATAAAGGCCGCGCCCCCGTAAGAGCCTACCAGATACGGAAACCTCCACAGATTCCCAAGTCCTATGGCAGAACCAGCCATCGCCACGAGAACGCCGAAGCGGCTTCCGAAATTTTCCCTTTCCATGTCAAGTCCGTTTAAATTCAAATATATCAGCTACATCTTTCGTAAACTACGAATTCATACTCCAGCCCCGACTCCTCATCCTTCATACGCTCCGACCGCGACACCTCTTTCCATGCTTCAGGGGAAATCTCAGGAAAAAAAGTGTCGGCATCAGCCACTTCGCAATGCACATGAGTCACATACAGTCCGTCAGCCATGCCCATAGCCTGCCGGTATACCTCTCCTCCGCCTATCACAAAACACTTTTCAGGACCTGCGGTCAATGTCTGACTGTTTCTATGGCCTCCGGCCAATGACTGTTCTTCGCCACAGCCTCCGGCCAATGCGAACGCCTCCTCCAGGGAACGGGCGACCTCCACACCGTCGATGCTTCCGGCAGACCGCGAAATGACGATATTCCGCCGCTTCGGCAGAGGCCTTCCAATGGACTCGAAAGTCTTCCTGCCCATAATGACAGGACTGCCGGCCGTAACCTGCCGGAAATACTTCATATCCCCGGAAATATGCCAAAGCAGGGCATTTTCCCTGCCTATGGCCCAGTTATCCGCCACCGCGGCTATAATATACTTTTTCATACGTTATCTTAATATTCTCCACACCTGTTACACGGCAACTGGTGCTTTGATTGCAGGCCATGGATCATACCCTTCCAGTGTGAAATCCTCATATTCGAACGAGAAAATATCCTTTTTTTCAGGATTGATCTTCATTGCAGGCATAGGCCGTGGCTCACGGGAAAGCTGGAGCGCCACCTGGTCGAAATGATTCTTGTAAATGTGCGTATCCCCTGTCGTATGGATGAATTCCCCAGGCTTATATCCGCATACCTGAGCTATCATCATGGTCAGCAAAGCATATGACGCGATATTGAAAGGCACTCCGAGAAACACATCGGCGCTGCGCTGGTAAAGCTGGCAGGAAAGCCTGCCGTCAGCCACATAAAACTGGAACATGGTATGGCATGGCGGAAGGGCCATCTTGTCTACTTCTGCCACATTCCACGCAGACACTATCATACGACGTGAATCAGGATTATGCTTCAGGGTCTCTATCACATTCGAAAGCTGGTCGATGGTGCTTCCGTCAGGTGCAGGCCAGCTGCGCCACTGATGTCCGTAAACCGGGCCGAGATCACCGTTTTCATCAGCCCATTCATCCCAGATGGAAACACCATGGTCCTTCAGATATTTTATATTCGTATCACCTGAAATGAACCAGAGGAGCTCGTATATGATGGATTTAAGATGCACTTTCTTCGTAGTGAGCAGAGGAAAACCCTGGCTCAGGTCGAATCTCATCTGATAGCCAAAAATACTCTGGGTACCCACTCCCGTGCGGTCATGCTTCATCGTACCGTTCTCACGGATATGCCTCAGAAGGTCAAGATACTGTTTCATAAAGACTTGTTTTGAAAAGCAGATACCTGACCGTCATTTGCGGACTCCGAAAGAAAAGATTATTGCCTCACGATAAGACTCGCCCGGACGCAGGACTGATGACGGATAGTCAGGTTTATTCGGAGTGTCAGGGAATCTCTGGCACTCTATCGCCACGCCTTCATAATCATTGTAACTTCTGCCGCACTTGCCTTCAGGGCAGCCTGCCAGCCAGTTTCCGGTATAGACCTGCACTCCCGGCTGGGTGGTATAAACCTGGAGGACTCTGCCGCTCTCCGGAGCATAAAGCTCTGCGGCGAAGCGGACGGACTCTTCAGGACTGCCGTCTATGATCCAGCAGTTGTCATAGCCCTTTCCATACTTCAATGCAGGAAAATCTTCATTGATATCCCTGCCTACAGGCTTCGGATTCACGAAATCCATAGGAGTCCCGGCGACATCTTCGCTGTTTCCCAGAGGTATCAGGGTGTCATCCGTAGGAAGGTATTCCGAAGCATTGAGCATAAGCTCATGTCCGAGTATATTCCCGCTGCCTTCTCCGTTAAGATTGAAATATGCGTGATTTGTAAGATTAACCACAGTCGGGGCATCAGACTCAGCAGTGAGGATGAGAGTCAGTTCGTTCTCTTCCGACCATTCATATCTGGCCACCGCTTTCAATGCTCCTGGATACCCCATCTCGCCATCCTGTGAATAGTACAGGAACTCCACTCCCCCGTCTTTCTCGCGGCTTTCCCATATCTGATTCTGGAAACCGTCCGGACCGCCATGAAGATGATTCGGGCCGTTGTTCACAGGCAGTTCATACTCTTTCCCATCCAGAGAGAAATGCCCTTTAGCTATTCTGTTCGCAAAACGGCCTGGAACTTTTCCCATGCACGGACCATCTCCGAAATAGCTGAGCGCATCCTTATAACCCAAGGCCACATCTGCCATATGCCCATCTTTGTCAGGGACCATTATGGACACTATTCCCGCACCGACTTCCGACAGTTCCACATATGCTCCGGAAGCATTAGTGATGGTATATTTATGGATTTCCTTTCCGCAAGAGGCCTTGCCCCAGACTTTCTTTTCGATTTTCATTGTTTTACAAACTTATTGGTTCTCTGAACCAACAAATTTATAAAATTTAATTCGGATTGACGCCTGTTCAGCGAAATATTCATTTCATTCAGCTGATTCCAGCCAATAGAACAGTTTCTCCTGCGGAACATCTTTCATCAGGACAGTCTTGTCCCTGTCCAGAAGATAAAGCGACGGAATGGCCCTGACATTGTACAGCACATCGGTCCTGATGACAAAATCCGGGTCATAGCCGTTGTACCAGCTGTCAGGATATATAGGCATGTATTTTCGCCATTCTGCCAGATCCGAGTCGATATAGATATTCAGGACAGCCAGACTGCCGTCCGAAAGCATCCGGGACACACGGGGGCTGGAATTCAGTTCGTCTATGATCTGCTTGCACGCCGTACATCCGGGATTGCTGAAGAAAAGTATTACATGGTCAGCCCGTATGCCATACAGTGAATATCTCCGTCCATTCTTGTCGCAGAACACGAAATCAGCGGCCTTTGTCCCCACCTGGTTCAATGCGCACATCTGCGCGTCATATTCATAGCCAGGCTTTCTTTCCTCTGGCACGAACGCACTCTGAGAAAGCCCTTTCACAAAAGGCTGATAAAAATCTTCGTTTCTGAACGGAGAATTAGGATCGTACAGATACTTGCCTGTCATGCCTGAAATGACCTCGAAAACAGTGGAAGACGTATCTTTGCCCTCCATGGCTGATATTCTTGAAAAAAGCCTTTCCACAGCCGACACAGCCTCTGCATGAGGGACCATGTCCAGAATGGCAAGCCAGTTTGCATAAGCCTGCTCCAGTTCTGCTTTCTTCACACCGTTTACCAGAATGCTGTCACATGGATACAGCTCTTCAATGTCTGTAAAATCATCCCAGAAATACTCTGCCAGAAAAGATGCCGCCTCCTGGCTGTCAGTCATCATTGATGGTACGGAAACCTGCGGAAACGGTCTCGGTTCAAAAACATTGTCCTGCCTCTGTCCGCATGAGACAGAGGTCAGGACAACAATAGAAAAAATCAGTCCTTTTTTCATTTTTCGCTGGCGACGGACAGTTCTGCCTGTGAAATGTTGATGATGAAGTCGCCCATCTTCTCAAGCTCGGACACGATATCCATGTAGAACACGCCTGTCTGATAGTTATAGCTGTTGCTTTCGAGATTCACTATGTGCTCCTCCCTGAGCGCGTTCCTGTATTCGTTGATCTGGATTTCGGAATCAGTGGCGTTCGAGATGTCATTCAGGTCGGCATAGCGTTTCTTCAGGTTCTCTATCATAGCCTGGTAAGCGCTCTCGACCAGATCCATCATCTTGTTCAGCCGTCTGAGCATGGCCTCATCAAAGGTCTTGCCATGGACATTCTTCCGCTGGAGCATCCTCGCTATGGCCTCGCCGGAATCACCGAGGCTTTCCATCTCGCCGATGATCTTGTACATGGCTTTGATGCGCGCTCCTGACTCCTCGCTGATTTCTGACTTGGACACTTCGTTCAGGTATGAAGCTATCTCGAACTCTATCCTGTCTGTGATCTCCTCATATTTGACAAGCTTCTGGTCCAGTTCCTCGAACTTGTCCTTGTCCGTCTCGTTTATGGCCTGCCGTACATAGCCGAAGCCCTTGTGGCATACCTCTGCGAAATGCACGATTTCCTGCTTGGCCTCGTCCAGGGAAAGTTCGGCAGTGCTGAGAGGCCCGCCCTGTATGAATCTGAGACGGAAAATCTCCTCGTCGCCTTCCGGATTCTTCACCATCCATGTCACGAGCTTCTCTATGACAGGCACGAACCATATCAGGATGCAGGTGTTGATGGTGTTGAACAGTGTGTGCAGCATGGATACGCCGTAAAGGGCAGATGTCTGCAGAGCCATATATTCAGCTGATCCCTGCTCCGCATCAGCAAAACTTGATGTCATCGGATTCGGATATCCCATGGCTTCGACTATTATCCCTATCAGTTTCAGGAACGGTCTGTACAGTATCAGCACCCAGATGACACCGAAGACGTTGAATACCGTATGCGCCCTCGCCGCACGCTTGGCCGACACGTTCGCCACTGCAGCCGCAATGTTCGCGGTGATCGTCGTTCCTATATTCTCGCCCAGCACCATCGCCGTCGCTATATCGAACGGAATCCAGCCGGCATTCACCATGACTAAAGTCAATGCCATCGTAGCGCTTGAAGACTGGAGAACGATGGTCAGCAATGTGCCTATGAGCACGAATATCAGCACGGAGCCGTAGCCGAAGCCGGACCAGTGCTGCAGGAATGAAAGCACTTCCGGAGACTGGTTAAGGTCAGGCACCGAATTCTTCAGGAAATTCAGACCGAGGAAGAGGAGTGCGAAACCGATGATGAATTCTCCGATGCTCTTGTTCTTGCTTTTCTTGGCCACGAAGAAGACGAAACCTACGGCCATCAATGGGATAGAGAGCGAGGCTATGTCTACAGTAAAGCCGAGAATGGAAATGAGCCAGGCAGTGACCGTAGTACCGATATTGGCACCCATTATCACACCTATGGCATTGGCGAGTGAAAGCAGTCCTGCGTTCACGAAGCTGACTACCATCACAGTGGTCGCGCTTGAAGACTGTATGACAGCCGTGATCCCGAGTCCTGTAAGCACCTGTTTCAGCGGAGTGGATGTCATCGAGGCCAGAAATGACCTCAGCCTGTCTCCCGCAGCCTTCTGAAGACCTTCGCTCATGAGAGTCATTCCGTAGAGGAACATTCCCAAAGCACCCAGAAGGGTAAAGATTTGAAGAAATATTTGCATATAATGGCGGTTATAGTTGCGATTGCAAAGCTCCGGCAAAAATACGCAAAAAATTTTTAATAATTTATTATTATTTCCTTAACATTTCTAATCCGCCCTCTCCCGGAATCAGTCCGGAACAAAATCTCGTGAATTCCTTAAAAGGAATATCCCGGACTGGAAAGGA
>CASEOO010000013.1 GCA_949289565.1 uncultured Bacteroidales bacterium
TACGCAGAAGCCGAGAGCAATGCAAATGAACTTGTTCAAATTGCATTGCCGAGGCGTGAACAGTATATGTGGCGAAGCCAAATATACGCAGAAACTGAGAGGAATGGAAATAAACTTGTTTAATTTCCATTCCCGAAGTGCTACAGTATATGTGGCCACAGGCCAAATATACGCAGAAGCCGAGAGCAGAACAAATTTATTTGCTTTATCAGCCAGGCAGGCTGCAAATCTGCCGCAACGCATTTTCTATCTCAGTGAAAAGATGACGGGGATGGTGACTCTGAAACTCACTTTTCTTCCGTATTGGACAGCCGGCTCCCACAAAGGGGACATGCCCACCACCCTCACAGCTTCGGCATCCAGAAGCGGATCCACAGACCGCAGCACCTTTATATTTTTCACTTCTCCAGCCTTGTCCACGGTGAATACAAGAGTGACACGGCCCTCTATCCTGAGTTTTCTGGCCTCTTTCGGATATTTGAGACGAGCATCCACCCACTTTGCAAATGTGTTCATATTCTGCCCCTGAAATGTCGGCTTGTGATCATCTGCCGTCAGCTTTTCATAAGCCTCGTTGTAGAAGTTCAGCTCTTCGACAGAAAGCAGCGGCTCATGGTACTGAGGCTTGCGGCCTTTCAGGAAATCTGGCATTTTCTCATACTCTGTGCCCTTCCCTTTCACCTTTTTATTGTTTTCAAACAAGCCTATATACACCCGTCCGTCACGATAGTAGACAGTATCCACTCCAGAGGCGCGGCCGTTCTCGTACCAGCCCGTCTCCACCTGGCCGTTGTCATAAAAAAACTGCCCGTATCCAGTAATGTGCCCCTCAGAGAACTGTCCGACGTATCTGAATGGCCTGTAGTCATGCAGGACGCACCTTCCATGAGGCAAGCCATCCTTGAATTCGCCCTTGATTACGCCCCATGTATCTGAAAAAAGGACACATTTCCCCACTGGGTATTCACCTTTGTAAGTACCCAGATCATTGACCAGCACAGTGTCCACTGCAGCCGGCGGATTTTGGACACTGGCGGAGACATTGGCGGACAGAATGGACGCCAGCAAAGAACAAAGTCCAAGTGAAAATTTTTTCATAGCGATGTTTTCTTAGAACGAGAAAATCATATCATACAAAATTACCATTATTATGTGTAAAATCAAATGCCAGGACGAGTTCCCGCACGTTCTCCGGAAAGTTCTCCTCAAATCCAGCCGAAATCTCAGAGCTTTTCGCTATCTTTGAAAATTGTACCGGATTCCGGCGGATCCGGTACAATCAATAAAAATGAAAAATTGTGTTTAACCTGATTCTCTGACTGATTATGAGAGATTTATACATAACCAACACTCTTTCAAGGAAAAAAGAGCTTTTCGAGCCAGTGCACCCGGGGTTCGTCGGGCTGTATGTCTGCGGCCCGACTGTCTACGGCGATGCACACTTGGGGCATGCCAGACCGGGAATTACCTACGATGTTCTCGTGAAACTGCTGAAACATTTAGGATACAAGGTCCGCTATGTCCGGAATATCACGGACGTGGGGCATCTGGAGCACGATGCAGACGAGGGCGAGGACAAAATAGCCAAGAAAGCCCGGCTGGAGCAGATAGAGCCTATGGAAGTCGCACAGGAATACACCATCAGATACCACCAGGCCATGTCGATGCTGAACGTGGCCCCGCCATCCATCGAACCGCGTGCATCCGGGCATATCATAGAGCAGATAGCGCTGGTACAGAAGATTCTGGACGCGGGATTCGCATATGTCAGCAACGGCTCTGTCTATTTCGATGTCCGCAAATACAACAGCGTCCATCACTACGGCATCCTGTCCGGAAGGAATCTTGAAGACGTGGTCAGCGGCACACGCGAACTGGACAGCCAGGCAGACAAGCATGAAGCTCTGGACTTCGCGCTCTGGAAAAAGGCATCTCCGGAGCATATCATGAAATGGCCGTCTCCATGGAGCGAAGGCTTCCCAGGCTGGCATCTGGAATGCTCTGCCATGAGCGAGAAATATCTCGGACGCGAATTCGACATCCACGGAGGCGGAATGGACCTGATGTTCCCTCACCACGAATGCGAACTGGCCCAGAACATGGCTTCCCGCGGCTGCGGAGGCGTGAAATACTGGATACACAACAACATGATCACCATCAACGGAAAGAAGATGGGCAAGTCATACGGGAACTTCATCACCCTGCAGGAGATGTTCGAGGGCACCCACCCTATCCTGACCCAGGCATATTCGCCGATGACAGTCAGGTTCTTTATCCTCCAGGCACACTACCGCAGCACCCTCGACTTCAGCAACGAGGCTCTCCAGGCTGCCGAGAAAGGCCTGAAAAGGGTAATGCAGGCATACAAGGACCTTCGGGAAATGGCTGACGCCGCAGGAGTTTCTTCAGGTGCCTCCGGCAATGACGCCGGGGCAATGGCAGCCGCTCCGGAAAGTTTCAATGCCGATTCAGCCGAAATCAACGGTTTGTGCGAAAAAGTTTATGAGGCCCTTTGCGATGATCTCAACACACCTGTGGCCATAGCCCACATTTTCGATGCTGTCAGAATCATCAATTCAGCCAAGGACAAGAAAACAGACCTGACTCCGGCCGATCTTTCCGTCCTGCTCCGCCTCTTCGACGACATAGTCTGCGGAGTGCTTGGGCTGAGTGACGAAGAAGCCGGAAGCGGAAAGATGGCAGAGACCGTGGACGGACTGGTAAACATGGTGCTGGAACAGAGAAAAGCCGCAAAGGCCGCAAAGGACTGGGCGACTTCCGACAAGATCCGCGATGACCTGAAAGCACTGGGCATACAGATAAAGGATACCAAAGACGGCACGACATGGAATCTTGATATTTGATGGTTCAATGGCGTTAGAGTATCAAGAAATCCATTGTTAATGATAAAGCAAAAAGAAAGAGAAAGATAATGATAAAATTGATCTCGTGGAATGTCAACGGCCTCAGGGCCTGCGCCGGGAAAGGGTTCGCTGAGGCTTTCAAGTCCCTGGACGCGGACTTTTTCTGCCTGCAGGAGACGAAAATGCAGGAAGGCCAGCTGGACATGCAGTTCGACGGATACAGGTCTTACTGGAACTATGCCGATAAAAAAGGCTACTCTGGTACGGCAGTATTCACCAAACATGAACCTGTGAGCGTGAGTTACGGAATAGGGATTGACGAACACGATCATGAAGGCAGGGTCATCACCGTGGAAATGCCGGACTTCTATTTAGTCTGCGTATACACTCCGAATTCACAGGACGAACTGGCCAGGCTGGACTACAGGATGAAATGGGAGGATGACTTCAGGAAATATCTGCTGGATCTGGATTCCCGCAAACCTGTGATAGTCTGCGGAGACCTCAACGTGGCCCATAAGGAAATAGACCTGAAAAATCCTAAAACGAACAGGAGAAACGCCGGATTTACCGACGAAGAAAGAGAAAAATTCTCGGTTCTGCTAGAAAGCGGATTCACTGACACGTTCAGGCATTTCTATCCTGACATGAAAGACATCTATTCATGGTGGTCATACCGTTTCAGGGCCAGGGAAAAGAACGCAGGCTGGCGCATCGACTACTTCCTGACATCGAAACGGCTCGATGACAAGCTGGTTTCCGCCGGAATACACACTGAAATTTTCGGCTCCGACCACTGCCCTGTCGAA
>CASEOO010000014.1 GCA_949289565.1 uncultured Bacteroidales bacterium
CCCGTTCTCCATCGGCCTCCTGGCAAGATCACGCATCCTTTTGTTCGTTCCCTTGCAGAAAAACCAGCAGCCTTTCAGGTGGGGCAGAGTGAGACCTATCTGTACCGGAGCCCCTATGGCAGGGAGAGCCCGCATGGAATCATCCACATATTCAGTGATGTTCACGGTGATGTTTCCGCCGTTTCTTTCCGCCCAGCCTTTCTGCCAGAGATAGCCGGCCACCTCGGCCACGTCTTCTATCTGCCTGGCCAGGGCAGGACGTCCTTCAAGTATTGATTTGTCCATATCCATAAGACTTTGTTTTCATTTATTTATCCGACCCAAAACGGTCAGGACTCAGAAGATATTCGGGAAAACCAGAGAGAATATCAGTATCGCCAGACCGCATACCAGCACGGCTGATGTCTTCGGAGCCACGCCTTTCCATTCTTTCAGGATGATACCCCAGACATTGCTGAACACCACGTTCAACGACATCAGGATGCACCATGCAAAAGCGAAAAGCACCGAATCCTCATCGAAAAAGCCTTTTCCTATCCCAAGTCCGAAAAACTGCGTATACCAGAGGAGACCGGCCAGAGCACAGAAAAAGATATTGCCCGGAAGGGCATCCTTCTTCCCGTAATCGGCGAATGAACGGTTTCTGAAATCCTGGAAGAGACAGTATGCGGCGTTCGTGAAGAAGCCTCCGAAAGTCACGAGGAAAGTGGCAGGCAGCGTCTTGAAGAGTGCCGGGGAATCTTCCACGACCGGACCTGCATCCAGCCCAAGGGCAAAACATGCGCTCATCACTCCGGAAAGCACTGCCACGGAGAGACCTTTTGTAAGAGCGAATTCCTTGACTGCCTGGCTTTTCTCACGGGAAGTCATGTCTTTCGAACGCAGGCTTCCGGCATAGCCGATGACTGCTATTCCCGCCAGTGTGACACATACGCCCAGCAAAAGGATAAGCCCGGTACCGTGAAAGAGATCCGTGCCTGCGGCAATGGCAGGGAAAAGTGTCCCGAAAGCCGCGCATGTACCCAGAGAAACGGACTGGCCCATCGCAACGCCCAGATACCTCATGGAAAGGCCGAATGTCAGACCTCCCACGCCCCAGAGGACGCCATAGCCGACTGCCTTCAAGGCAGATGCCGGATCGGAAGACAGTATCTGCCACAGAGTCTGCCCCTCAGGGACAGCCAGGAATGCACCGATGAGCGGAAAAACCAGCCATGCAAAGATGCCCTGTACAAACCAGAAGCTTTCCCAGCTCCAGTCCCGGACCTTGTTTATAGGCACATAGGAACTGCTCTGGCCGAAGCTTCCGGCTGCGATGATCAATAATCCTAAAAGGCTGTTCATCTCAAAACTGTTTTACCGTATACACTCGAAGTCCTTATCGTTTCGACGTGACATCAGCCTCGTATTTCAGGATATCGCTGATGTAGCTTTCGCCCACAGGAACGTCGTTCTTCAGGCAGAACATATCCCATACTGCTCCCCAAGGCATGTTCTTGAGTTCTTCCTGCACGGCAAGGCGCTCGAAATAGCGGCCCTCCGCTTCATATCCTGACAGTCTGTCGCCAGGTTCGAGCAAGGCAAGCAGGAAAGCTTTCTGTGTGGCGCGGCTTCCGATAACATAGGCTCCGATCCTGTTTATGGTGGCATCGAAATAGTCAAGGCCGATGTGAACTTTATCCAGAGCCTTGCATCTGACGATCTCACGGGCCAGGTCGGCTATATCATCATTCAGTATGACCACATGGTCGCTGTCCCACCTGACAGGACGGCTCACATGGAGATTGATCTCCGGAGTGAAAAGCAGAAGTGCCGACACCTTGTCTGCAATGCTTTCAGTCAGATGGAAATGCCCGGTATCGAGGGTCACCATCTTGCCGTTCTTCGCGCCGTAGCCGAGATAGAAGTCGTATGAACCTACGGTATAGTTCTCAAGACCGATTCCGAAAAGTTTGGCTTCGATACCGTCCTTCATGTGCTCGTATTTCACGGAGAATATCTCATCCAGAGAAT
Source organism: uncultured Bacteroidales bacterium (assembly GCA_949289565.1). Taxonomy (GTDB): domain Bacteria; phylum Bacteroidota; class Bacteroidia; order Bacteroidales; family UBA932; genus Cryptobacteroides. The sequence continues at coordinate 2,014 of CASEOO010000014.1, forward strand.
CCTTCAGTATCTGACGGTATTTCAGTCTGCTGGCCGGCACTTCCTTGCTTCCGTCATGCACCCAAAGGTTCATGATGCACGGATCGTTCTGGTACTTGCCCATTTCCTCACTGATCAGACGGCATCTCTTCGTGTGTTCGATCCAGAAATTCCTGATACCGTCATCGGGATTCGCAAGAGTCAGGTCTCCGCTCTTTGGGTGAGAGAAAGATGTGCTGTTGAAATCGAGTTTCATTCCATGCTCGGCACCCCACTCCATCCAGCTTCTGAAATGCTCCGGAGTGACTTCGTTCCTGTCCACGGCCTTTCCCTGGAAATCGCCGTAAATCTCATGGAGACTCAGCCTGTGCTTTCCTGGTATCAGGGAAGCGGCTTTCAGGATGTCGGCACGCAGTTCCTCGATATTGCGTGCTCTGCCGGGATAGTTTCCGGTGACCTGGATTCCTCCGGTCAATGCGCCTTCGCCCAGAGTTTCGAATCCGGTCACGTCATCTGCCTGCCAGCAATGGAGGGAGAGAGAGATTTTCTGAAGTGAGTCCAACGCCTTGTCCGTGTCGACGCCTATGGCCGAATAGCGTTCTTTGGCGGCCTCGTAGGCCTTTTCGATGTTCATGTCTTTCATATTTTTGAAGTTTAGGATTGTCCGGAAACCGGACAATAAATATTTCAGAGTTCAGCGACTATCCGGCGGTATTCCCATCTGTCGGCGACCAGTCCTGCGGCCTGGGCCTGGACCATACAGTTTCCGATGGCTGTCGCCTCGGCAGGTCCTGCCACCACCTTCACTCCGGTCACTTCTTCCGTCATCCTGTTCAGAAGTTCATTCCGCACACCGCCCCCCACAATGTAGAGCCTGTCTATATCGAACGGAGCCAGATTTCTAAGCGAATCCAGCACTTCCTTGTATCTGAAAGCCAGACTTCTGAATATGCATGCGACCATTTCGGAGTCGTCAGCCGGAGCTTTTCCACCCTTTTCCAAGCACATTTCCGAAATCATGGATGTCATGCTCGAAGGATTTGCCAGACGAGGGTCGTCAGGGTTCACTGTCACAGTGAAAGATGCGCCTTTGCGTGCCATTTCGACTATTTCAGGGTATGAATAGTCCTTCCCTTGCTTCTTCCACTCCTTTCTGGACTGCTCCAGAAGCCACATTCCGGTAATATTTTTCAGAAAACGCACGGAGCCCTCCACACCGCCTTCATTCGTGAAGTTCATGTCAAAGGCCTCCCGGCAGATGACAGGCTTTTCGGTCTCTATACCCATCAGGCTCCACGTCCCGCTGCTCAGATAGGCGAAATTCTTCGTCATGGCCGGCACGGCGGCTACTGCGGAGGCCGTGTCATGGCCTGCGACCGCCACCACCTTCGTCTTTCCGAGTCCTGTATAATCTGCAAGAGAGTCTGTAAGCTCTCCGACCACAGTACCCGGCATCACCATTTTCGGGAACATGTCCCGCGACACTCCGGCGGCAGCCAGAAGGACGTCATCGAAGTCACGCGTCACGGGATTCAACAGCTGCGAGGTGGAAGCCACGGTATATTCGCAGACCATCTCTCCTGTCAGCATATATCCCAGCAAGTCAGGAATGAAAAGCAGTTTAGAGGCATGTTTCATCGGAGAAAAGCCGGAGCCGGTCTGACGGAACATCTGGAAGATGCTGTTGAACGGCAGTATCTGGATGCCGGTTCTTGCGTAAAGGTCTTCTTTAGGGATAACAGCGTATAAATCCTCCGGGGCCCCGTCCGTATATGAATCCCTGTACGCACGCGGGAGTCCGAGGATAGTCCCGTCTTCCCCTGCAAAGCCAAAATCGACACCCCAGGTGTCTATGCCTATGGATTCGGGACGCCAGCCTGCCGCGGCACATTTGCGGAGACCTTCCACTACTGAAGCATAAAGCGCGAATATGTCCCAATAATATCCGCCGCCGACATTAAGGATGGCATTCGGGAATCTGTGTATTTCCTCGAACCTGAATTTCCCTTCCGCATCGCGGAAACAGATGACTTCCCTTCCGCTCGTGGCACCTAAATCCACTGCAAGGAAGCACGCCTTCGATAATTGACTGTTCATATCAGAAAATTAGTGTTATATTTGTGATAAGCACTGGCAAAGTTAGACAGAATCACAAGCCGGCACCTTCGATTTTTGACATTACGGATGCGGTTTTTGTCCGATGCTGTCCGAATTCAAACACAGGCACTATGGAACCTATAAAATATATAGCTCAAAACAGAAGGGACTGGGACTGGGGGCTTACCGTATGTTCGGTAGGACACCAGAGGATAAGCCCCGGGGAAGACTATCCTCCCAGGAAGCACAATCAGGAATACATGTTCGATCCTGCGCAAGGCAGAATCCTTTCCGAATATCAGCTGCTCTATATAATAGATGGAGAAGGAATCTTCAGAACGAGATCTGCCGGAGAAATGAAAGTGTCGGCAGGAGACATGTTCATCATATTTCCTGGAGAATGGCACTCATACATGCCTGACACGGATACCGGCTGGAACGAATACTGGATCGGATTTCAGGGAGTCAACATAGACCACAGAGTCGAAAACGGCTTCTTTTCCCCGGCATCGCCCTTGTTCCATATAGGCTATAATGAATTTGCAGTCAATCTCTACAATGAAGCTATCCGTACTGCCACCCGGCAGGAACCGTACTTCCAGCAATTGCTCGCCGGAATCGTGAACCACTTGCTCGGGCTCATGTTCATGACTGGCACCATAAACCGGCGAAGCCAGGACGGAGACATCGCCAAGCTCATGGACATGGCGAAGAACATCATGGGCGATTCCCTTGAAGAAGACATATCCATGCCTGGAATAGCGGAAAGGCTCAGCATCGGCTACACGAAATTCCGGAGGCTCTTCAAACAGTACACCGGGCAGTCGCCTGCCCAATATTTCATCAACATGAAAATCCACAGAGCCAAGGAAATGCTCAGAGGTTCCTCCGCCTCAGTGAAAGAGATCGCGTTTACCCTGCATTTCGAAAGTGCCGAATACTTCGCCACTACGTTCAAGACACGGACAGGAATGACACCCACGCAATTCAGAAGCATATAAAAAAGCAGGTCCCCTCCCCAAGGAACCTGCCCATATATAAAACGAACTTAACAAATAGACACGAAAAAAATTCTTATGTCTGGTACAAAGATAACAATTCAAAAGGGATTTCCAAACATCTGCTCGGAAATTTCTTTAGAATTTTCTCAATTGCTTAAAATTTTTAAGGAAATCCAAAAATACAATTAAACATTTACAGGCTTACAGACAGGCCGACTGTCAGACGCAAGGGCTTGGACATCTGGAAAAAGGACTTGCCCACAGACTTGAAATAAAAGACAGCGTAGTCAGAGGCTGCCAGGTTCTCGCCACGAAGGAAAACATCGAACCATTTGAAATGTCCGCGCACGTCAGCACCGAGCACTGCATAAAAAGGCTGGGACAGGGTATTGGACTCGTCCCACCATATTTTTCCCATGGCCGAAACTTCCGCGCCGGCAGTTATGCTGCGGAAATAGTCGTTTCCGATATCCCAGCGATACTGCACCCTGGCATTGAGCGTATGCTCAGGCGAATAGGGAATCCTGTTCCCGGCATAGTCGGCAAGCCCGTCACTGTAATTAGTAAAACGTGCATCGCAGAAACCATAGGACATGGACAGCGAGAAATTCCGGAATCCGTATCCGAACTCTGCTTCCGCCCCTATGCTTCTGGAATTTCCCGCATTGGCCATCATCCTCCCGGTGCTGTTGCCAGAAGGGAATACGGTGATCTGCTGGTCTATGCACATTATACTATATATGGAAGCCGCGCCGGAAAAGCGGTGAGGACCTTTGTCGAAGGCAAAACGCGCCCCGACTTCGACATTCAGACTTTTTTCAGGCTTGTATGCCGTGTCATCTGCGCTGACATTGCTCTCGGAAGACGCTCCAGACATCCCGCCAGAAGCTCCGCCCTGCATACCCGACATCATGGTCTTCATCATATCGGACATCAGCATATTCTGCAGTATATCAGAAAATATCTGTGTATTGAAACCTCCCGATTTATATCCTTCCGAAAATGTGGCGAAAAGCTGGACCTTCCCGAAATCATATAGAGCCGACACCTTGGGAATGAATTCCAGATAGTCAAAATCTTTCCATCCCTGATATACAGTCTCGCACGGAACATATCCAGTGTCAATAAAAGGCAGGACAAGCCGGCAGTTCACCAGAGCATGGCTGTCATAGTCCATGCCAGTCCACTCGTAATCCAGGCGGAGGCCGGCTGTCAGCGTCCACCGGCCGAAAGTGAAATAAGATTCATGATACAGTGCGGCTCCAGCCACAGTGATTCCGAAATCACTGGCGATATCGAACTCGTTCTCCCTGAATGAAAGCCCTGCCCCTGGACCGAAGACTGACTGTATCCCGCTGTTTGCATTCGCCAGTATCAGGTCTTGGATGCCGTCTTGCTTGAAACGCACAGGCGCTGACATCGAATTGTATTTGGCAAAACCGAAAAAGCCTGTCTGCCAGTTCCACCACGGGCGTCTCCATGATGCCTCAGGCTTCAATATGAGCTCCTGAGTCAAAGCTCCCTCTTTCTGCGTCTGCTTCAGAGTGAACATCGACCTGGCAGTGAAATCCTGGTCCATCTCCATCTCGTCAGCCAGGAACTGCAGGCTGGTCACAGAATTCAGAGTCCAGTTCTTAGTCATATATTTGAATTTCAAGCCTTCAGAAGCGGTCAGCCTGCGATATCCGCATGGATCATTATAAGCCACAGGAGCCAAGACGCCGCTTTCCTGGTCATATTCTCTGTAGGGATACCCGCCCTGCGAAGTGAGCGACGCTGACAAAATATTCTCGAACACCAGGTCGCGCCGAAGCTGCTTCCAGGCCCTCAGCCTGAAATTCAATGCGTCAGACTTGTCGACATATTCATTGTCATATGTATTCAGATAGAAGCCGTCAGTATGCCTGTAAGCCAGGGAAACACCCACAGATTTCCCATACGCAGACAGTTTGGCCAGGACTGAATTCGCATTTCCATACTCGAGAGACAGCTTCGCGCCATGATAGTTTTCAGGTGAAAGTGTATTGAGAGCCAGGACTCCGCACATCGAATTCCGCCCATAAAGAGTGCCTTGCGGACCTCGGAGAAGGGCGGCGTCAGCGATGTCATACATGCCGGTGTCATAGGAATTCTTGTTCATCACCGGAATATCGTCCACATACATGCCTATGACAGGATTGTCGATACGCGATCCGAAGCCCCTGAGATATATTGAAGAAGTCATGGAGGACCCGTAGTCAGGGATGAGAAGGTTCGGCACCAGGGATGAAAGCTTCTTGATATCATCTATGCCCCTGTCCTCCATCTGGGCCAGATTCACTTCAGTGACAGGTGACGCTATCCGCTCAAGGGGAAGCACCTGTTTATAGTCCGAAACCAGGACCGCACCGGACAATGTGTCCGCAATGACCGCATCATTTCCCGTTTCAGGATTTCCGATGTATGCTGATGCCGGATTCCCGGCAATAATTTCAGATGCTGCAAGCAGCAATGAGCTTAATAGTGAAAGAATCATATATCGTCGCTGTTGATATTCCAGGCTCTGCCGGAAGTGTGCAAAGATAGACAATTCTCTTTTATACCTCAAATTTTTATATCCTGTTATGAAAATTTATTATATCTTTGTTTTTTATGCAGAGGTTTTCCCCCGAGGGAAAATCCGGATTAAATTATTGATTATGATTCATTCACTGCCAGAATTACCTTACAGCCAGGACGCGCTCGCCCCGGCGATAAGCCCGGAAACCATTGAATACCATTACGGCAAGCATTTCCAGACCTACGTCGACAATCTGAACAGACTCATCGAGGGGTCGCCTTATGAAGATATGGAAATCGAAGAAATAGTGACCAAGGCCGGAGGCGCGATTTTCAACAATGCGGCCCAGGCATGGAATCACAATTTCTACTTCCAGACCCTGGCACCCTCCCCTGTGGATATTCCGGAGCTCCTGGAAGAAAAGCTGGTGAAAACTTTCGGCTCTGCGGCCGATTTCAAAGCCGAATTCATAAAGGCCGCCGCCACGATATTCGGTTCAGGATGGGCATGGCTGTGCGAAGACAAGGAAGGTGTTCTGTCCATCGTGCAGACACAGAATGCAGACAACCCTATGACACAGGGGCTCAAGCCGCTCTTGACCATAGACGTATGGGAACATGCCTACTATATTGACTACAGAAACCGCAGGGCTGCATATCTGGAAGCCATATGGAATCATATTGACTGGAACAAGGTAGCTGGAAGACTGTAATATCTTATACCGCATATCCAAGCCGTCATAAAGACGGAGTGGAAAGACAGGAGTTACTGACTGTATTATTAATTTAAATCAAATCGAAATGAAAAAGTACGTATGCATCGTCTGCGGATACGAATACGATCCTGCAGTAGGCGATCCTGACAGCGGCATCGAGCCGGGAACAGCATTTGAAGACCTCCCTGCAGACTGGGTATGCCCTCTCTGCGGCGTAGGCAAGGAAGACTTCAAAGCAGTGGAATAATATCCATATCAACTTCAAAGACGTTTATGGGCGAAATTACCCATAAACGTCTTTTTTCTATTCCATCCGCACGGTCTTCGACGGAGAGACTCCTGCGGAATACGTGACATCTACGGCTCTATGACAATACGCCAATATCCGCCACAATCTGCACCCTCTCTGACAAGCAATCCCTTGCGTTGAATCTACAACCTGTTTGCGGGTGCCGAAACGTGAACTGTATATGCGGGCACTGACCCCGTCATTCCGCCCCGTAGACCCAGGCGATCCGGGACGGGAAGACCCCGGCGGTATGCGACCAGAGGAGGGTGCCGTCAGATCTGAAATAATGGACAGTTCCAGGCGCAGGGTAGTAGCCGGCATCAGTGAGGACGAAATCTCCATTGGAAGGATTCACATCCAGGCCGTAACATGAAACTAGATTGACCTGCGACAGATCCAGAAAATCAGCTTCAGTATATTTTCCTCCCTCAATTTTTCCGAAAGACGCCTGCGGATTCCATTCTTTATCATACGTCGTAGTCTGCGTATATATCATCCCGCCGAAGCTGCACCAGTTTGACACAGGAATGTTTTCTATCAAGGTCACCTCGCCGTTTGCCCTGTCATAAGAAAACACTGCACCGGGGTCTGCTCCATAATCCCCGCGCGAGGTCATATATTCCACATCGCCTCCGCAAATCACCTTGTAAAGGTTCTTATATCCAGTGTCCACAGTCTCGACCACTTCAAAGGAAGCGACGTCGACCACAGAAACAGACTGTTCATATCCTGCAGTCTCAGCCGACATACCGCCTGAATTCAGGACATAAATAAAGCCGTTGTGAAAATGAAGCTGCTCCGGGTCACGTCCTGTATCGAGCCGGCCGGCAACACTGAAATCATCCAGAGAGATTTTGTACAGCGAACCTCCATCAGCATAAGAAGTGACGTACAGATACCCGCCTTCCTCTATTACATAACGGCAGGACGGAACAGAAACTTGCGCGATGTGCTTTGCTGTAGAAGCATCCGCTATTTCCAGCAGGCCTGAACCATTCAGCGCTATGACTAAATAGCCATCGGCAATAAGAAGGTCATTTCCAGTATCGCCCAGTTCCATCGCCATCTCAGGGTTCTGGAGCGAGAAGATGTCGCTTATATACTTTCCTGCCTGCAAATCCACATAGTCGAGTGAAGCGTTGTTATGACCCATAGTCCCCTCGTTCAACAAATAGAAGCCTTCCACTCCGGACTGCACCGCAGGTATATAGTCTTCCGGAACATCAACAGCCACCGGGTCACACGAAACTGAGGCCAAAACCAATGAAGCCACGGCCAGACCTAAAAGAGTGGAATCAATCTTAAATTTAATCATATTCTACTGAATTTTAATATAAAACATAAAATCAAAGCCTTGCTGCACCTGCACGGTCCTCGTCAAGTGCAGAAATTATCATATATCAAACTGCACAGCTATCTGCCAGCTGATTCCGGGCATAGGGTATCTGGACACTATTTCATAATGAGAATCAGTGACATTGGCGACAGCCACAGATATTTTCATGAATTCCAGAAATTTTCTTGAAAGCATCAAGTCGAGATCAGCATATGGCTTCAGCCGGTTTGAGACAATGTTTGCAGAAGTGCGGTATCTGACGGAATTGTAAATCAGGCTGGCGGAGAATGACCATTTTCCATATTCCATAGCCATAGAGGCGGAGACAGAATGCAGAGGCACATATGCTATCTGCCCTCCGTACCACTCCGAACTGGGATCAGTCATGTCCTTCGACCTTTCATAAGTCCAGTCAAGCAATGCGCCCAGCCTGAAATCACGGAACACGAAGCTGTGGGCCATGGACAGGGTGCATCCATACCCGTGGACAAGTCCATAATTGAAAGCTGACCATACAAACTGGTTCGCGGCCGGAAGCCAGACTATCTTGTCTCTGGTGATGTTATAGAACAAATCCGCCCGGCAGAGGCAGGACCATTTGCCGGCAGAGGCAGAATACGAAGATGTCAGACTGAACTGGTCCACAGTCTCCGGACGGAGAGCATGTGCGGCATTGGCCGTCGGGGCGGCCACATAATAAAGTTCATTGAAGGTCGGAAGCCTGTATGAATTTTTCCAGAAGAGCTGGAAGCGGAAATTCCCCGGAGAATACATGACGGAGACATACGGGCTGAGACGGTCATGGGCGGTATCTGAGCCGGAATTGCCTGACAGGGAAAGGTCCGAAGAGTGGTTGTATACCAGGGACGCATTGGCCGACAGGCTCTCGTATGCATACCTTGCCTGCACGGCAAAAAGCGATGACCAACGGAATTTTCCAGACAGGCCGGCGACATCCGAATCGAGAAACGTGAATGCATTGTCCCATGCAAGAGAGGCGCTGAAATTCCCGTGCCGGAATGCGGCGGCGGCAGAGACATAGCCCTCCTGCTGGAGATAATCCAAGTCGAGGCGCACAGTGTGGATTCCGACAGTATCCTGGAAATAATTGCAGAAATCGTATGAATATTTGCCGGCTATTTTCAGGGCAAATTTTCCCGCAGAATACCTGCAGCTTCCCTGGATGAAAACATTGTCGTCGCGCTGGCGGTCTCCGCTCTCATATTGCCCGGACTGCCGTATGACAGGGCCGGGCAGCCCTCTGTCAGAATGATACCAGTATGCTTTCAAATGAAGCCTGGAGTTTCCTGATACCATGTAGAGAGATGGCTCGACGTGATATGATGTCATATCGGAGTTCTGCCTGCGGGCTGCAGTGTCGGCCCCGAATCTGTTCGTATATGTAAACGGATAGCCGCCGTCAGTATGCCTCCCGTCTCCTGTGATTTTCAGATAAAATTTTTCAGAGAGACGTTTGCCTGCGGCAATGCCTGCCGAAGCCGTGGAAAATGAGCCGTACTCCACTTTGGCATTCAGAGACCACGGCTCTGTGAAATCAGGAAACAAGGTCTGGAGATATACCGTGGAGGAGGATGCCAGCTCCGATGCTGACTGGAGCATGGATGACGACTGTCCATTGAAAACAGACACGGACGCCAGATACTCTGAAGAATACCTGCCGAGGTCCACCTGCCCGTTCTGCACATTGCTGACTTTCACTCCGTCGATGAAAACTCCTGTATGCTGCGAACCGAGAGAACGGACATTCACTGTTTTCAGACCCCCAAGCCCTCCGTAGTCTCTGATCTGCACGCCCGCCATATGCCTGAGCAGTTCCGGGACGGAAGCATCGGGCATGGACGCCATTTGCCCGGACGTGATGGTCCGGACGGCTGGAGAGTCGTATCGGTCTGACGAGACCTGCGAAGCCGACAGGGTATCCTGCGCCTGAGGTGCCATCAGAAGCATGAGAGCCAGTACAAACATAACTGCATTTATTCCAGACTGCCGGCAGCGCCAGATTCCGTAGCGGCATAGCACATGTGCGGCAGCGACTCCGTCCCGTAATCCCGCAGGAGGATGTTCCATAAACGGCAGAGGCAGGTCTTCTGGCTCGTCCCGGCTCCACGCCTTCCCGGTATCGAGGGCGACCCGAAAGGGTTTCCACGAAAGATACCAGTGGCAGAGAATGTGAAGCTGTCCGATGCTCCGGTTTCCCGGCTCGCATCACGGGCATACAGCAGCGGGTACTGTCGCGGATTCTCACCGCGTTCCCTCTTCGTCCCTCGCGCAGCCTTCGTGCGTCCGGGAACCTTTGCCGGCCCAAATATATGCATTTTTCGGCTTAATCTCCAAATTTTGCTAAATTTGCAGGCATTACGACAGCCGCCGGCAAAAAACACAGGATTTAAAACTGAAAAATAAAAGAATAATATGGATAATGATATTGGCCATTCTGGCCAATGCCTGCGGCAGACAAAATGCCGCAGATTTTTTCGATGTCGCCGTGTATTCCCCATCCGAGGCCGAAGGCTTCGAGATAGCGGGAGCGGAAGGATGCGAGAGCACGGTCATCAGAGTGAAAACGGCATGGCAGGACAGCGGGAATGACTGTCGTAAATCAGGAATTTCCGAGCGAGGAAGCAACCCCGTGAACGAATTGTTCATCGCTCGGAACGGAGAAAGGCCTCCCGCAGGATTCAAAGGCCAAGTTCTGGATGGAGATGCAAAAAGGATAGCGGCAATGTCATCCACGCACATAGCTCTGCTCGATCTGCTCGGCGAGACTTCCAGGGTCAAGGCTGTATCCGGGATGCGGTTCATCTCGAACAAATACATCCTTGAGCATCAAGATTCTATAGTAGACATAGGAAGCGAGGCAGATGCTGACTTCGAAGCGCTGGCCGCCGCCAGTCCTGACATAGTCCTGCTGTACGGAATTTCTTCAGCAAGCACGATGGAAGACAGGCTGGAAGTTCTCGGCATACCCTGCCTCTACATAGGAGAATATCTGGAGGCCTCTCCGCTGGGCCGCACCGAATGGGTGGTGGCCATAGCCGAACTGCTCGGATGCAGGGAAAAAGGCGAAAAAGCGTACCAGAGGATAGCTTCAAAATACGAAGAGATAAAATCATCTGTCCCTGATAAGAAGCCGAAGCCGAAAGTGATGCTGAACACCCCGTACGGAGATACATGGTTCATGGCTTCTCCAAGATCGGCGATGGCGGCCATGATACGGGATGCAGGGGGAGAATATATATTCGAAACCTATTTGCGCCGGAACATGTCCTCCGAGGGAAGCGATTCCGGCCCTGAAAGTTCCACGCGGCGGTCATGGAAATCCACTGCGATAGACTATGAGACTGCTTTTCTCCTGGTATCTGAAGCAGATGTATGGCTGAATGCAGGCCAATACCAGTCTTTGGAGCAGCTGGCCTCATCCTGCCCGCAGCTCGCTGACACAGAATGTGTGAAAAACAGGAAGGTTTACAGCTGCGACAGGAGAAGCACCGAAGGGGGAGGCAGTGATTTCTGGGAGTCAGGGACTGTGCGCCCGGATCTGGTGCTGGGAGATCTGATCAGAATCTTCCATCCTGAACTCTGCGGACAGGACTATGCTTGTCTGTCTGAGAACAAGGACGGAGGCTGTGATTCAGGGCTGTATTATTACAGAAGTATTGAATAATCTGTGGCTTGCGCGATCTGATGAAAGTGAAAATGAAAATATTATGGGCCGCAGGAGCGGCGTTGCTGGCAGGACTTTTTATGGCGGAAATGCTTACCGGAAGCGCCGGCATCAGGGCATCAGAGGTGTGGACAGCTCTGACTGGAGGTGAGATTTCGTCCCAGACGAAGCTGATAGTGACGGAAATACGGCTTCCGAAAGCTGTCACTGCCATGCTTTCCGGGATGGCCATATCTGTCAGCGGTCTTCTGATGCAGACGCTTTTCCGAAATCCTCTGGCCGGTCCATATGTCCTGGGCATCAGCTCAGGGGCATCTCTCGGGGCGGCGCTGTGCGTACTCGGCACATCGGCATCGACCACGCTGGCAGGCAGCCGCATCCTGATGTCTCTTGGCACTGCAGGAGCTGCATGGCTCGGGGCGGCCGCTGTGCTGGCCATCATAGCCATGGCCAGCAGAAAAGCCGGCGACATCACTGTCATCCTGATCCTGGGAATGATGCTGGGGGCCGGGATAGATGCCGCAGTGCAGATACTGCAGTTTGTCAGCGACGAGCAGGCTCTGAAATCCTACATAGTGTGGACTATGGGGTCGATGGGCAATGTGTCTGGACAGGAGCTGTGGATTCTGGCCCTGGCCGTCATTGCAGGGCTGGGAATCACCATGGCGTCTTGCAAGCCGCTGAACCTGCTTCTGCTGGGCGAACATTACGCCGCTTCCATGGGCGCGGATATCAGAAGGACGAGGGCGCTGGTGTTCCTGGCCATCGTCCTTCTGGCCGGGACTGTGACTGCCTTCTGCGGACCTGTGGGGTTTCTCGGCCTGGCGGTGCCGCATCTTGCTCGCCTCGCGGCCGGAAATGCAGACCACAAGGTCCTCATTCCGGCCACGCTCCTCTGCGGAGGAGCGCTGATGATGTCCTGCGACATCATCGCGAGGCTCGCCGCCGTCCCCATCAATGCTGTAACATCCCTGGCAGGCATTCCTGTAGTCATATGGGTAATATTCCGCAGGCGCAAGCTATAGACAGCCTCATTCAGATACCGGAAAGATGATACAAATAGAAAACATAACCCTCGGATATGGAAAGAAAGTGCTGATGAGGGACATTTCAGCCTCTGCATCCACTGGCGGACTGACCATGATTGCAGGCCGCAACGGAAGCGGGAAAAGCACACTCATCCGTGCCCTTACAGGTCTCTCCAGGCCTCTGTCCGGCAGAATCCTGGCTGATGGGGAAAACATTGCCGTCATGCCGCGGGAAAAAGCCGCGCAGAAAGTATCATTCGTCGGAACTGAAAGAATCCGTATTCCGGGCCTGAAATGCCGGGATGTGGTATCCATGGGCCGTGCGCCGTGGACCCGATGGACAGGCGCCATGTCTTCTGAAGATGAAGAAGCTGTATCCAAGGCTTTTGAAATCACAGGAATGCTGGCTTTTGCCGACAAAACCATGGACAAGATGTCTGACGGAGAATGTCAGAAAATAATGATAGCCCGAGCTCTGGCCCAGGACACCCCGGTGATGGTCCTGGACGAGCCGACTGCATTCCTGGATGTCCCCGGGAGGCATCAGATCATAGAAATTCTGCGGAAACTGGCATCGGCAGAGGGAAAGACAGTGATTTTTTCGACACACGACATCGGTATTGGCCTGAAAAAGGCCGATACCGTATGGCTTCTGGACGGGCATGGTCTCATTGTCCGGAAAGCGGAGGAGGCCGCGCCGGACATCCTGAAGATTTTCGGAATCACGGAAATTTGAGTTCTCCGAAATGGCCGGAGGCCGATCCTGCTGCATTTATTTGCCGCTCAGAGACTTCTATGCATCTTCAGGCCGGACGAGGCGGACAGAAAGCTCGTACAAAAGGTACAAAGGGACAAAAACCAGCATAAGCGAGAACGGATCGCCGGTAGGAGTGATGACAGCGGCCAGCACAAGCAGGAGCACCACTGCATGGCGGCGGTATTTCTGAAGGAATTCCCTGTGAAGGACGCCCAGCCTGGACAGCAGCCAGGCCAGAAGAGGAAGCTCGAAGACTACCCCCATGATGAAAACCATCCCCAGGAAATTGTTCATATATGAATTCAGGGAAATCTGGTTCACAATCGTCTGGCTGACTTGATATTCCGCAAGAAAACGGAATGTAAACGGAAATATGAGACAGTATCCTGCCGCACATCCGAGATAGAACATGAAAGTGCCGGCAAAAAATGACATGCCGACAGCTTTTTTTTCAGCGCGGTAAAGGGCAGGGCTGACGAATTTCCACAGTTCATAAACGATATATGGGAAGAGCAGGACCAATGAAAGCCAGAACGATGTGGAGATATGGGTCATGAATTGCGACGCGACCTGGATGTTGATGATGTCCACATGAAATCCGTCGTCAGAGAAGTCCGGAAGGAACGGAATGGCCCGTCCTATGGATGCGAACCATTTGTAAATGAAAAAATCCGATGAGGCAGGGCCAAGAATCAGAGTGTCGAAGATATGCGGCATAGCCGCAAACGAGGCTATAACGAGAATGATCAGGGCCGCGGCGACCCTGACCAATGCCCATCTGAGCACTTCGAGATGATCCCAGAATGTCATCTGGGTTTCTTCAGATGACGCTTTCCGGGAAATGCCGGCCCCGTTTTCTGACATCGGGGCTCTATTTCTTTTCTGATTCAGACGGATTTGCCTGCTCCGGCTCCTGCTTGCCGGATGACGATGCAGAAGGCTTAGTTTCCGAAACAGGGGCATTCAGCTCTTTTTCCACCTCATTCATGCCTTCCTTGAAGCTTTTAACACCCTTGCCGAGGCCTTTCATCAGCTCCGGAATCTTCCTGCCGCCGAAAAAAAGCAATACTACCAGGGCGATCAGGACTATTTCCCATACGCCTATATTCCCTAAGAAAAGAAAATTTCCCATCATTTTTCCAGTTTTCTTCAATTTCGCCAAAGATAGCATTTCTTTTCGAAATGCCAATTCGTTTAAATTTCCTATTTTTGCCTGTCCGTAAATATCGTAAAAATGAACAGAAGTATAATCACCGTGGTCGGCAAGGACACTGTCGGCATCATTGCCAGAGTATGTACATATCTGGCAGAGAAGAACATAAATATTCTGGACATCTCGCAGACTATCGTTCAAGGGTATTTCAACATGATGATGATAGTGGATACAGGGAATATTTCCGAGGACTTCCACCGGCTGACAGCCGACCTGGAGGAGCTTGGAGCCAATATCGGTGTCCAGATCAAATGCCAGAGGGAAGAAATATTCGAGAAGATGCACCGGATTTAACCTGCCCTGCCATGATCAATATAAACGAAGTCATCGAAACGAACCTGATGATCGAGAAAGAAAATCTCGATGTCAGAACTATCACGGTGGGCATCAATCTTTTAGACTGTGCCTCCGGCAATGTGGGCCAGGTGTGCTCGAACATAAAGTCAAAAATCATCAGGACTGCCGGGAAACTGGCTGAAACAGCCGAAAATATATCGATGGAGTACGGGATTCCGATAGTGAACAAACGAATTTCCATCACACCGATATCTCTCGTGGGCGCTTCCGCCTGCAAGTCTCCGCAGGACTATGTGCAGATAGCCATGGCCCTGGACGAGGCCGCGAAAGCTGTAGGTGTAAATTTCCTTGGAGGTTATTCAGCTGTGGTTTCCAAAGGCATGACTCAGAGCGACAGGCTGCTGATCGAGTCAATACCGGAAGCTCTTGCCAGGACTGAGAGAATATGCAGCTCAGTAAATGTCGGGAGCACGAAGACAGGCATAAACATGGATGCTGTCCGCCTGATGGGGGAAATCGTCAAAAAGACAGCCGAGGCTACCAGGGACAGAGATTCGCTGGGCTGCGCCAAACTGGTGGTGCTGTGCAATGCGCCTGACGACAACCCTTTCATGGCCGGAGCTTTTCACGGCGTGACTGAAGCAGATGCCATCATAAATGTGGGTGTCAGCGGCCCGGGAGTAGTGAAATATGCCCTGGAAAGCGTTCGCGGGGCATCTTTCGAAGTGCTGTGCGAAACCATCAAGAAGACGGCATTCAAAATCACACGTGTAGGCCAGCTGGTCGCTCAGGAAGCATCACGCAGGCTCGGCATACCGTTCGGCATCATAGATCTTTCCCTCGCGCCTACGCCTGCGATAGGAGACAGCGTAGCAGACATCCTTCATGAAATAGGGGTGGAGAAAGCAGGAGCTCCTGGAACGACTGCCGCCCTGGCTATGCTGAATGACCAGGTGAAAAAGGGCGGAGTCATGGCATCTTCGTATGTAGGCGGGCTCAGCGGCGCCTTCATTCCTGTCAGCGAGGACCAGGGCATGATAGAGGCCGCCGAGTGCGGGGCTCTGACCATAGAGAAGCTGGAAGCCATGACCTGTGTATGCTCAGTGGGGCTTGATATGATAGCTATCCCTGGAGATACACCGGCCAGCACTATTTCCGGCATCATAGCCGACGAGGCAGCCATCGGCATGGTGAACCAGAAGACCACAGCTGTGAGAATCATACCTGTCATCGGAAAGACTGTCGGGGACTCGGTGGAATTCGGAGGCCTGCTTGGACACGCTCCTGTCATGCCTGTGAACAGGTTCGGATGCGAAGCCTTCATCAGCAGGGAAGGGAGGATTCCGGCGCCGATCCACAGTTTTAAAAATTAACGGAGGCTGATATTTGCCGGCACAGAATTACAACCTCCTGCCGGAGGTCAACAGTGCCGTCAAATATCAGCCTCCTCTCAGCAATATACCCACAGAGACCAAAAGCGTCGTCAAAATATCAGCCGACTCACAGCAATATGACAATTACAAGGATGCGAGATTCTGAGGGTTGACGATATTCTTGCCCTCAGGGGTATAGGCGAATTTCATGCGGTCTTCGTAAGCCTTTTCGACCTTTCCGCGGACGATTTTCATCGTGCTGTTCACCATATGGTTTTTCTCGGTGAAAGGTTCAGGAAGCACGCACACCGCCGCCGGAAGCCACCTCTCCGGGAAAGCGCCATAATTCTTTCCTCCCTTTCTGTACGAATTCACCTCATCCTGTATCTTGCCGAGCATCAGCTTCTTTCCGTCTTCCGAATCCGGGGCCGTCTCAGGCGAGTTTTCTTTCAGCCATGCTTTCAAAGCGTCCTTGTTCGGCACCAGCAAGGCTATGGTATACGGGTCCTGGCTGTTGTGCAGCACCACCTGGTCGATGAACTTCGAATTCTCCACCAGAGACTCCTCGATTCCCTCCGGGCTGTATTTCTCGCCGTCTGCGCTGATGAGCAGGGACTTGAACCGGCCCACTACATAGAGGAAATCCTTGTCGCGCATATAACCCATGTCGCCGGTGTGAAGCCATCCGTCCACTACGGTCTCTGCAGTGGCTTTCGGATTCTTCCAATAGCCGGCCATCACATTCTCGCCCCTGATGACGATCTCGCCTTTCTGCCCGTATGGAAGTTCCTTGCCGTCTTCGTCGCAAATTTTGATTTCCATAGGCTTCACCACACATCCTGATGAACCGAGAATATGCCTGGCAGGAGCGTTGGCTGAAATGATAGGGGTAGCCTCGGACAGGCCATAGCCCTGATACATCGGGATGCCTATGGCGTAGTAATATCTCTGGAGGTCGATGTCCAGCAAGGCTCCTCCGCCTACGAAAAACTTCATCTTGCCGCCCAGCCCCTGACGGACATTGCTGAAAATAATCTTGTCAAACAATGCCATCAGAGGTTTTTTCCACAGCTGGAAGAAACCGCCTTTATTATACCCCTCCTTGTTATACGAGATGGCGAGATTCAATGCGAAATTATAAAGTTTCTCCACTGCAGGGCCTTTTGCCTTGATCCCGGCTTCGATATTCTTCTTGAAATTCTTCGCCAGGGCAGGCACGCTAAGCATCACTGTAGGCTGCAACTCCTTGATGCTCATAGGAATGTTCCTGAGAGCCTCCATCGGGGTCTTGCCAGCCGGCACTGTTCCTATAGACGCTCCATATGACATGAGTGTATAAAAGCCTGCGACATGGGCGAAACAGTGGTCAAGAGGCAGAATGATGAGCATCCTGTCTTCAGGTGTGACACCTATCACAGATCTGGCCTGCTCCACATTGGCAGTATAGTTTCTGTGAGTCAGAAGAATACCCTTCGGATCGGCCGTAGTCCCGGAAGTGTAGCTGATGTTCGCATAGTCATCAGGACCGATGGATCTGTATCTCTGCTCGAACATCTCTCCATGTTCTGCAAGGAAGACGTCCCCCATCTTGCAAATCTCGGAAAACGGCATTTCTTTCTCTTGATACTCAGGCAGTTCGTCGAGGACTATGACTTTCTCTACGAGAGGCAGGTCTTTCAGTATGTTCCTGATTTTCGGAAGCTGCGCGGCCGACACCATGATATACTTTGAATCTGAATGTTTGATTCTGAATATCAAGTCATTGCTCTCTTCAAGCTTGATTGAGAGAGGCACATTGACCGCCCCTGCGTACAGGATTCCGAGTTCTCCGATGACCCAATAATTCCGTCCTTCGGACAATAGGGATATCTTCTCCCCTTTCTGCACTCCGAGGGACATCAGGCCGGCTCCTGCACGATAAGCCGCCTTCCTCGTCTGCTCGAATGTAGTCGGCAGCCATTCTTTTCCCTGCTTCTCCCACAGGAAAGTGTTCGAGGCATACATCCTGGTGTATTTTTCCACAAACTGGATGATAGTAAGTCTGTCTTCCATAACAAAAAAAAAGCCTGTCCGTCCAATTATTCAATTCTTAACCGGAGATTTCGCCGGACTGGCATTAGTTTTTTCCGAAATCTCATCAGCATAATCTATTCCACGTCCTTGAACAAGCCGAAAAGTTCGGCGTCAATCTTGTCTGTGACTTTCTGGAAGTCTTCAGGGTGGTTCTCGAACTTGATTTCATCCACATCGAGGACCAGAAGCTTGTGCTTGTAGCCTGCTATCCATTTCTCATACCTGTCATTCAGTCCTGTGATATAGTCGATGCGGATGCTCTTTTCATACTCCCGTCCCCTCTTCTGAATCTGGCTCACCAGGTTCGGAATGCTGGAGCGTAGATAAATCAGCAGGTCAGGCGGATTCACCAGCGACATCATCAGGTCGAACAGGTCGGAATAATTCTCAAAATCTCTGGTGCTCATCAGCCCCATGGCATGAAGGTTGGGCGCAAATATCCTGGCATCTTCATAGATGGTCCTGTCCTGGATGATGACGTCCTTGCACTTCGAGATCTCCACCACATCCTTGAACCTCTTGTTCAGAAAGTATATCTGAAGGTTGAATGACCATCTTTCCATATCTTCATAGAAATCTGCAAGATATGGATTATAGTCCACCGATTCGAATTTCGGTGTCCAATGATAATGCGCGGCCAGCATCTTCGTCAGAGTCGTCTTCCCGCTGCCTATGTTCCCTGCGATAGCTATATGCATGATATTCGGTTTTTAGTTTCTGCAATCCTGATTCCGCGAGAGACATTCCTGAAATCTTCACTGATTCCGGTCCGTCACTCATGGAACGACAAATTTAATTCTTTTTCCGGATTCACCATACATTCATGCCAGATACCATATTGGCAATGCTGATGAATCCTGTCGGCACTGTTCCCAAAGCCAGGATAATAGATGATTTAGCCTGGCTTATATGCCGCGGAGGCTGGCCGAAGGCGACAGTCACGGCTTCAGATGTCGCCCTTGATCTGGCTTATGACTATCTGGAAGGAGTGATCAATTCGGATATTTCACGGGCCGGCGGAGTCAGCCGGGATGCGGAAAGAACCAGACGCATAATCAGATCATTGGCCCGAGATCTGATAAATGACATACATACCATGGGTCTGTTCTTCGAAACGATGTGTATAAGAGACCTGCGCATATATGCAGGGGCTCTCGGGGGCACCGTATATCATTACAGGGACAAATCAGGGCTTGAATGCGATGCTGTCATACATTTACGCAACGGCAGTTATGGTCTGGTGGAAATAAAACTCGGGGGCGACAGGAATATCGAAGCAGGACCGGAATCACTGAGGACTCTGGCAGACAGAATAGATTCCGATAAAATGAACAGTCCTTCATTCAAGATGATTCTCACCGGCACAGCCCCATACGCCTACTGCAGAAAAGACGGGATTCTTGTGGTTCCGGCCGGATGTCTGAAAGATTGAGCGCAAGACGGCTGTAAACCCGAAAATTTTCGCTAAGTTTGTCATAATAAAATCTGAAAAGGAATGATACATATACGATGCTTTTATTTCAATGATTTCCGCGAAAGATGCTCAGTGGTCTGGGATGAAACAATGGACGGAGCGATCATCGACCCTGGATGCGGCACCCAGGATGAAAAAGAGGCCCTGTATGACTTCATCGGCAAACAAGGCATACATCCCGTAAAGATATTGCTGACACACGGGCATTTCGACCATGTCCTGGGGCTGACCGACTGTGCCAGAAAATATGGAATCCCCGTCTACATGCACCCCGCGGACAAGGAAATCCTGAAAATAGACGACTTTTTCACCAGGACTTACGGATTCAAGATGCCAGTCATAGATGTGGACACCATTGACATAGCCGACGGTGACATCATCCGGTTCGGAAATACTGAATTTGAAGTTATCTGCACTCCCGGGCATACCCCTGGCGGAGTATGTTTTTATGACAAGGCCGACAAGCTTCTCTTCAGCGGAGACACCCTTTTCGCCGGAAGCATAGGACGTACTGACCATCCTGGCGGAGACTATGACCAGCTGATGGAAAGCATATTCTCCAGACTGATGTGCCTGGACGGAGACATAGATGTCGTGCCTGGGCACGGGCCGCAAACCACTATTGCCGATGAACGAACGAAGAATCCGTTCCTGCAACCGTTCAATCTGCCTGAAACAGATGATGAAGAATAGCCAGGCACGGGCGGGAACAAGGCCTTGTAACAGATTAGCGTCTATAAACAGAACATGAAGGAAGACAAGAAAGAGTACATAGAAATCCGAGGGGCGAAGTCCCATAACCTGAAGAACATATCTGTCGATATACCAAGGAATGAATTCGTGGTGATCACAGGGCTGAGCGGAAGCGGGAAGTCATCCCTGGCCTTCGACACCATTTATGCCGAGGGACAGAGAAGATATATGGACACTCTCTCCACATATGCAAAACAGTTTATCGGCATTCTTGGGAAGCCCGAAGTGGAAAGCATCACAGGGCTGAGCCCTATTATAGCCATAGAGCAGAAGACTACGGGAAACAACCCGCGTTCAACAGTCGGCACCATCACAGAAATCTACGATTTCCTCAGGCTTCTGTATGCCAGGGCATCCAAGGCGTACTCCCCTGCCACAGGCAAGGAAATGGTCAGGTACACCGACGACCAGATAGTAGACCTGATCATCCGCAACTACGAAAACCGGAAATGCATACTTCTCGCTCCGCTGGTCAAAGGTCGAAAAGGACATTACAGGGAATTGTTCGACCAGCTGAGAAGGCGCGGATACACGCAGGCCCGCATCGATTCTGAAATCCAGGATCTGTCACAGGTCACATCCCTGGACAGGTACAAGGCGCATTTCATCGAACTCGTGGTAGACAAGCTGAAACCCGAGGCAAAAGACATAAAACGTATCAGAGGCTCTGTAATGTCAGCCCTGAGCACAGGCAAAGGCTCTCTGGCTGTCCTCGACATGGAGACAGGCGGAGTCACACATTTTTCGAAACACCTGGTTTGCCCTGA
This sequence comes from uncultured Bacteroidales bacterium, assembly GCA_949289565.1. GTDB lineage: Bacteria > Bacteroidota > Bacteroidia > Bacteroidales > UBA932 > Cryptobacteroides. Next base: position 23,390 of record CASEOO010000014.1, read on the forward strand.
CACAGGCATATCCATCGCCGAGCCTGCACCGCATTCATTCTCGTTCAACTCCCCGCAGGGATATTGCCCTCATTGCAAAGGCCTGGGGATGATAGTGGACGTGAATATTGACAGCATTATTCCTGACAGAAGCATTTCCATCGCAGACGGAGGGATTGTCCCGTTAGGGAAAATAAGAGAGACAAAAAAATTCGACATTATCAGGTCCATTGCGAGAAAATACAATTTCTCGCTATATGATCCCATCGATGAAATTCCGGAAGAGGTCATTTCTCTGATTATTTTCGGCTCCGACGAACTGTTCCGTGTAGGAGAGGGCGCGTCATCGGAAATGGTCACTTTTCCTGGAATCACAGAGAATATCAATGAAAAAATAGTCTGCCCTGTCTGCCGCGGGACCAGGCTGAACCAGGATGCCCAGTATTTCAAGATAGACGGGAAGACCATCTCCGAAGTGGCGTCTATGGAGATTTCCAGCCTGGCGCAATGGGTGGCATCGCTTGACGGCAAGCTGGACAGGAGGGAAAGCGCTATCGCCAGAGACATTCTCAAGGAGCTGAAAGACAGAATATCCTTTCTGGCAGATGTGGGTCTGGAATACCTTTCTCTCGACAGGGCTACAGCCTCGCTTTCAGGAGGGGAAAGCCAGAGAATCAGGCTGGCCACACAGATAGGTTCAAAACTGGTGAATGTGCTGTACATCCTGGATGAACCCAGCATCGGACTGCATCAGAGAGACAACAGAAAGCTGATTTCATCCCTTAAAAAGCTGCGTGACGAAGGAAACTCCGTGATGGTAGTAGAGCACGATGTAGAGACCATGCTGTCAGCAGACTGGCTGGTGGATGTCGGTCCGGGAGCAGGCGAAAACGGAGGAAGAATCTGCCTAAATGCACCTGTAAGCTATGTTATAAATGGAGAGAAACCGGACATGGAGACTCTCAGCCATATAGTGGTCGGGGATTCTGTCACACTTGACTATCTGACCGGCAAGAATGCCATACCTGTCCCGCAGTCAAGGCGTGACGGCAACGGCAGCTTTATCGGGATTCGCGGAGCCAGGGGGAACAATCTGAAAAACATCGACGTAGACTTCCCTCTCGGCCTCCTCATAGGGATAAGCGGAGTCAGCGGCAGCGGAAAGTCTTCGCTGATAAACGAGACCCTGATGCCGATTCTGAAAAACAAGTTCTACAATGCCCGGATGCAGGTGCTCCCATACAGCTCCATCGTGGGCATAGAAAATGTCGACAAGCTGATAGAAATAGACCAGAGCCCCATAGGAAGGACTCCGAGAAGCAATCCAGCCACATTCACAGGGGTGTTCAACGACATCCGTCTGCTGTTCGAATCCACTCCTGATGCGAAAGTCCGCGGATTCAAAGCAGGAAGGTTCTCTTTCAATGTCCCCGGAGGGCGCTGCGAAGAATGCAAAGGAGCTGGAATCAAGGTGATAGAAATGAACTTTCTGCCGTCTGTGAACGTAGTCTGCAAGGAATGCCGCGGCCGGAGGTACAAGGAAGATACATTGGCAGTAAAGTACAAGAACAAGAATATAAACGACGTGCTGGAGATGTCCATCAGCGAAGCTTATGAATTTTTCAGCAATATCCCGTCTATCACCCAGAAGCTGAAGGCTCTGGTGGACGTAGGGCTGGGCTACATACGGCTTGGGCAGTCAGCAGTCACTCTTTCTGGAGGGGAAAGCCAGAGGATGAAGCTCGCGGCGGAGCTCGGGAAAAAAGGGACTGGAAACACTCTTTATATTCTGGACGAGCCTACCACCGGACTGCACTTCGAGGATATCAAAGTCCTTCTTAAAGTTCTTCAGCAGCTTGTAGACCAGGGGAATACAGTGATAGTGATTGAACACAATCTGGATGTGCTGAAATCTGTGGATTATATCTACGACATGGGGCCTGAAGGAGGCCAGGCTGGCGGATATATCATGGCACAGGGAACCCCTGAAGAATTGGCCGGGAATCCGGATTCAGTCACAGGGCCGTTCCTTAAGGAAATCTTGGGCTGACAAAGGTACAGATATTGCCGGGAACCGGCAGAAAAAAGAAAAGAATGGACGAGACGAGATTTTATTGCGAAAACGACAAGAGTTTTCACAGGGTGGAAGCAGGGACTGCCCTGAAAGAGATTTCCGACAGAATCTGCCACACTGTGACAGACGAAAAGACCGGGCTGTCGATACCTGTCCTGGCAGCGCTGGTGGACCATCAGCTGAAAGAGCTGGAGTTTCCTGTCGTAATGCCCCACAAAGTCGAATTCATTGGCTACAGCCATCCTGACGGACGGAGGACATATGTGCGGTCATTATGCTTTGTGCTGCAGCATGCCGCCAGGGATCTGTATCCGGACAAGACCTTGTATATAGAATATTCTTTGCCAAGCGGGCTGTATTGCGAACTCCGCGAGCAGACTGCCAATGATGACGGCATCCTGCCGGTGTATTTCCTCACTGATGACGAAATCGAAAAAATCAAGGAGCGTATGCAGGAAATCATCGCCGCCGACCTGCGTTTCCACAAGGTGAAGATGACTGCAAGCGAAGCGGGGAAACTTTTCACCGAGAACAGCCAGCCGGCCAAGGCAAGCCTGCTGGAGTCATTGGGGAAATTCAACTACAGCGTATATTTCCTGGGAGGGGACGCAGATACATTCTACGGGCCGCTGGTCCCTTCTACCGGCTACCTGAAAATATTCGACATAGTCGGCTTCAACAATGGATTCTGCCTCCAGTTCCCTGAAGAAGGCAAAATAAACAAGGTGACACCGCTGAAAAGACAGTCAAAACTGGCGGCCACCCTGCAGGAATATGCCAGATGGTGCGAAATCACTGGCGTGCGCGGCGTCGGAACTCTGAACAAAGTGATATCGGACGGAAATGCGGTGCAGCTCATAAACATAGCCGAAGCTCTTCACGAGCGGAAATATGCCGACATAGCGGACATGATATACGAAAGGCATGACAAGGCTCGCATCATCATGATTGCAGGCCCGTCAAGCAGCGGGAAAACATCCAGCTCCAAGAGGCTTGCAATACAGTGCAAGGTCCTGGGCATGAATCCGAAAGTGATCGAGCTTGACAATTATTTCGTAGACCGCGAACACACGCCTAAGGACGAAGACGGGGAATATGATTTCGAGTCTCTGCATGCGATGGACCTGGATCTTCTGAACTTCCAGCTGAATGAACTGATAGCCGGCAAGAGCGTGGAAATCCCGTATTTCAATTTCAAGACAGGAAAACGTGAATTCCGAGGTGAAATGCTCCACCTTGACGAGAACGACATACTGATCATGGAGGGAATCCATGCTCTGAATCCTGAAATGACATCAGCTGTGGACAACTCACACATTTTCAGGGTGTACGCCTCGGCACTTACATCCCTTTCGCTGGATGAGAACAACAATATCTCCACATCTGACAACCGCCTGCTCCGCCGCATTGTGCGGGACAACAGAGTCCGCGGGGTGACTCCGGAAGACACGATAATGAGGTGGCACAGCGTACGCCGCGGGGAGAACAGGAACATCTTCCCTTTTCAGGAGAATGCCGACGCGGCTTTCAATTCAGCACTGATTTTCGAACTGCCTCTGCTGAAATATTATGCTGAGCCGCTTCTGCGGAGAATAGCGCCCAGCTCACCGGCTTACACCGAGACTGTCAGGCTTCTGAAATTCCTGGATTATATCGTGGCGCTCTCGCCTGCAGAGATAGCGGCTATCCCGCCGACGTCAATCATGCGTGAATTCATCGGCGGGCAGATGCTGTGAGAATGACTGCGGGGAGGTGTTATTTGGTGAACAAGTCTTTTATGCCGCCGATAGAGCCAAGCATCGACGTAGCTTCATACGGCAGATAAACAGTCTTGTTATCCTGACCGCTCACCATCTCCTTCAGAGTGTCTATATATTTGATTGCCAGCATATATGATGCCGGATCTGATTTTGTATCACGAATAGCTTCAGCTATCTTGGCGATCGCCGCGGCCTCTGCCTCTGCCTGCAGGATTTTCGCCCTGGCCTCGCCCTCAGCCATCAAAATCTGGGACTCCTTGTCAGCCATAGCCTTGTTGATCTGAGACTCTTTTTCACCTTCCGACTGAAGTATGGCGGAAGTCTTTTCTCCCTCAGCCTTCAAAATCTTTGCACGCCTCTCCCTCTCTGCCTGCATCTGCTGCTCCATGGCGTCACGGACACTTTCCGGAGGAGTGATATCCTGAAGCTCCACCCTGTTCACTTTCACTCCCCATTTGTTTGACGCCTCATCCAGCACTGCACGAAGCTTCGAATTTATAGTGTCGCGCGAAGTCAGGGTCTCGTCCAGCTCCAGCTCGCCTATCACGTTCCTCAATGTTGTCTGAGTCAGCTTTTCGATGGCATTTGGCAGATTGTCTATCTCATACACAGACTTGAAAGGATCAGTGATCTGAAAATACAGCAAAGCATTGATCCGGGTCGTGACATTGTCCTTGGTGATGACGCTCTGCTCAGGAAAATCATAGACCTGCTCTCTGAGATCTATCCTGTCTGACATCCTTACCATCACTCTGTTCTCCCCGTCGAAGCCCTCGCGCACATATCTGACATAAATCCGCCGGGGCTTGTCGATTATCGGCCAGATGATGTTGATGCCTGACGGCAATGTCGAATGATACTTTCCAAGTCTCTCGATGACCTTTGTTTCACCTTGCTGGATGATTTTAAGGCCAGTCAGCGCGAAAATAATCGCAATGAGGGCAATAAGCCCTACGATGATAAGTGTTCCCATATAAATAAATTTCTGACAATAAATTCAACCATGGCCAACAATTCTGCAGTACCGCCAGGCACATGCAGATTCATTTCTTTTTGACAGTCAGCACAACGCTGTCCACATTCTCTACAGTCACTTTTTCACCTTTGGCGATATCTGTCCCGTCGGCGGAAACAGCCTTCCAGTCATCTCCGTCTATGGCTACTCTTCCAGTATTGTCCGCCGGCGAAATACGTTCTGAAACAGTTCCCTCCCGTCCTCTGAGAGCATCGACTCCGCTCAGACGCTCAGGCTTGCCAGTTTTTTTGAAAGCCTTGATCAGCAGCGGCCTCACAAAAATGAACGCCAGCAAGGTCACAGCCGCGAACCAAATCAGCTGTCCCTCAGCTCCTGCGCCGCATGCAGAAGCTATGGCCGCCGCCAATGCCCCTATCGACAGGCAGATGACAGCAAATCCCTGAGTGAAAATCTCCACTACCACCAGTATCAAGGCCGCAATGACCCACATATGCCAAAGTTCCATAACCAATAATGAATTTATTCTGTTTCCAGATAGAGACTTCGTCTAACTGACGTTAAATATAATCAAAATTTTTCAGGCCTCTGCCATGATATATGAATATTAAGAAAAAGTCATTAACTTTATCCAATATTGACACTAACAACTATAACATGAAAAGAAAATCATTGATGCTCCTGCCTCTTGCAGGTGCAGGACTTGCAGCCTGCAGTTCAGCAGGCACTTCCGTACAGAGGCCGAATATCATACTCATAGTTGCCGACGACCTCGGGCTAGGAGATGTCAGCGCTTATGGAAGCCAGACCATTTCCACGCCGAACATAGATTCTCTGGCAAGGAACGGCATCATGTTCACAAACGGATATGCAACTTCCGCCACTTCGACACCAAGCCGCTATGCCATGTTCACCGGACTATATCCATGGAGGAATGCAGATGCTAAAATATTGCCTGGAGATGCGCCGCTGATCATACCGACGGATATTCCGACCATGCCTAAGATGATGCAGGAGGCAGGATATGCCACTGCAGCCATAGGGAAATGGCATCTGGGCATGGGAGACGGGAATGTGGACTGGAACCAGCATATCAACCCAAGTGCAAATACAGTGGGATTCGACTACACATGCCTGATAGCGGCCACAAACGACCGCGTGCCAACTGTCTATGTTGAAAACGGCCTGGTCGAAGGGCTTGATCCCGACGATCCTATATATGTGGACTATGAGAAGAATTTTGAAGGAGAGCCTACTGCACTCACAAACCCTGAGATGCTTAAAATGAACTGGTCCGTGGGGCACAATTTCTCCATAGTGAACGGAATACCGCGCATAGGCTACATGAAGGGAGGAGAAAAAGCCAGATGGGTAGATGAAGAAATGGCTGATTATTTTGTGGGGAAGGTCAAGAACTGGGCCGCAAACCTGGAGCCAGGCAAGCCGTTCTTCCTTTACTACGGGCTTCATCAGCCGCATGTTCCCCGCGCCCCTCATGCCAGGTTCGTGGGAAGCACCACTCTCGGTCCGAGAGGTGACGCTGTCGTGGAAGGCGACTGGTGCGTAGGCGAAGTGCTCGCATATATGGAAGAGAAGGGACTCATGGAGAATACGATAGTGATTTTCACCAGCGACAACGGTCCTGTCCTCAACGACGGATATGCCGACATGGCAGAGGAAATGCTTGGCGGGCATGACCCGCGAAACGGCACACGGGGAGGGAAATACAGCCTTTTCGACGGAGGCACGCATATTCCTCTGATCATTTACTGGAAAGATCATATCGAGCCTCAGATTTCCGATGCCCTGGTATGCCAGATGGATTTGTTCGCCAGCCTTGGAGACCTGATAGACGGTAATGTTCCTGAAGGTCTGGACAGCCAGAATACCTTGCATGCATTTCTCGGCATATCAGACACAGGCAGAAAGAATCTTATACACGAGGCTGAAGGCCGCCTGGCACTGCGTGACGGCGACTACACTATGATTCCTCCATATGAAGGGCCTGAAAGGAACTATTCGAAAAACGAGCTCGGGAATCTGCCTGACTATGCGCTCTTCAACATGAAGGAAGATCCGTCGCAGATGACTGACATAGCGTCAGAAGAACCTGAACGCCTCGAAGCCATGAAAAAAGAATTTTCAGAAATCACAGGAAGATAAGCCTCTCATGTCCATTAAATCCAGGAAAAATCAGCCATATGGAAAGGATTGTAGAATGTGTACCGAATTTCAGCGAAGGCCGGGACATGGAAGTCATCTCCCGGATAGCAGAAGCCATATCCGGAACAGGTGGTGTCAAAATTCTTGACATTGATCCTGGAGAAGCCGCGAACCGGACTGTCATAACATTTACCGGCAGTCCGGAAGCTGCAGCCGAAGCCGCATTCAGAGGAGTGAAAACCGCATCCGAATTGATAGACATGCGCACCCACCACGGAGAGCATCCGCGAATAGGCGCCACTGACGTCCTGCCATTTGTTCCGGTATCGGGAATCAGCCTTGAAGAATGCGCAAGACTGGCCAGGGAGACTGCCAGGAGAATTTTCAATGAACTGGGAATTCCGTGCTGGTGCTATGAAGCGGCGGCCTTCAAGCCTGAGCGCAGGCGTCTGGAAGTCTGCCGCCACGGCGAATACGAGGCTCTTCCTGCCAAAATTGCCGACCCGGAGCTACGACCGGATTTCAGCCCTGATTTCTTTACAGAGACTGCAGCCCGCGCAGGCGCCACCATAGTCGGAGCGAGGAATTTCCTCATAGCCGTGAATTTCAATCTTGAAAAAGGCTGCCCGGTATCCATCGCTTCTGAAATTGCCGGCGATGTCAGAGAAAGCGGACGCACAGTGACGGATGCTGACGGCTCGAGACGACGCATCAAAGGAACATTGAAAGGGTGCAAGGCGATTGGATGGTATATCGAAGAATACGGCATTGCTCAGGTATCAATGAACATCACTGACATTGCGGCGGCACCGCTGCACATAGTTTATTCTGAGGTGAAACGGGCGGCGGAAGCCCGAGGGGCGCGGGTGACTGGGACAGAAATCATAGGTTTGGTGCCTAAAAGATGCCTTCTGGATGCAGGAAAATACTTCCTCGGCCTGGAACAGGGCGAAATGGACACAGCTCACGGCAGACAGGATGCCGATGAAGACATGCTTCTGTCAAAAGCTGTCGAAGCCATGAACCTGGACGAACTCAGGCCATTCGACATCAAAGGAAAACTGCTGTAAGTCAGAGCCACAGGCTGAGAATCCACGTGGCTAAATAACGGGGAACATACCCCGGGCGCTTGAGCATGTAATGGAAAAGGTAATAAATCTTGCTTTTGAAATGCTCAACCCGTGAAAAATGTTTTTTAAAAAACAGCCTGTTGGACTTCTCCACCTGAATGTCACGGCCGAACCTGCTCCATTTCGACATCGTGCTGCCACCCCCAAGGTGATAAATTTTAGTCCTTGCGTCTCTGACAGGGATGTTGTGACGCCATATTTCATAAAACAGGTCAAGATCTTCAGCAAAGAGGAAATAATCCTCGCACCAGCCGCCTATCTTCCGGAAATTCCGGGCTGATATGATGACTGAAGCTCCTTTATACCAGTACTGGGCCTTATCTGAACCGGAATTCCAAAGCCGGATGTTTCTAAGCACCGGTATAGGCATCCTGTCGTTTTCAGGGGAGCCGTCGAAGTTCAGCAACGGGTTTATATACACGGCGTCTGGACAGACATGGGCTTGAAGATAATCCTGAGTGATGCCGGGAGACAATTCCGTATCAGGGTTCAAAAAATGATAAATGAAGCCGGAAGCGGCCGCGGCGCCGATATTGTTAGCCTTCGAGAAGCCTGCATTTTTCTCTGATCTTATCAGCCTGAACTCCGGATCTTTCCAGAATTTCTCGCACATAGCTATGGAGTCATCAGTGGAATGATTGTCCACGACAATGGCCTCGAAATTTATATTTACATATTTTTTGATGCTTTCCAGACAGTTAAGCAATAGATTGGCTGTATTATAATTCACTATTATTATCGAAACTACAGGTTTCATATCGGTTAAGATTATTCATTGTTTTTCTTTGTTGCGGTCCAGTTTCAGAATTTTCAATATGGTATTTTTCACATCATCATATTCATCATTTCTATATACACATTCATATGAAAATACAGTAATGGCCGCACCCGCACACAGCTGGGCGAGCAGAATAAGCCACTGCGGCCATGACAGCCATGACAGGCAGAATACAATAGCGGCCATGACTGCTGAGACCACGAAATACGGAGCAATATCTTTCAGCTGGCTCGATACCGGATAATCCACAGACCTGGAAACCATCACAGCATATGCCAGATAAGAAACGGCAGATATAGCGACCGTGCTCCACAGCAGGGCCTCTATGCTGATGAAAATCCCGGCAAGCACAGGGACGGATGCCAGCGCAGTCTTCAGGATTTCAAGGTACAAGGTAGTATCAGAACGGCCGTTGGCATTGATTATATTCGCGCTGCATATCATCAAAGGTATGAAAAGTCCGGAGAAGCATAAAATCCTCAGATATCCGATGGCTGAAATCCACTGGCTTCCGGCAAGGGTCAGCACAAAAGATTCTGACACGGCGGCAAGTCCGAGCACAGCTGTGAACGAGATGAGCACGGTTGTCCTCAATATCTTTCTGTATGCCCTGACCTGCCGCTGCTTCTCATCTCTGATAGATGCAAGTACAGGATAGGTGACACGCTGCATCACTATGCTTACATTCGAAGTGACCATGTTCCTGAACTTGTCTGCACGGGAATACTGTCCTAGAACGTATGGTGTGTAGACTTTTCCGATGATGAACGAATAAATCTCTGACCATAAAGTACTTATGATGGCAGTCAGCAGCAAGCGGCCGCCGAACGAGAACATGTCTCTGAAAGAAGATATGGAGAACACGCACCTTGGCTTCCATCTCGAGCACACCCACAAGAGCACCGTTGTGAGTGCAAGTCTCGACAGCTGCATGGCCACCAGGCTCCACAGTCCGAAGCCATCAGCCGCCATCCATATGCCGGCCGCCCCGCCTGCCGATGCAGAAAGGACAGACACTATAGCCTGCGTGCGGAAATCAAGTTTCCTGACCAGAATGACTTTCTGCACTATGCTCAACGCGGTGATGACAAGCGACAGCCCCAATATTCTGACCACGCCGCAGAGCACCGGCTGCCCGAAGAAATCAGCTATCGCCGGAGCTTCGAAGAAAAGCACGGCATATAAAACGAGAGAGGTCAGAAGATTGAAATAGAATACTGTATTCAAGTCTTTCTCATCCACTGTCTTCTTTCTGGTCAGCGCACCAGTGAAGCCGCTGTCCACCAGAGAAGTCGACAGAGTGATGAAAATGGATGTCATGCCCACTATTCCGAATTCCTGAGGAGTCAGCAGCCGGGCCAGGACCAGATTCACCACGGCGAGGATTCCTGTCCCGCCGAGATTGTCTATGAAGCCCCATTCAACCCCTTTTGCCGTTTTCTCCTTCAGATTCTCCACTTATCCTGCTCTTTTAATGTTTTCCAGCATGGGCCTTGTCCAGTACATTTCTGTATTCAGCCAACATGGTCTCCACATTTTTCTGCCAGTCATAACGCTCCTCCGCCCTGCGCCGTCCTTTCTCGCCCAAAGACCAGCGTTCCTCTTCATTGACAGCAAGCCGGAACATCGCTTCCGCGGCGGCTTCAGCATTTTCTCTCGGTACAATGATTCCGGCTCCATTTTCCAGGATTTCCCTGAATCCGTCCGCATCTGAAGCTATAACAGGCACTGAACAAGCCATCGCTTCCACAGCAGAGACGCCGAAGCTTTCAGCGCGTGACAGGAAAACAGCCACATCTACGTCAGAATATATGCCCGGGACCTTATCATGCGGCACATCACCCAGAAAATTCACAAAAGACGCCACGCCAAGTTCAGAAGCCAGACTCTCCAGGGCATCCCTGTCAGATCCTTTGCCGGCAATAAGCAGTCCGGTTTCAGCGACATTTCCAGAACCGCGCACCGCCAGCATCTGCCTCATGCGTGCAAAAGCCCTGACCAGCAGGTCAATGCCATACTTATGCGACAAAGTCTTCACTGTACCGAAAACTACACGTCTTCTGCTTCTGCGCGAATGGTCTGAAATCGTTCTGAAAATATTTAAATCTACGCCGAAAGGAGTGACTCCGATTTCCCCTTTATAATATTTCGAGGCCTCGGCGGCCATCATGCCGCTGGTAGACAAGACTCTGTCAGCCTGCTTCAGCATAAACTCCACAGCGAGCCTGTTCGTGAGAGACTGCCGGGGGAATTCATATACATCGCTGCCCCAGACTGACATGATGAACGGATGGAAACCGGCCAGGGCGGCGGTCATTCCGTAACTTGTAGCATAATGCGCATGAAGAATATCCGGACGCTCTTTCTTAAGAAGATTTTTCAGCATTGCCACGGCTTTGGCATGAGCGGCCAAAGGCGACAGCAACGGGATATTTTTATGGAGTCCGTCATTTTTTTTGTACCTGAAAAGGTCAAAAACATATAACTTTATATTTCTCTTGTCATAAAAATCATCTGCTGCAGGCGTAATTGAAAACAAGACAATATCCACCCCGGCATCCTTCAATGACGACGCCCATCTTTTCGTATGTATGCTTCCTGCATCGGAAACCAGCAGAATTTTCATATTCAGCCCCAGTGAAATTTCTGCGAATTTAGGGATATTTCAGAATTTATTGAATTATATTTGTCATTATTAAACGTAAATACAAATAGAAATGGAAAAAATTCGTGCGGCCGTAGTAGGCTACGGCAATATCGGCAGATACGTTGTCGAGACCCTGAGGGTTTCCCCCGACTTCGAAATAGCCGGCGTGATCAGAAGGAACGGAAGCGAGAACTGCCCTTCAGAACTTCATGACATCAAGGTCGTGAAAGATGTGAAGGAACTTGGGAAAGTGGATGTCGCCATACTTTGCACTCCGACCCGGAAGGTGGAGGAGCATGCTGTACCTCTCCTGGAAATGGGCATCAACACCGTAGACAGTTTCGACATCCATACCGATATCGTGAATCTAAGGAGAAGCCTGGACGCCGTGGCTAAAAAGCACAATGCAGTGTCTGTCATCTCTGCAGGCTGGGATCCAGGGAGCGACTCCGTGGTCAGGGCGCTGCTGGAGGCTATCGCGCCTAAGGGCATCACATACACTAATTTCGGGCCTGGAATGAGCATGGGGCATACTGTAGCCGTAAAGGCTGTAGACGGAGTGAAAGCCGCCCTGTCCATGACGATTCCGACTGGAACCGGTGTACATAGAAGAATGGTGTACATAGAAGTGAAAGACGGATATGATTTTGAAAATGTCGCCGCCGCCATCAAAGCAGACCCTTATTTCGTTCACGACGAGACGCATGTGATAAAGGTAGACGATGTAGATGCACTTATCGACATGGGGCATGGAGTCAACCTTACCAGAAAAGGAGTCTCCGGAAAGACGCAGAACCAGCTTTTCGAATTCGACATGAAGATCAACAACCCTGCGCTGACGGCACAGGTGATGGTATGCTCTGCTCGGGCTTCTTTCAAGCAGGCGAGCGGATGCTATACGCTTATTGAAATCCCTGTCATAGACCTGTTGCCAGGAGACAGAGAAGACCTGGTCAGAAGGCTTGTATAAAGAATAGCAGATATAAGATGACAGGAGGGTGACCCAAAGGGGCTTTTGGTCACCCTCAAACGTCTTTCTTCGAAAGACTGACCCCATCCTAACCCCCTCTGTTCGCTTTCGAATGTCCCCCGGACATTCTCATAGAACCGCTCTCGACCCCTATTAGGGGGATCTCGCTCCTTCCAGTCGCGGTCACTTCGTGACTTTTGACCCACCCACTTTTTAATGTGATCTTATTCTTGCAGACGCAGCCACTTCGTGACTTTTGACTTACATCTTTCTCCGATACGATTCACACGCCGGACGAAGGCCAGGTTACCCTTCCAGGCTGCAGTGCTTAAGCACTTTTGCATCTATATAAAAAACTATTTCTTCGGCGATATTCGTCAGATGGTCGCCTGTCCGCTCAAGTTTACGGAATACACCTCCAAGTCCAAGGCAGAAAGGAATGGAGTCCGGATGGTTTCTGGCGTAATCTGCCAATATAGCCGAAGATGCCTTGTTGATCTGGTCCAGGAAATCGTCCTGGGAAAGGACTGCAGTAGCCAAGGCGGCATTCTCATTCTGGAAAGCCTGCTGCAATTCTCCAAGCATAGTCAGCACACGTGAAAACATCGCTCCCAGCTGAAGCTGTTCCAGAAGCTCCTGATCCAGGACATCTGTTTCGGCATCCCTGATGAAACGTGCGATGCCATCTGCATAGTCGCCTATCCTCTCCAAGTCCCCGTTGATTTTCAGAATGGCCAGTACAAAGCGCAAATCCACTGCCACTGGAGTGAACAAGGCGATGAAATCCTCCACATCGCTGTCTATCTTCAATTCGAATGCATCCACCCTCCGTTCACGAACGATTACCTGCTGGGCCAAAGTCCTGTCAAGCCCCATCACAGCATCCCTGGCTTGTTCTATCTGATTATAGACCAGAGTCCACATCTGGGACACTTCTCTTTTGAGCTGTTCCAGCTCAGAATCTACAAATTTCACCATAATCTTTTCATTTTTTCAGTTATTGCCTTCAGGACTATCCGAATCTTCCGGTAATATAATTCTGCGTAGCTTCTTTGTGAGGATTCGTGAAAATCACTTTCGTATCATCATATTCGATCATCTCGCCCATATAGAAAAAGGCCGTCTTGTCGCTCACACGCGATGCCTGCTGCATATTGTGCGTGACAATCACAACAGTCACCTGATTCCTCATTTCACATATAAGTTCTTCTATCTTCGCAGTGGAAATCGGGTCCAGCGCAGACGCAGGCTCATCCATCAGCAGCACAGACGGCGAGACTGCCATGGCACGAGCTATACACAAACGCTGCTGCTGTCCTCCGGACAATGCATAAGCGGACGCCCCGAGCTTATCCTTTACTTCATTCCACAGAGCAGCCCCTTTCAGGGACTCCTCCACTCTATGAGCTATGAATTCTTTATCCTTTATACCATTAACTTTCAGCCCGTAAGCCACATTCTCAAATATGCTTTTCGGGAAAGGATTCGGGCGCTGGAACACCATTCCCACTTCTTTGCGCAGTTCGTCCACCTGGACTTCCGGCGCATAGATATTCTTACCATCTATCAGAATTTCCCCCGTGAGCCGTGCCCCTGGGACCAGGTCATTCATTCTGTTGAACAGCCTCAGAAAAGTGGACTTGCCGCATCCTGAAGGGCCTATGAAAGCCACTACCTTGTTCTGAGGGATATCCATGGATATATGTTTCAGGGCCTGAAAATTCCCGTAATAAAAATCTACATTTCTTGCTTCTATTTTTTCCATACCCGTTTTCAGATATTTTATATACTGAGATTTAATGTGTCTTGAGCCTGTTTTCAAAATATTTTCTCAGCAGGCTGGCCAGAAGATTTATTATCAGGACAATTGCGACAAGCACCAATGCAGTTCCATATGCGATAGGCTGCTGGGCCTCTATGTCCGTCCCGCTGGTGGATATCACATAAAGATGATACGGCAGGGCCATGCACTGGTCAAAAATCGATGTCGGCAGCTGCGGAAAGAAATATGCCGCACAGGTAAAAAGTATCGGAGCTGTCTCTCCAGACACCCTGCCCAGAGAAAGAATCAATCCAGTGATAATGCGAGGCATGCCCATAGGCAGCACCACTTTCCATATGGTCTGAAGCTTCGTAGCGCCCAGGGCGAGGCTTCCTTCCCGGATGCCGTCAGGTATATCCTTCAAGGCTTCCTCCGTGGTGCGTATTACAAGAGGAAGCGAAAGAAGTCCAAGCGTGAGAGATCCGGCCAGGATACTGTCTCCAAATCCGAGATATTTCACAAACAACGCCATGCCGAAAAGTCCGAACACTATGGATGGCACACCGCTTAAATTATTTGTCATCAACCGGATAAACTTCACCACCCATCCTTTTGAAGCATATTCATTCATATAAATGCCGCTCATGATCCCTACAGGGAAAGCGACTATGGCGCTGCCAAGCATCAGCAGCAGGGTTCCGGCTATGGCAGGGAAGATCCCGCCCGAAGTCATTCCGTCAGCAGGAGCTTTTGTCAGGAAATCCCAGTTGATGGCACCTGCACCCTTGACCACGATAAAACCTAATATCGCAAACAATATCAACACTATCAGCAGGCTGAGCGTCCGGAACGCCGCGAAGGCAAAAGTCTGCGCCCTGCGTTTGCGGACACTGCAGCCCTGTGGATATGATGGTCTTTCCATATCTATGAATTTTTAGAACGGTTTCGTGAAGAAATGCACTCCACGCACATATTGATAAAGAATGTAATGAAAAAAAGTATTACGCCCAGGAGGAAAAGCGACTGATAATGTGCGCCTCCGGCCGGAGCTTCTCCCAGTTCCGCGGCGATAGTCGCCGGAATA
Source organism: uncultured Bacteroidales bacterium (assembly GCA_949289565.1). Taxonomy (GTDB): domain Bacteria; phylum Bacteroidota; class Bacteroidia; order Bacteroidales; family UBA932; genus Cryptobacteroides. Next base: position 38,710 of record CASEOO010000014.1, read on the forward strand.
GTCCTCAACGGCTCGAGAATGGATGTCGGAATGACAGCGGCGTTACCGGTCACCATCAGCACGGCCATTGTCTCCCCCACCGCACGTCCGATTCCGAGCACCACGCCGGATGCTATACCCGACATCGACGACGGAATCACCACCTTGTATATCGTCTGCCATTTCGTTGCACCCAAGGCCAGGCTCGCTTCGCGCAATGTCCGCGGACAGCTTCTCATCGCATCCTCTGCCACAGTCACTATGGTAGGAAGGGCCATGATGGCCAATACAAGACTGCCTGCAAGCCCGCTTTCGCCTACCGGCAATCCGAACACCTGCTGCAGCATAGGCACAATGACGATAAGCCCGAAAAAGCCGTAAACCACCGAAGGAATGCCGTTCAGAAGTTCGATGACCGGCTTCAGGAAACCGCGCACCCGTTCAGAAGCCACTTCCGACATGTACACCGCTATGCTTATTCCGAAAGGCAGGGCGAAAAGTATGGCGAAAAGGCTCACCCATAATGTACCTGCCAACAGAGGAAGCACCCCGAAGAGAGGGGCAGGAGCAGCTGTAGGAAACCATTCCGTACCTCCAAGCACCTCACCAGGAGAGATATTCTTGTCTTCAATGAAATTCAGACCCGAATTTTCTGGAATCAGCGATTCCGGAACAAATGCCACCATACCGGGATGAGACTTCACCAGAGAAACTATGGCAGCTCCAGCATATTCATACTGCGGACCGAGACTCTCCTCGGTAAAATATTCGTCCGCATCCTCAAGCCGGAAAGTCTTGATCTGCAGGTCCGGACCGCCCAGTTCTTTCCAGTTGACGATATCCTCGTCAAAAACAGCCTTGATCTCAGCGGCTGTCATGCTCCTGACTGGATTGTCTTCATTCAGGGCGAGCACATATCCTTCCTCTACGACAGATTCGCCGAAAAGGCCTGCGCCTCCCGTAAAAAGGAAAGCGATAATGAGCAGGATCACGGCACTGGTCACGAAACCGCTGCCGGTCAATATCCATTTTACTGCTTTTTCCAAAAAACGTTTCATCTGACGACGTTAGTTTACCATGGCATCCGAAATTTCCTTCCTCACAGGAACAAAGCCCTGCTCCAGGACTGATGCCTGTCCCTCATCAGAAAGGACGTATGAAACAAACGGGGAAACTATAGATTCTTTTTCCGCATCGTAATAGTAATAAAGAGGCCTGACGACAGGATACGAACCGTCCGCAGCAGTCCGTACCGACGGTTCAGCATAGTGCCTCCCGCCGTCATACGAAACCGCCAGAGGTTTGACGAACCTGTTCAGATATGCCAGGCCGATGTATCCTATCGCTCCTTTTGTCTGTTTCACAGACTGGATGATGGCACCAGTTGCCGGCATGGAAAGGATGCCGCTCATGTAATTCTTGTTGTCAAGCACGCTCTCCTTGAAGAATTCATATGTCCCTGAAGATGTCTCCCTGGAATAGACCACGATCTTCCTGTCTTCTCCGCCGACCTCCTTCCAGTTCGTGATTTTTCCCCTGAATATCGCCTCAAGCTGTTCCCGGGTGAGACTGTCTACGGGATTCGACGGATTCACGACCACGGCAAGTGCATCATATGCTACTATGACCTCACGTGCATCAAGCCCGATTTCAGCGAATTTCATCTTTTCTCCGAATTTGATGCGCCGTGACGCCATGGCTATGTCTGTGGTATTTTCCGGAAGAGCCGCTATTCCCACACCGGAACCTCCGCCTGTGACTATGATTTCCGACCCAGGATGCTTTTCAAGATACTGCTCGGCAAGTTCCTGTGTAAGCGGCAGCAGAGTATCGCTGCCCTTGACCCGCTGTGCGGAAGAGACGCCCTGAAGAAGCAGGACGCAGAGAATGGTTAATACTGCTGTTCTCTTCATAATGGATTCATGCAGACTGGTATCTGCACGGCCGCAAAGGTATGTCAGCGGCTCTGAATTTCCAAACGGAGACAGCCGATTTAACTTTTACTTAACAAATCCAGTCCTGACGGACGCTGAAAAACTTTCAGGCCGAAAGCAGGCATCATGGCCAGAATATGCTCGACGATATCAGATGCTATATGCTCATGCTCTGCCCAGACTTTGGTCCTGGTGAAGAAATACAGCTGCAAAGGAAGGCCTTCAGCGGTGGGCTCCAGCTGGCGGACCAGGATCATCAGATCTGAATTTATGTCAGACCGGCTGCGCAGATATTGCTCTGCCGCCGTGCGGAAAAGACTGAGATTGACCGTATGGTCATCTATGACGATATCTTTCGCCCACTCTTCGCCAGAGAATCTGGAACGCTCCTCTTCAGTACAGAATCTTATTGAGTTCATGTCTATTCTGAACGCTCTCGCCACTCGGCGGCCCGCACTTTCCCTCATGCCCCTCCAGTTGATAAAAGAGTCACTGACAAGCACATATGGAGGAACTGTGACTATGGCATGATCCCAGTTCCTGACTTTCACTGTATTCAAGGTCACTTCTTCCACTTCCCCGTTTATCCCGTTCTTATCCATCATGATCCAGTCGCCAGGGCGCAGCATATCATGAGCAGAAAGCTGTATGCCGGCCACTACGCCCAGAATAGTATCCTTGAACACAAGCATCAGGACAGCGGCTGAAGCGCCCAGCCCGGCAAGCAGGGTCGTGAAATCTTTCTCGATAAGCACACCGACAGTCAAGATGGCGCCGACACACACAATGACCACCTTCACCATCTGGTATACACCCTTCATAGGCTTGTTCCTCAGCACATCGGAATCACTGGAAATAGCATAGAGCGAATTGACAAAAGCGCATCCCAGACTGCAGGACACCACTATAATATATATGCTCAACGCTTTTGTCAGCAAAACTGTCCACTGGCCTCCGTCAGGGAACAGCATCGGGAGGACGACCATGAGAATCACGGGAGGAATCAGATGGAATACATTATGGAGCACCCGGCTGTCAGTAATGTAATTGTCCCATTTGAACGAAGTCTTGTCAGCCACTTTTCTTATGAGCGGGATGATCAGCTTGCAGCACAGAAAATCCACAAGATATGCGAATGCCGCGACAGCGCACGAAACGATGATCCTCGCCTGGATAGACATACCCAGTATTTCTGCAGTATTCTGTTCCATAAATTTCGGTTTTCCCTGAAAACGACTGAAGGGAATCCAAAAGCAACTTTTGAATCCCCTTCAATCTCAGTGCGGATGGCGAGAGTCGAACTCGCACAGGCTTACGCCCACCACCCCCTCAAAGTGGCGTGTCTACCATTTCACCACATCCGCAGGAATTGGATTGCAAAGATATACATTTTTTCTGATTTGCAAATATTTTTTATCATTTTTCTGAAAACATCCCCTGCAATACGTCTGGAATCACTCAAGTTTATCCCAATACACCGACATTCCTATGCCCATCACTGAACCTCGCACTTTCAAACGGCCATCAGGTTCAAATGAGCAATCCGCATTGGCCTTGATCCCTCTCACAGGGTCATATATCTTCGCATCTGTCCAGACGTCTTTCTTGCTGTTGTAGCTCATTTTCTCGATCAAAACTATCTCGTCGCACGGTGTATTCCTTTTCGACTTGTCCGGATTCTTCTCGTCCACTTTCAGGTTTCCGTCTTCATCATATTTGTCCTTCACCCATATCACCTGTGCAGTATATTTCCCGTCTCCGTCCTTGAATATGGATACCTTGCTTTCCTCGCCTTCGTATGTGGCAAGATAAACCCCCACTATCCTGTCCGGATCGTTCTGTGCAAAAAGGGCTGAAGCTATGCCAGTCCACAAAAAAGCAGTCAAGATAATTCTTTTCATCGTCTCTATATTGTTTATAAAAATCTCAATTTCTCATCATAAGCTGTTTTCAGGCTGGCAAGATATGCAAAAAACATGTAATTTTTCGTTTTTAACAGCTTAAAACAAGAAAAAATCAGAAAATTTGACTAAATTTGCGCGCTTTTCCTCGGGAAGGAGAAGCATCGGTATTACTTTATAAACTTTAAAAAAACAGATTTACAATGGCTGTTAAAATTCGTCTTCAGCGCCACGGTAAGAAGAATTTCGCATTCTTCCACATTGTTGTGGCAGATTCACGTTCACCACGTGATGGCCGTTACATCGAAGAGATCGGCACTTATAACCCAAACACAGACCCTGCCACTATCGTACTCAAGGCAGACCGGGCTCTCGCATGGCTTAATGTCGGCGCTCAGCCTACACTGGTGGCACGCCGTATTCTTTCATACGAGGGAGTGCTCCTCAGGAAGCATCTTCAGGGCGGTGTAGCCAAAGGCGCTCTCACACAGGAGCAGGCTGACCAGAAATTCAATGCATGGAAAGCTCAGCGCGATGCCAAAATCAACGCAAAGATTGAAGGCATTTCAAAAGCCGCCGCTGAAGCTATGAAGGCCGCTGAAGCTGCTGAGGCTAAAGTCAACCAGGAGAGAGCTGAAGCTATCGCCAAGAAGAAAGCCGAGGCTGAGGAAGCTGCAAAAGCAGCTGCTGAAGCCGCAGCGGCAGAAAAAGCGGCTCAGGAAGCAGCTGAGGCTGAAGGCTCACAGGCAGAAGCTCCTGCCGAAGCATAATGCGGTCTGAAGGGCATAAGATGCTGAGAATAGCAAAGGTGCTGAAATCAAACGGCACCGAAGGTGAAGTTATCATCAGTTTTCTCGGCATATCGCCTGAAGAAATCGACATTGAGGAACCGGTGTTCATCTTTTTTGATGGACTTCCGGTTCCCTTTTATTTTGAAGAATTTTCGAAAAAAGGGAACAGCCGTGCCATTGCCCGTCTCACGGGCATAAAAACATTGGCGGATGCCGATGAAATAGCTGGAGCTGAAATTTTCTCTGATGAAGAGAATGTCAGCCTTGAATATGAAGACGGCGATTTTTCTTTCCTTGAAGGATGGGCTCTTCTTGACGCGGATGGCAGAAACATGGGAACAATAACTGAGTTTCTGGACATTCCGAACAACCCATGCCTGGAAATCAAATCCGGGGATTCAGAAATAATAGTGCCGCTGCATGACGACCTCATCGATGATATCGACGAAGAAGGGATGACTCTCAAAATGCAGATTCCGGACGGACTTTTCCCTGAAGGACAGTCACATTCCAGCCGCTTCTGACACTTTTTTCATAATCATCTCAGGAGAAATGCCTGACAAGCATCTCATATCTCCATACCGGCATTGGCCCTCGCCATAAATGGAGCAAGGTCGGCATGGCAGGTCAAGCTGTATACAGTTCCGTTCCGCATCATATCCATAGCCCATGAATCCAGCCGCCGGATGTGTCGCACCCCAGACAGAGACCAGAGGCGTCCCGGCCAATGCGGATAGATGCATCGATGAAGAGTCCATCGTCACCACAGCATCCAGGTTCGACATCAGAGCCAGCTCCCCCCATATATCAGTTTTTCCGAAAACGCCTGTAACATTTGAGAATGCCTTTTCCATCTGCATGGCAAAATCTTGTTCTTTTCCGGGGCCGGAAAAAATGAAAACACGCTCAAAATTCGTGGACATGAGCTCAATAAGCCTGCGGCTGAGATGCTCCGGATATATTTTCGTCTGCTTGCTGGCGAAAGGCGCATAACCGATCCATCTTCCTGATTTCTTTCCGAAGACTTCAGGAATCCGGCGTTTGGTCCTCTTCTGCGCTGGCTCCTGAACCGGATACCCAAGCCTGGCAAAGACGTCGCAGAAGCGCAAAACATTGTGCCTTAGAGGTTTGATATGCATGCCTTTTCCTTTGATCCGAGGCCTCTGCAGCCGGCCTTTCCTGTATCCGGCAGACCTGATGCCGCAAAGCCAGAGGCAAAGACGCATGATTCTGCTGCGGAGAGAATCATGAATATCTGCCACAGCAGTGACGCCGGATTTCACTGCAAGAGCGACGATGCGCATCAAAGACTTGAATGAACCTTTTGCATCCAACGTCAGGACATCCACATCAGGCACCTCGCTGTAGAATCCGGCAAATCTGGGCTTTGTAGCCACTGTGATTTTCAGCCCAGGATATGTTTCACGCAAGGCAGAAACAGCGAAAAGGCTCATGAGGACATCGCCCATGGCTGAAAACCGGATGATGAGGACGTGCTCCTGCCTGCTATTTTGCCGCATACAATACAGGATTCAGGCTCGGGTCATTGTACATCTTCATCTGCTTGTACACCTTCATGAACTTGTCCCCGGAAGCTATGTCGTTCAGCAGGTCGCTGATGGCGGAAGTCAAATCTTCCCTCTGCTGAAGCAGGACAGCCAGCTTTTCGGAGCATTTCTGCCGATGTTCATCAGATGCATCGGTCCTCAAAGCCTCTATCCTCATATGATAGATTTTCTGCGCCAGTATAGACAGCCTGTCTATCGCCCATGCGGGAGTCTCGGTGTTGATTTTTGCATCAGGTTTCGGTGCAGTGTCTTTATATTTGTCGAGAAAGTACGAATCAATGTATTCCACCATGTCTGTACGCTCCTGGTTTGACCTGTCTATCCATCTTTTGACAGAAAGAGCTTCTGCCGGATCTATCTGAGGATCACGGATAATATCTTCCAGATGCCACTGCACTGCATCTATCCAGCATTTTTTGTAAAGTAAAAATTCCAGTGAGCCAGGTGTATATGGATTCTCGCACTGAGCGTTGACGTCATCGGCAACATGGTACGCATCCAGGACATTGTCGAAAATGCCGTTGAATTCTGAAACATTCATATCTCGTTTGTATTAAATGCTACTCTGCGGATATTGAAATATGGATATTGGCCACGAAGTCATCCATACAGAAATATTCCGGTATCAAATTCTGCGATTCATCAGAAAACGAAAGGCTGAAAGTAATATATTCGATATTTCCGAGTTCGGACAAGTCAAACTCGGTCCACTCGTCCATTATATCCCACTTAGGCTCCTGGGGCTCTCCTTCTCCGGCATCAGTGCCGGCCTTGGACTCGTCAGATTCTTCTGAGCCTGAAGTCTCGCCTTCATCCTTGTCCTCGTTTTTGTCTAAAGAACCCTCAGGGCCGGCCAGCAAAATATCTGCAGCTCCTGTTTTCTCTCCGCCAAGATACCCAGTGGCGGTCAAAGTCACTTCTATCGGTGTCTCATGGGATGAATTATATTCTGCAATCTTGTCCGCAACCAGCTTTGTATTGTTCACCATGCATGACACAGGTGTACAAGTTCCCTCTGTCGTAGCGAAAAATATGTGATAATCAGGCATCAATCCTCCAGACGCACTCTGTATATCCGGATTATGATGGAAAAGCGCAAAAACATTTCCTGATGAAGCATCATCTGCATTTACGCTGTAGCGTCCTTCAAAATCAACATCTTCTGCCGTCGCCATAGAAAGGCCGAAGCCGCTGAAATCTTTCAATTCTTCATCATAGAAACAACCGAACCATACCATATTGTCCTCTGTGACAGCATTATATTCGAAATATGCCTTGTCATCTCCATAAACATCTCCGGCGTAGTATGAATCAAAACGTTCAAAAGTGGCTCTCAGCTGGTAAGTGCTTTCATAACCGCCGCCTTTCAGACATGAAACTGCAGCTACAGAAGCGGCCAGCAGCACTATGAGTGAATTCTTTTTCATTTTCCCCATCCCTTATTCAATCTTTCTTGTGCTTTTTGTCAAATAACTTTAAAACCAAGGTCTTTTACAGTCTGTCTCAGCAGAGCCCTGGTGGAAGGAGACGCAGGACACAGAGGCAGTCTCAATGAATCCTCTATCAAGCCCATCTCCGCCATAGCCGCCTTCACCGGTATCGGATTGCTCTCCACAAAGCAATTCCTGAATAGAGGGGACAGTTTATGGTGCAGCGCCCTCGCCGCCGCAATATCATCGCGAAGCAATGCCTCTGCCAATGCCGCCATATCTTCAGGGTCAATATTCGAGGCTACACTTATAACACCATCCGCCCCTGTAGCCATCAGAGGCAGTGTCTCCTCGTCATTCCCGCTCAATACGGCAAAGCCTTCAGGAGCGTTTCTGACAATCTCTGAAATCTGTGCATAATTGCCGGAGGCTTCCTTGACAGCTATGATATTTGGAATCTCTGCGAGCTTCAATGTCGTTTCAGCCTTCAGGTTGGAACCTGTCCTGCCTGGAACATTATACAGGACAATCCCCTTGTCTGTCGATTCAGCCACAGCCTTGAAGTACTCATACATCCCATTCTGGGTCGGTTTATTATAATAAGGCACGACTATCAGAAACGCATCCGGATTAAACCTGTCCAGCTCCCTGATGCCGTTCAATGTCTGAGACAAAGAATTAGTGCCGCCTCCGGCCACGACAGGCCGTCCGGCGCAATGTTCCATCGTCAGCTCCAGAATGCGAAGCCTCTCTGACATATCCAGACATGGAGTCTCTCCGGTAGTGCCAAGAGGGACCAGGAAATGAATCCCGGCTTTCACTTGCCTGTCCAGAAGCTTGACATATGCATCATAGTCCACTCTCCCGTCCCTGAACGGGGTAACCAAGGCTGTTCCGCAACCCGACAATCTCAGATTTTTCATGACACTTTCTCCTTCTCAGGCAAATTTCAAATTATTTGAACACTATTTCTTTAAATTCATGGACACCTGTGATGCCTTCTGTCTTAAGCGCGGCTTCCACAGCCCCTCTTGCAAAGCCTTCTCTCGAAAAAGCTTCATGTGTCATGGTGATCCTGTCATTGATTCCCTCGAACCCTATAGTATGTATTCCAGGAATCTCTCCGCATCTGACAGCCTGTATATCCACTGATGTCCCCATATTCATATCAATGATAGACGCCAGGCTTTTGGCTGTCCCGCTGGGAGCATCAAGCTTGTGGCAATGATGTTTTTCCACAATATACGGACTGTATCCCCCTGTCTTGCCCAGGAGGGATGAGATGAAATCCGTCACTGCAAAAAAGACATTCACCCCAATGGAAAAATTAGAAGCATATATCATAGGGGTGCCGCATTTCTCGAAATAAGAAACAACTTCATCCTTGATATCGTTCCATCCTGTTGTGCCGACCACCACGGCCTTGAAATTTTCGGCAAGGAAACGGTAATTCTTGCGGAATGCATCCGGCACAGTAAAATCTATACATACAGACTCGGAAGCAACACCCTTGTCAAATTCAACGATGTTTTCACTTTTCCCTGCGCATTCTATATTTTTTTCGAGAAGGACTTTCTCCACCATCCTTCCCATCTTCCCATATCCGCTAATTACAACTTTCATCTTCAAATAAATATTTATGAATCTGACGTACTGCGTCCGTCAATATTTCCCTGTCTACAACAAAACTGAGATTCACATAAGAAGCTCCTTGCGAAATCATATATATCCTGCAATCAGCCAGAGGCGTGAAAGCTTTCTGCAAGAGGCCTTTTAAATTAATTATATTCTTTCCTATAATCGATATCTGAGACTTGTCCTTATCTACATAGACATCAGCAAAAGCTGACAGCTCGTCCACGACCTTGTCAATTTTCTGTGAAGAATCGACAGTCACAGATATATTCGCTTCCGAAGTGCTGATCAAATCCACAGAAACTTTATTCACACTGAAGATTTCGAATACCTTTTTCAGGAATCCGGAAGTATTGATCATCTTGGTGGAAAATATATTTATAACCAGGATATTCTCCTTGAAAGATACAGACTTGACTCCATCTTCAATGAAACTGTTCTGAAGAATGACAGTGCCCTTTCCTTCCGGATTCATGGAATTCAGAACATATATAGGAATATTCTTCTTTACAGCCGGCTCAATAGTGAGAGGATGAAGCACTTTGGCGCCAAAATGCGCCATCTCCGCGGCCTCTTCAAAGGAAATCTTTTCTATGCATTTCGTATTCTCCACCTTCCTCGGATCAGCCGTACGTACACCATCTACATCTGTCCAGATCTCAATCACAGACGCATCTATCGCCATACCGACAAGAGATGCAGAATAGTCCGAGCCGCCACGTCCCAAAACAGTAGGTTCGCCATCGGCCGTTGCCGAAACAAAGCCCTGAGTAATGACGGCATCATTGCCTTCATATGCAACAGAGACAGCGCCCGGCACTCTGGACTGTATGGCTTCTGCATCCGGCTCTCCTTTAAGATAGTCAGAGTTTGTTATTATCATCTTCCTGGCATCAATATACCCCGTCTTGATGCCTCTGGCATTCATGGCGCAGCATATGATGTTAGATGACAGATATTCACCCGTCGATATGATGACAGCCTTGCTTCTGTCCGAAAGTTCGCCCAGAGAGCATACGGCACCGACAAATGATGCCAGATTATCACAGATTTCATTAATCTTCTCACATGCCTGATGGCAAATGGAAGGTGTCTCGGACATCAGTTCATGAGCGAGCCCGATATGTCTTGATCTAAGCTGTTCAAGAAGGTCCATCGCATCAAGCCGGTTCTTGACAGCCGCGTGGTCAGCTATCTTGTATAGAGTATCCGTCACCTTGGACAGCGCGGAAACTACGACTATGGGTTTCTGGCCGAGCTTGCTCTGCACTATAGATATGGTACGCGATATAGCTTCACAATTGGCTACCGAAGTACCGCCGAATTTCATCACAATCATAGTAATCTCATTTAAAAGTCCGTTTTATAAAATCTGTTAAATATAGCAATAATTATTTAAATGGATGTTTTTTCTCCAACCGATTTTTCTTTTTTCGCCATCCTGAAAAACTGTCGGACTAACGCCGCATAGACTCGAAAACGTGGTTAGTCCCGCATGAAACTGCCGGACTAACGCCGCATAGACGCAAAAGCGTAGTTAGTCGCACGGGGAAATGTACTATCTGCATCATTTTGGGGCGTTTTTGATGCAGACAGTGTAGTCCCGGGGAGTATCTGCGCCATTTCTCAGCGATTTTGATGCGGATAGACTAGATGCAGATTAGATACAGATTAGATGCAGATCTGCAGGCAGATGGGAAGAGGGCAAGGGCGGGCTGGCTGCAGGATGTGATGAAATGAAAATGGCCGGAGGTCTTTCAAAAGACTTCCGGCCATTGACTGAAAAGCGGCGGCTGCCTACTCTCCCACCTGGTGGGGCAGTACCATCGGCGCAAGTGAGCTTAACTTCTCTGTTCGG
>CASEOO010000015.1 GCA_949289565.1 uncultured Bacteroidales bacterium
CAGCCAAGACAGAAGCCTTACTCCTCAATATGTCCCCATGCGGCGTGCCACCTATGGCGGCGTGGAGTATTGGGAAGCCAACCTGCGCCCCGGTACGTTACAGGCGAACAACTCCTTTGAAGTGGCAAAGGAGGGAGGAACTCCCGTGCGGGTAAGACTGGAAAACAATGTATCCATAACCGCCGGACAGGTACATACGATAAACATCAGTGTGAATCCTGTGATACCGGAAAGTACACCGGAAATTACGGATGCCACAGGCGACATCAGTGGCACAGGTACTTACGTGGTGCGCAGCAACAACCGTACCACTCCTATCAACATCACGGGAGGCAGTCCGACTATTTACTTGGACGGGGCAACGGTTTCCGTAGGCAGTAATAATGCTATCAATATAACCCAAAATGCAACGCCGACTATCTACGTTGTAGGTGAGAACAACACTATATACAGCAGCAACGGCGCGGGCATCTATGTAGCACAGGGTAGCACTGTAACTATTACTGGCAGCAGCCGGGATGACCAGCTGGCCGTAAGAGGTGGCAATGGTAGTCCGGGCATTGGCGGATGTATTGCTAATAACTCCAATATAAATTGTGGAAATATCAAGATTACCAATGTGTCTGTCATAGCTTATGGGAGTACAGATAATATTTTGAATATCTCTTCTGGTATTGGAAATGCTTGCGAAAGAGCGACTTGTGGAACAATTACCATAGAAAATGCTACAGTTCATGCTTATGGTGTAAATGCAGCAGACGCAGTATTTACGCCTGGTATAGGTAACGGATATTCAAATACCTCTTTTCCCAGTCTCCCTGTCGTAAATATAAGCAATGATTCGGAAGTCCATGTACATCGTGGCGGAGGCAATGCTGATTATATTGGCTATCCAGCTGACAGTTGGAATGGAACACCCGCCAACAATGACATCAATCTGGGTGGAGACTCTTGCACCAGCAGCACCGTCTATTGCTACACAGGCAACGGTAATACTGTGGATATGATAGTAGTATACGATGCCTCCGGCAACGCCACTCAACAATAATCGCTAAATGTTAATACAGAATTTCAGCGGCAATTTGCATAAGAAACGCAGATTGCCGCTGTTGTTTCTCTAAATCCGGTCGTTCGCAAAACATTCAAGTAGTCTGTAAAACAGATTTTGCTGCATCCTTTTCAAGTCTTTTGATTTGTAGATTAAAAATCCTGTCTTTGGAAACAGCAGTATTATATGTTATGGAGAATCGGGGGGGGGAGTTATATTGTATCAGCCCGACAATGAGATCAAATTGGAAGTGCGGCAAGAAGATGTTCGCCTTTTCAAGGCTGAATATCCTGGCCGAGGCTGTCACAGATCTGCATTAAGATTGCATGGCTAATTTGGAATCCATTAGGAATTTTAAAAATGATTTCTTATCTTTGTAGGAAACGGATGAAAAATGACACAGGTGCGCTCACTATCACTACGACTATTGCAGGATTTCAGCGAATGAAACTCTGGATGGCGTCGTGAGATATAGTGTATTGCACAGAGCATATACATTGGCCTCCGGAGTGATTCCGGAGGCTTTTTATTTTGAAGCCATTGCCGGAAGGCATCCTGGAAGATGGCCGGAACCATTGCCGGAACGGCAGGAAAACGAAGAATAACGAACAAAAAACGGATAATCATGGATCAGAAACTTTATGTCTTTGACACTACATTGCGGGACGGCGAACAGGTCCCTGGCTGTCAGCTGAATACGATAGAAAAGATAGAGCTGGCCAAGCAGCTGGAGGCCATGAAGGTAGATATTATCGAGTGCGGTTTCCCGATTTCGAGCCCCGGTGATTTCAAATCCATCGTCGAGATTTCGAAAATCGTCACGGAATCCACTATCTGCGCCCTGACGCGGGCTGTGGAAAAGGATATCGACGCCGCGGCAGATGCGCTTCATTTTGCCAGGCTTAAGAGGATACATACCGGTATAGGCACGTCAGACTACCACATAAAGTATAAATTCAATTCGAACCGTGAGGATATACTCGAGAGGGCAGTCGCCGCGGTGAAATATGCGAAAAAATATGTGGAAGACGTGGAATTCTACGCCGAAGATGCCGGAAGGACAGAAAATGAATATCTTGCACGTGTCGTTGAGGCTGTGATCAAGGCTGGGGCCACAGTCGTCAACATCCCCGACACTACAGGATATTGCCTTCCAGGCGAATACGGCGCGAAGATAAAGTATCTCTGCGACAACGTCCCGAACATAGACAAGGCCATCATCTCCACACATTGCCACAATGACCTCGGTATGGCTACCGCCAATACTCTCTCAGGCGTGATGAACGGCGCCCGCCAGGTCGAAGTGACCATCAACGGAGTCGGCGAGAGGGCAGGGAATACTGCTATGGAAGAGGTTGTAATGGCGATCAAGTGCCGCAAGGACATCCCTGTGTATACCGATATCGTGGCCAAGAATTTCTACAAGGTGTCGCATTCCGTGTCCACTCTGATGCGCATGCCGGTGCAGCCGAACAAGGCCATCGTCGGCAGGAACGCCTTCGCGCACTCTTCAGGCATACATCAGGACGGAGTGCTGAAAAACAGGGAGAGCTACGAAATCATCGATCCTGCAGATGTCGGAGTGAACGACTCCACCATCGAACTTACTGCCAGGAGCGGCAGGGCGGCGCTGAACCATCACATGCAGCGTCTCGGCATCCACATGAACAAGGAGGAGCTGGATGCCGCATATGACAAGTTCCTCAAACTGGCGGACTGCAAGAAGGAAATCAACGATTCCGATCTTTATATGATCGCAGGTGTGACCCAGGACAAGCTGAAACAGCGCATGCATCTGAAATATCTGCAGGTGGTCTGCGGGAAGAACTCGATTCCGATGGCGACAGTGAAGCTCGTCATCGACGGGGAGGAATGTGTGGCTACATCGAGCGGAAACGGCCCTGTGGATGCCGCTTTCAAGGCTGTCAAGAGCTTAGTGCACAGAAAGATAAATCTGGAAGAGTATCTCGTGCAGGCTATCACCCGCGGTACTGACGACGTCGGCAAAGTGCATATCCAGATAGAGAATAAAGGCAATATTTATTATGGCTTTTCAGCCAATACTGATATAGTGACAGCCTCTGTCGAGGCATATGTCAATGCTATTTCAAAAATTATTTAACAGATGACATATTATCATGGGAAAGACTCTATTTGATAAAATTTGGGACGACCATGTAGTGAAGCATATTCCTGACGGGCCGGACGTGCTGTACATCGACCGCCACCTGGTGCATGAAGTGACATCTCCGCAGGCGTTCAGTGCATTGAAGGCGAAAGGCCTGAAAGTATTCCGTCCGGAGAAGACGTTTGCGACATGCGACCACAATGTCCCTACTCTCGGCCAGGACAAGCCCATCGCTGACGAGTCTTCGAGAAATGCTGTGGACAGCCTTGCCTCCAATACGGCAGAGAACGGCATCACTTATTTCCCGCTCGGCGACCCTGGAAACGGAATCGTCCATGTGATCGGCCCGGAGCAAGGCATAGTGCTCTGCGGCCAGACAGTGGTCTGCGGCGACAGCCATACGGCTACGCATGGGGCTTTCGGGAACATAGCTTTCGGCATTGGAACGAGCGAGGTGGAGATGGTCCTGGCGACGCAGTGCCTTCTCCAGTCGAAGCCGAAACAGGCGCGCATCACGGTGGATGGCCGCCTGGCGGCCAATGTCACACCGAAAGACGTGATACTCCATATTATTTCAAAACTTGGAACAGACGGCTGCACCGGCTGTTTCGTGGAATACGCTGGAGAGGTTTTCCGCAATATGAGCATGGAGGGAAGGATGACTGTCTGCAACATGAGCATCGAGATGGGCGCGAAAGGCGGTATGGTGGCTCCTGACCAAACTACGTTCGAATATATCGCTGGCCGCAGGTTCGCTCCGGCTGGCGCGGCATTCGATGAGAAGGTCGTTTCCTGGCAGAACTTGAAGACGGACGCGGACGCCGTGTTCGACAAGGAGTATCATTTCGATGCATCCGATATACGCCCGATGGTGACATACGGTACGAATCCAGGCATGGGAGTAGCTGTGGACGGCGTCATCCCTTCCGAGGCTGTCGGCTGTGATGCAGTGACTTTCGACAAGGCATTGGCATATATGGATTTCCATAAGGGAGAGCCTATGTCAGGAAAGAAAATCGACTATGTATTCGTCGGTTCATGCACGAACGGCAGGATAGAGGACTTCAGGGCTTTCGCCAAGGCCACAGGAGGCCGGAGAAAAGCTGACGGGGTGACTGTATGGCTGGTGCCTGGCTCCAAGGAGGTGGAGGCGAAGATTGAGGCGGAAGGCATAGGCGATGCTTTGCGCGCGGCCGGTTTCCAGATACGCCAGCCTGGCTGTTCAGCCTGCCTGGCCATGAATGCAGACAAGATTCCTGCGGGTAAATATGCAGTGTCTACTTCGAACAGAAATTTCGAGGGCCGTCAGGGTTATGGGGCAAGGACGATTCTTGCAGGGCCTCTTGTAGCCGCTGAGGCCGCCGTGACAGGACGGATCGGCATCCCGTCCGAAGTTCGTTGAGAGGAGTTTGCTTCCGTAAATGAGGATATGAGGATTCGCGGCCTGACGCAGAGATCGGACGAGAAATAAAGGTTTTGGAATTATTTTGTTCGAGGTCAAGAAAGGCAAGAGACGAATACCGGAGTTTACTTCCGTAAATGAGGATATGAGGATTCGCGGCCTGACCAGAGATCGGACGAAAGAAAACAAAAAAAGAAAAAATGGATAAAATCGAAAAAATAATATCGACGGCAGTATTGGTGCCGGTAGACAATATAGATACGGACCAGATCATACCTGCTCGATTCCTGAAGACTACATCGCGTGAGGGATTCGGGGAAAAACTTTTTTATGACTGGAGGTTCGCCTCTGACGGGACGCCTGTGGCTGATAATCCTCTTGCCGGGCAGAAAGGGGTCATCCTCGTGGCAGGGAACAATTTCGGATGCGGCTCCAGCCGTGAACATGCCGCGTGGGCTCTTCATGATGCAGGATATCAGGCAGTAGTCTCGTCTTCGTTCGCAGACATTTTCAGAAACAATGCCCTGAACAATTGCCTGCTTCCGGTGAAAGTGTCCGAAGAGTATCTTGCAAAAATGACTTCGGTCCTGAAATCTGCGCCTGACACAGTCGTCAGCATTGACTTAAGCGCTCAGACTATCTCTGTGCCGGGAGCCGGTGAAGAATCCTTCGACATCAACGGTTACAAAAAGGAGTGCCTGATGAAGGGATATTCCGACATAGACTATCTCCTTGCGGACAAGGAATCTATTCTGAAATATGAATCCGAACATAAATGAAGCCATGAGCTTCTGTTCTGTAAAAAGAAAACGATATGAAAAAAACTATAGCTGTGCTTCCGGGCGACGGTATCGGGCCGGAAATCATAAAACAGGCAGTCAAGGTCCTGGACGCAGTGGCTGTGAAATATTCACACACTTTTGAATACAGGTATGCAGATGTGGGCGCCTGTGCCATAGACAAAACCGGAAATCCTTATCCGCAGTCCACACATGATGTATGCATGACATCGGATTCTGTGCTTTTCGGAGCCATCGGCGACCCGAAGTATGACAATGATCCTGCGGCAAAGGTGCGTCCCGAGCAGGGACTTCTCGCCATGCGCAAGGCACTGGGGCTGTTCGCCAATATCCGTCCGGTCAAGCCATATCCTTCATTGCTTTCAGCTTCTCCGCTGAAAGACAATATAGTGGACGGTGCGGATTTTATCGTAGTGCGTGAGCTGACAGGAGGGATGTATTTCGGAGAGCCCCGGGGCAGGAACGAGGCAGGCGACAAGGCTTTCGACACCTGTGTGTATTCAAAGGCCGAGATAGAGCGCGTGGCTGATGTTGCCTTTGCCTACGCCTCCAGGCGCAGAGGCCGGGTGACATTGGTGGACAAGGCCAATGTTCTGGCTACGTCGCGCCTGTGGAGAGAAACTGTGAAGGCTGTTCATGCCAGGAAGTATGGCGATATGCAGCTTGACTTCCTATTTGTGGACAATGCCGCCATGAAGATGGTTTCGAACCCGCGTGATTTCGATGTGATTTTGACTGAGAACATGTTCGGAGACATACTGAGCGACCTGGCCGGAGTCATAAACGGCTCGATAGGGCTTCTGCCTTCAGCTTCTACGGGGGCGGAGAGAAGCCTGTATGAACCGATCCATGGTTCATTCCCCCAGGCGGCTGGAAAGAATGTCGCGAATCCGATAGCCACTATTCTTTCGGCCGCCATGATGCTGGAGGACGCGTTCGGCGCTGTGGAGGAAGGCGCCGCAGTGAGAAAAGCCTGCGAGACCGCCATAGCTGACGGGGTGTGCACGCCGGATATTGTTCCGGAAAGCAATCACGGCACTGAAGAGACAGGGGACTATATTGTCAAAATCTTGGAGAAATTGTAGCACATTCAATTTTTTTTTGTAATTTTGAAGTCAGTGAAAAAAGAGATTGTCCGGTTATGGCATTGAACGGAAACATTTCCATTATTAGCCTATTGGTGGTGGTCGTCGTGGTCATCTCCATTATTGTGCCGTAATTTCCGGGGAATCCTACAGGTATATATTTGATTGGCTTGCCTGCGACCGGATTCCGCAGGCAAGCTTTTTTGATGGACAGTTGACGCAGACTTGTAAAATATGAAAGAACTTAGAAGCAAGAAAAGCACTTCAGGCAGAAAAATGGCCGGTGCGAGGGGGCTCTGGAGAGCAAATGGCATGAAAGAGGAGCAGATCGGAAAGCCGGTCATAGCGATAGTGAATTCATTCACGCAGTTCGTCCCCGGGCATGTGCATCTGCACGAGATAGGGCAGCAGATCAAGAAACGCATTGAGGAACAAGGCTGTTTCGCCGCCGAATTCAATACTGTGGCCATCGATGACGGCATCGCCATGGGGCATGACGGCATGCTCTATTCTCTTCCTTCCCGTGACATGATAGCAGACAGCGTGGAGTATATGTGCAATGCACATTGTGCAGACGCCATGATTTGCATTTCGAACTGCGACAAGGTCACTCCAGGCATGCTGATGGCGGCTATGAGGCTGAATATCCCGGCAGTTTTCGTCTCCGGAGGCCCTATGGAGGCAGGCAGAGTGGACGGGAAAGACTACGATTTGATAGATATCATGGTTAAAGGTGCGGACGAGACTGTATCGGACGATGAGCTTGAAGCCCTGGAGCGCATGGGATGCCCTACATGCGGGTGCTGCTCGGGAATGTTCACGGCGAATTCCATGAACTGCCTTTCTGAGGCTTTGGGCATGGCCCCTGTGGGAAACGGCACATTGCTGGCCACCCACGCCGATAGAAAGGCTCTTTTCATGCACGGGGCAGACCTGATAGTCAGGAATGCCAAGGCGTATTATTATGATGACGACGAGTCCGTGCTCCCGCGTTCCATTGCCACGAGGGAGGCTTTCATGAATGCCATGTCTCTCGACATAGCTATGGGCGGATCTACAAATACGGTGCTTCACCTTCTGGCCATCGCGAATGAGGCTGGAGTGGATTTCAAAATGAAAGATATTGACGAGCTTTCGCGCAGGATACCTGTGCTCTGCAAAGTCGCACCGAACTGCAGCTACCATATTCAGGATGTGAACAGGGCAGGCGGTGTGATGGGCATTCTCGGAGAACTGGACCGTGGCGGCTTCATCGACACATCCGTGGCTCGCGTGGACTGCTCTTCTCTGGCCGAAGCTTTGGAAGAAAACGATATCATGAGGCCTTCTGTGAAGCCTGCTTCTAAAAAGAAATATCTGGCGGCTCCGTCCTGGACTCGCACGATAGAGCTTGGCGTATGCGAGGACATCTATCCTGAGCTGGACACAGACAGGGCTTCCGGCTGCATCAGGGATGTGGACCATGCTTATTCGAAAGACGGAGGTCTCGCTGTGCTTTATGGAAATATAGCCATGGACGGCTGCATAGTCAAGACCGCAGGGGTGGACGAAAGCATACTGAAATTCCGCGGGCCTGCAAAAGTCTTTGAATCTCAGGAGGAGGCATGCGAAGGCATTCTCGGCGGGGCAGTGCAGTCCGGTGATGTGGTGGTGATTTCGTATGAAGGTCCGAAGGGCGGTCCTGGCATGCAGGAAATGCTGTACCCGACATCTTATATCAAAAGCCGTCATCTCGGAAAGGAATGCGCTCTGATCACCGACGGCCGTTTCAGCGGAGGCACTTCAGGCCTGTCCATTGGCCATATTTCTCCTGAAGCCGCCTCCGGCGGCAATGTCGGACTGCTCCGCGACGGTGACATGATTTCAATAGACATCAAGTCGAGGTCCATTCATGCCGAAGTGTCTGAGGAGGAGTTTGCATCCAGGCGGAAAGAAGAGATGTCGCGTGGCGACGAGGCTTTCACTCCGCATTCCAGGAAACGCGAGATTTCAAAGGCGCTGAAAGCCTATTCGAAGCTGGTGTCGTCAGCTGACAAAGGAGCGATCAGGATGGTATAATAACAAACGGATATGAAAAACAACAGTGAACAGATCTCCGGTTCTGAGGCTTTGCTCAGGGCGCTGGAAGGCGAGGGGGTAGATACGGTGTTCGGCTATCCTGGCGGAGCTATCATTCCGGTCTATGATGCGTTGATGGGCCATATGGACAAGATAAACCATATCTTGGTCCGGCATGAGCAGGGGGCGGCCCACGCAGCCGAAGGCTACGCCCGGGCTTCGGGGAAGCCCGGGGTCTGCCTGGTGACAGGCGGACCGGGCGCCACCAATACGCTCACCGGTATTGCGGATGCCATGCTGGACAGCACCCCGATAGTGGTCATCGCAGGCCAGATCGCGACAGACATGATAGGCACAGATGCGTTTCAGGAGGTGGATTTCACCTGTGTGACCCAGCCTATCTGCAAATGGAGCTACCAGATAAGCACCCCTGAAGAAATCTGCTGGGCAGTGGCGAGGGCTTTCTTCGTGGCCAGAAGCGGAAGGCCTGGCCCTGTAGTGCTGAGCATAACCAAGAACGCCCAGGTCGGCATGACTGAATTCAGACATGAAAAAATGGATTATATCCGCAGCTATGATGACGATCCTGAAATAGACATCACCCGCATACGTGAAGCCGCCGCCGCGATAAATGCCGCCAGGCGTCCTTTCGTGCTGGCCGGCCAGGGCATAGAACTCGGAGAAGCTCAGGAAGAGTTCCGCGCCTTCGTGGAAAAGGGAAATCTCCCGTTCGGCAGCACTCTCCTCGGACTTTCGGTGATGCCGTCTTCGCACCCTCTGAACAAGGGGATGCTCGGCATGCATGGAAATCTTTGCAACAATGTCAAGACCAACGAATGCGACGTGCTGATAGCAGTCGGAATGCGTTTCGACGACAGGGTGACAGGAAATATGTCCACTTATGCCAGGCAGGCGAAAATCATACATCTGGACATAGACCCCTCCGAACTGGGGAAAAATATTCCTGTGGATATACCTGTGCTGGGAGACTGCAAAAAGACCCTGGCCATGCTCACAGAGAGACTTGTGAAGGTGGACAGGACGGAGTGGATAGACAGCTTCAGAAAATACCAGGATGAAGAATACGAAAAAGTCATCAGCAAGGAACTGAATCCGTCCGGAAACATGCTTCGTATGGGTGAAGTGGTGGATGCTGTCAGCCGGGCCACAGACCACAAGGCTATACTGGTCACTGATGTCGGGCAGAATCAGATGATGGCAGCCAGGTATTTCAGCTTCACCGAGAAGAGGAGCATCATCACTTCCGGCGGCATGGGCACCATGGGATATGCCATCCCGGCAGGAATCGGAGCTTGCTATGCCCGTCCTGACAGAACCATATGCGTTTTCATGGGAGACGGAGGCCTGCAGATGACAGTGGAAGAATTCGGCACCATTATGGAGCACAAGATTCCTGTGAAAATGATACTTCTGAACAACAGCTATCTCGGGAATGTCCGCCAGTGGCAGGAATTGTTCTACGGCAGGAGGTATTCTTTCACCCGCATGACAAATCCTGATTTCCAGGTGCTCGCTTCCGCTTATGGAATCCCTTCCAGGCGGGTCATAGACAGAAAGGATCTCAGGGATGCTGTCCGGGAGATGCTTGAGACTGACGGACCGTTCTTCCTGGAGGCCTGTGTGGAAGAAGAGGAAAATGTGATGCCGATGACGCCTCCGGGGAACTCTATAGATGATATGTTGCTGGAATGCTGAGGAGGATATGACCATGGAAGACAATAAATTGTATACCATTATAGTGCATTCGGAGAACTTCTCCGGAATATTGAACCAGATAGCCGCAGTCTTCACCCGGCTGCAGGTAAATATCGAGAGTTTGAACGTGTCCGCTTCATCCATGAAGAACGTGCATAAATTCACTATCAGCTGCCGGACTTCGGCCAAGAATATCGACAAGATTCTCAAACAGATAAACAAGAAACTGGATGTCATCAACGCCTCATGTTACACGGACGAGGACATCTTCCAGAGCGAGATAGCGCTGTTCAAGATTTCCACCGATGAATTCCAGAACTGGGAGGACACCAGCCGTCTGCTGCGAGGGTACAACACGCATATCGTGGAGGTGACTCCTGAATATCTGGTGGTGGAGCTGTCTGGCTCCGGCGAGGATATAGACTCCCTGTACAGGGAGCTGGACAAGATCAACTGTGTGCGCCAGTTCGTCCGTTCTGGAAAAATAGCAGTCACAGCTTCTCCGCTGGAGAAAGTGAACGATCTGCTCGGCAGACGGCAGAAGCGGTATCAGGACAGAAGGATGCAGTCGCCTGCAGAAGGGCAGTCCTGTTCTCTCGTCCGGTATGGTGACTTCATTACAGACAGTCATAAATCTTGATGTCAGTCCTGCAGAAAAACCTCTGGCTAAGAGTGAAATAATTCGTTAAATATAATAAATAACGCGGCCAGCGGCCGCACAATGTTAAACTCATTATGGCAAAAATGAATTTCGGCGGAGTCGAGGAAAATGTAGTGACCCGCTCTGAGTTTCCGCTTGAAAAAGCGAGAGAAGTGTTGAAGAATGAAACTATCGCAGTCCTTGGATATGGCGTCCAGGGGCCGGGACAGTCATTGAACCTGAAGGACAATGGTTTCAATGTGATAGTAGGACAGCGAAAAGGCTCGAAGAGCTGGGACAAGGCTGTCGAGGACGGATGGGTGCCAGGTGAAACCCTGTTCGAGATTGAGGAAGCTTGCGAGAAAGCCACTATCATAGAATTCCTGCTCTCCGATGCTGGCCAGATTTCAGCGTGGCCGGTGGTGAAGAAACATCTGACAGCCGGCAAGGCCCTGTATTTTTCACATGGCTTCGGCATCACTTACAATGACAAGACAGGCATCATCCCGCCAGCCGATGTGGATGTGATCATGGTCGCTCCTAAGGGCTCAGGTACTTCGCTGCGCCGTCTTTTCCTTCAGGGCAAGGGTATCAATTCTTCATACGCGATTTATCAGGACGCTACCGGAAAGGCTTATGACAGAGTCATTGCCCTGGGAGTCGGTGTAGGTTCAGGTTATCTGTTCGAAACCACTTTCAAACGCGAGGTATATTCTGACCTGACAGGGGAGAGAGGTACTTTGATGGGAGCTATCCAGGGTATCTTCGCGGCGCAGTATCAGGTGCTCCGCGAAAACGGCCACACTCCTTCCGAGGCATTCAACGAGACTGTGGAGGAACTCAGCCAGAGCCTTATGCCTCTTATAGCAGAAAACGGCATGGACTGGATGTATGCGAACTGCTCTACTACGGCACAGCGCGGCGCGCTCGACTGGTGGAAGAAGTTCAGGGATGCCACATTGCCTGTATTCAATGACTTGTACAACAGTGTGAAGACCGGAAACGAGGCTCAGATTTCCATCGACTCGAACAGCAAGCCTGACTATCGTGAGAAATTGAATGCTGAGCTGAAGGAACTGCATGAGAGCGAGATGTGGCGTACAGGCGAGACTGTCCGCGCCCTCCGTCCTGAGCGCAGCAAATAGTGCAGGCGAAAGAATATATTGATCCGGAAGCCGGAAAGGTGCTGCTGGTGAAAAACGCCGCCAGCCGCAGAGTTTCTATCCGGGTACATCCGGCCGACGGGGTCAAAGTCATTGTCCCGAGGTCCTTGTCTTATGACGAGGGCCTCAGGTTTTTCATGCTCAAGCGGGACTGGGTCATCGCCGCCATTGCGAAGCAGAAAAAGAAGATATCCGAGGCAGTGGAGGAAGGAAAGGCGGTGGCATTGCTCCGGGACGGAGCCGTGGTGAATACCCTTCTGTCTGAAATCGTTTTCAGAAGGGGTGCGGATGGCGGAAGCCAGGAGCCTATGTCGGTGACAGTGAAGACGGTGCAGGTCGAGGATGTTAAGATAACCGGACGGACGTTTCTGTCATTGGACAGGCCTCTGTTCAGAAAGGTATTGACGTACTCGGGAAAATTGCCCCGGGAAGGGGCGCCTGAACTGGATTGTCTTCTCAGACAGGCATTGGCCGAAGTCCTGAGGACGGAGGCTAAACTTATTCTGCCTAAAAGACTGGCATTTTTCGCGTCCCGTTTCGGGTTCAGCTGCGGGAAAGTCACAGTCAAACACAACTCCTCGAACTGGGGAAGCTGTTCAGCCCGGGGAAATATAAACCTGAATCTGAATCTGGTGCGTCTGCCTGAACCTTTGTGCGATTATGTGATTCTTCATGAGCTGTGCCATCTGAGGCATCCTGACCATGGGCCTGCGTTTCACGACCTTCTGGAAAAACTGTGTACGGACAATATCATGCGTCTGGCGGGAAACGGGGACAGGTCAGTGACGGAGCTTGTGAAGAAAATCAACTCTATCCGTTCGGCCCAGCCTGTGCACAGGACTCTTGAGCGTGCCATGAAAGGATATCGCCTGGTGTGAGTCAAATGCGGAGGGCTATATCTGCCGGTTTTTCCAGCGTCCGCTGAGCAGATACCAGCCGCACAGAAGCATCATGGCGCATCCATAGACGTGCTCCGCAGTCCAGCATACGGCTACATCTGCCCTGACGATGTGCATGATGAACCAGCAATACAGCATATAGACTGCGAGAGCTCCCAGCTCCAGAAGAAACGCTGTGCGGGTGCTGCCTGTCCCTGAAACGGCCTGGAAAAATATGTTTGCAGGAACGGTCAGCATATAGGCCGAGCACAGCACCCATAGCGACGGCACTGCAGCTTCTATGATTTCAGGAATGTTCGTATAGATTCTCAGCACGGTATGAGGGAAAAGCGCTATGAGCACCGCCATCACGGCCACTGCAGCATAGCTGAGTTTCAGTATCCTGATTACCAGTCCTTTCACTGCATCCGGATGCCCGTTGCCTATGATGTTGCTTACTAGGGAACTGCAGGTGGAGGAGAAGGCCGTGAGAACCATCCACATCAGCCCTGATACATTCCTGATGATGTTCGACACTGCCAGAGGCATTTCGCCGAGGTGTTCGATGAACAGGAAGAATATAAGCCATGTGGAGAGGGATACGCCGTTCTGTATCATGGTCCATATCGAGACTGTCAGTATGTCGCCGAGTTTTTTGAAGCGGAAGCCCTTGAAACTGTTCAGACCGTATTTCCGGCAGTCTGTCCTGGCTATGGTGTAGGCTATGAAGAAAATCAGCGATACGAATTCCGCCAGAGTCGAGCCTATAGCCGCTCCGGCTATTCCCATTGCAGGCACGCCGAGTTTCCCGAACACGAAAATCCAGTTGAAGACCACGTTTGACAGCACCATGGTGATGGAATTCAGAGTCAGGGTCCTGGTCTGGGTAGTCCCGACATAAAATGCCCTGAACATCGCGGTGACATAGGCGAAAAACAGTCCCGGTATCCTCCATTTGACATAGCTCAGCGCGGCGTCCGCTATCGCCGGAGATGACACCATTTTTCCTATCAGCCATGGCGAAAACATCTCTGAGAGCGCTGTCATCACCGCCGCCAGTATCAGCAGGAAGCACACTCCGTGGTAGAATATATTGCCGGTTTCCATGAAGTTGCCCTCGCCGTTGCGTCGGGCAATGATGATCTGGGACCCGATGCTGAATCCGAATCCTATCATGAAGACTACCATGTAAAACACACCGGCAATGGCTGATGCACCAAGTTCCGTTTCCCCGACCCTGCCCATGAACGCAGTGTCCGTCATCCCTATCATCTGCTCCATGACGAGACTGATGAGAATAGGGTAGGCTACCGTCCATATCTGGCGGTACGAGTAGGCGGGGGCTTTGCCCTGTATGTTCATTGTTGCGGTCTTCATAGATGGCTGTAGTATATTCTGTTACAGTAGAAGATATGTTTGTCTGGAATTCAGGCGAGTCCGGTGCTCAAACAGCGTAGCCTTTATCTTTTCAGTATGGCGAGCACTTCATCGACTGACAGGGCGTTTTCCACCTTGAAATCTCCGCTTCTGCTGCGCTGCAGGCTGTCCAGATGAGCGCCGCTTCCGAGAGCTTCCCCGAGGTCGCGTGCCAGGGCCCTGATGTATGTTCCCTTGCTGCAGGCTATCCTTATTGTGGCTGTAGGCAGACCAAGGGCGGAATTGTCCGTAACGTTTATCTTCGGCTGCCGCCCGTCCTCTTTTGGCACGGGCGATGCATTCCGGCCGATGCCTGCCGCATCTTTGTCGTTTGGCGCAGCACTCTTTCCGGTACCGGCATCGAATGAAAGCAGCTCCATGGACTCAATACGGATACGCGCTGTCCGGATAAGGCCTGCCGCGGCTTCGTCTATCCCTTCTGTCTCCCCGCGTCTCATCATCTTGCGTGCGATTTCATATGCCCGGACTCCTTCCACGGATTTCGCGGAAAACAGCGGCGCTATCTGGTCCTGCTCTCCGATGAAAGATTCCATGGCTTTTCTGACAGCCTCTTCCGTGATGTGTTCATGCGGGTAGAAGCGGTCTATCTCCTTTTCCCTGTCGTAGGATGGAGTCGTGGCTCCGAAGGTTATGCCTGCGATGTATTCCTTGTCATGCGCCTGCAGAGCCTCTGCCAGTTTCGTGGCTTTTCCGATGCAGACCAGAAGTACCCCTGTAGCCAGAGGGTCGAGCGTGCCTGCATGTCCGACTTTCAGGTTCTTTTTCCCGAAATGTCTCACTGCGGCGAACTTGATTTTTCTGATGACATCGGCGGAAGTCCATGTATACGGCTTGTCCACGGGAATGATGATTCCCGCAGGATAATCGTCTATGTTTTTAGTCAACATTGCGCCGCTGGCCAGAACCAGTGGCGCAATGCCAATATTTTCTTCCATAAAAATTCTTTTACAGTCAGAAATCTTCCCTGAATCCGGATCAAAAGGATCGTTGTTCCGGATGGCTATGCCTGTCTGACAGGGATTTTGTCAATTCTTTTCTGGTGTCTTCCGCCTTCGAATTCCGTATCCAGCCAGCTGTCTGTGATTTCAGTCACTTCGTCGAACGGTATGAAGCGTGCCGGCATCACCAGGATGTTGGCATTGTTGTGCTTTTTCACCAGTTCTCCAATTTCCTTGTTCCAGGCCAGCCCGGCGCGGATATTCTGATGCTTGTTCAGGGTCATGGCCATGCCGTTCCCTGTGCCGCACATGGCTATGCCCAGGTCGACTTCTCCGTTTCCTACAGCCTCGGCGAGAGGATGGGCCACGTCAGGGTAGTCCATGCTTGCCTCGGAATGAGTTCCGAAGTCTTTCATTTCATAGCCTTTGCTTTCAAGATACTGGATGAGCCGGCCCTTGTATTCGAATCCGGCGTGGTCGCTGCAGATACCGATTTTCATGATTTCCGTGATTTTGTTCCTGCCTTCCGGGAATTCTGATTTCCTTTCCGGCCAGGCGGCGCAAAATTACTATTTGTTTTTCAAAATTTGAAATTTAATTCCGCAGTTATTTCTTCACAAATTTTGTGAAGAAGCGAAAAATTCACTACATTTGTTCCTGTAAGTTAAACAATAATACGATGGAGGTTATTTTTGATAAAGAGTATCTGATGGAAATGCACAGAACCGGGAAATCTCCAGACAAGAACATCGATATCAGCCGGGAATTGTCAGGAAATATATTGACATTATAAACCTTATGAGGCGAGTGCGTGATGTCATGGGATTATGCCAGTATAATTCGCTCCGGTATGAAAGGTTGTCGGGTGATAAAAAGGGACTGTCTTCCGTAAGGGTAAATGACCAATACCATATTGAGTTTGAGGAGTATGTAAGGGATGGAGAGGCGATTGCCTCTATATGTAACATAACTGAATTGTCAAACCATTATAAATAGGATTGTTATGATTGAATTACAAAAAACAGATCCGAAGATGATTGCGAATAATATCGAGTCTGCATATCCGACACATCCTGGAACCATATTGAAAAATGAAATAGAGTACAGGGGAATAACACAACACAAATTGGCGCAGGAAATGGGCGTGCCGTATTCGGCATTGAACGAGATACTTAACGGGCGCCGTTCTTTGACGGAAAAGACAGCATTGCTTTTTGAGGCTGCTCTGGGTATTGAGGCTGAACCTCTGCTCGGATTGCAGACAGATTACAATTTGTGGAAAATGCGTCATGACACGTCATTCGGACAACGGCTCGCAGAATTACGTAAAGTAGTTGCTATCCTTTGATTCAGGTACAATGCACACGAATA